>NZ_JACJRE010000129.1 GCF_014697075.1 Tolypothrix sp. FACHB-123 | reverse complement strand
AAAGGGGAATGAAGGGGCTGCCGACGGCAGCCCCTTCATTCCCCCCTTAAAATGATTATCATTCTTGTTAATGGAATAGTTTATTTTCTGGAAGTCCCTAAGAGCTTCTGAATCATAGTTACAAGCTGCTTGAGTTTTACAGGTTTGCTCAGGTAATCATTCGCTCCAGCCTGTAAGCATTTTTCTTGATCGCCCTTCATTGCCAATGCAGTCAGGGCAATCATAGGGACGATTTCAAGCTCGGGAATTTGACGAATTTTTTGCATTGCTGTTAAGCCATCCATCTCTGGCATTTGCACATCCATCAAAATTAGATCGGGAGGTTCGGTTAGAACTTGCTCTAATGCTTCTCGACCATTTTTAGCAAGGCGAATTTTATAGCCTTTTGTGGTTAGGTAACTGGAAATTGTAGCAATATTAGCTTCGTTATCCTCAGCCAACAAAATGATGGGTGATTTGTGTGCTAGATCCAAGAGCTGACTAGATTCAGAAGTTGTTTCTGACTGAATTGTCGGTGTGGCGACTATAGAATGATTCTCTACACAGGGTAGCGTAAAGGTAAAACAGCTTCCGATCCCTACTTCGCTAGTGAGACCGACTTCTCCACCATGTAGCTCAACAATATTTTTCACCAACGCTAAACCTAAACCTGTACCAGAGTACTGACGGTTGAGCGCACTATCAATTTGGATGAAAGGTTGGAAGAGTTTATGGATATTTTCAGGTGCAATGCCAATTCCAGTATCTTGCACGGAAAACCTCACACAACACAGAGAACTTAGCTCGTCTGTTAGGGACTGAGGGATAACCGCTCTTTCTGCAATAGGTGTAGACACCGGAAAATACTCAACTTTGAGTGTAATTTGCCCGCCCTCCGGCGTAAATTTCACCGCATTATTGAGTAAATTAAGTAAAACCTGACGAATCTGTCGTTCATCTACCATTAAGTTTGGCAGATACTCAGGCAGTTGAGTTTCAACCTGAATGCGTTTTTTATAAGCTTGCTGCTTAATAAAAGCAAGGCTTAATTGACACAGTGGTGCGATCGCAGTTGGTTGATAATCCAGCTCAATTTGACCCGATTCAATTTTGGCCAAGTCAAGAATTTCGTTAATGAGTTCAAGTAAGTGTGAACCACTGCGTTCAATCATTTTCAAAGCAAATTCTTGTTTTTCGTTAATGGCTCCAAATATCTGTTCTTGCAAGCTTTCGGACATCCCTAAAATGGCATTGAGGGGAGTTCGGAGTTCATGACTCATGTTGGCCAGGAATTCATCCTTAAGATGAGTCGCTCGCAACAATTCTGCATTGGTCGCTTGCAGTTGTAGTTCTCGTTCTTGTAGTTGTTCAGTACGCTCTTGTACCCGTTGTTCGAGTTCATTATTAAGTTTTTCCACTTCCAGAGAAGTTTGATAGCGTTCTAGCTCAGAGCCAGCGCGAGCTGCAAAGATGCGTAAGAGTGTCTTGGCCCATTCAGGATTGAGTAAGGGGTGATCGTGGAAAATGCACAAATTGCCAATGGGTTTACCCTCGGTTGTTTGTAGTTCAACCCCCAAGTAACTTTCAATGTTTAATTCTGAAAACAAAGCTTGATCTGGGTAGAGTATCTTGATTGACTCAGGGATGCAACATTGTCCAGGTTGCCAGGCCTCTGTCAAGCAGGGGAATAGTTTGTGGAATAATTCTGGGGCTTGCAGAGTTCCATCCGCAAAAAAAGCTAGTACCTGGAACCCCTCAGGAGTTACCTGACAAACCGAAACGTAGCGAACTTCCAGGGCTTTGGCAATATGGGTCACTAACGCCGGAAAAAAGTCTTGTCCCGTAACGGCGGCCGTCCCTTCAATGACTTGTCGCAAGGCTTCTTCAGCACTTTCTCGCTTGCGATTGGCTTCGCGTAAATTCTGAGTCTCTTGCTGTAACTGATTCGCCATCTGGTTAAACTCAACAGCAATTTGTGCGAGTTCATCTGACCCTTGCAATTGGGTTCGCTCACTCAGATTCCCGCCACCCCAACTGTTGCTGACCGCAACCAGATGAGCCGCTCGGCGGGTTACAGTTCTTTCAAAGAATAACCATGCGATCGCACTCAGCAACACTAAGATGCCACCTGTCTGCAATGATCGCTGCAACGCAAACTGCCACGCTTGTTGTTCCTGGGCAGACAAATCGTATTCCAACACCAGAACGCCAATTCGCGACGAACGTAGTTCACCTGATTTTGGCTTAAACCTTACGGGATAAAAGACAGCTAGGTTCTTCCGATCCTGGGCGATTTCGACCTGTCCCGCTAGGGTTTTCCTGGACTGGGACAACCAAGCACTGTTTTGAGCCTCCTTTGTTAACGGTGTTTCCCTTAAATGCTGACTACGCAACTTATAATGGGTCGCTAAGATAACCCGATCATTCTCATCAAGCAACACCGCCAGTTTTAAATTCGGCTCTCCCCCCAGCTGACTAACTACGAGATTGGCACTTTCTAGATCAGCCAACTTATCGTTATGAGTTCGGTAAATAAACTCCAACAGCGCAGAGGTTTTGCTGCCTAAAAACTTGGCTTTTTGAATCGTTTGTTCCTCCACCCGTCGATTTGCCATCGACACTTCCTGCTGGAAAGCATAGAAACCAGCAATACTGCTGAACAACAACAGAGTCACTGGAATCGAATATTGTAACGGAAATGGAAAACGCTTCATAGAGGCTTCGTGGGTTTATTTTTGAAAAAGAGTTCAATATGTGGAGGTAGTTCTCTGACTACAGTCAACGATTCGGTAGAAACAATCAATTGCTTGAAAGGATGTTCTTTTACCTCATCTTTGATTAAAAAAGACTACCGATATGGCTATGGCAACGCTTTCACCAGACGATCATCCAATAGTGACTCTACCTGAACTGCTTGTTTCAATAAATCTTTTTCAAGCATCAGTTTAGATAACTTCCGTAACACGTTCAGCAGCTTGGGATCGGCTTTACTGAGCAATTGTTGATTCTCCTGAAAGTCTGGGATATGAAGCAGTTCCAGCGTGGCCAAAAATTGCTTCGGGTTTAAGCCTTGCCGAGGAGCCATCCGTTTTGCTGCATCCTCAGGATGCTTGTTTAGATAATCGAGGGCACGAAACCAGCCCTGTATCAGCACGTCAAGCTGCTTTCTCTGACTTTCCAGAACTGTTTGTGGTACAACTAATACATCTACTATTTCCCCTGGAATTTGCCTGCTGTCAAACAATAAATTTGCTCCCATCTTCAGGAGCTTAGACCGAACAGGCTCAAAGGTGACCACTGCATCCACAGATCCCTGCTTGAAGGCAAACTCGTGTTCAGAAACTCCCAGAGAGACAATCTTTAGATCCTGGGGAGACAAATTCACCTGTTCCAACGCCCGTGTAATCACAAGCGCACCCAGGGCATTAGATTCTACTCCCACTCGCCGCCCCTTTAATGCTGCCAACGTCTCAATTCCTGGCTTGGCAAGAATTGCATCCCCCCCAGCAGACACATCGGTAATCAGCACCACCCGGACATCATGATTGGTCTCTGCCACGGAAAGTGTTTCATCTAAGGTCAAGGCGGCCACTTCTAGATCGCCATTACGCAAGGCTCGACTAACTTCCGTTGCCGAAGGATAATCTACTAATTGAATCTGGTTATTGTTGTAATAGCCCAAATCGCTCGCCAAATAGAGGCTTTCATAGCCTGGCCAAACATTCCCACCTACTCGTAGGGGTTGAGGTGGAGATTGTAAGCAACTACTAAGAATTACCAAAAGACAAGCAAGAGAAGCAAGGAAGTATAAACGTTTATGGGAGTTCATAAACAAATCCACATTGGCTGGAGTTTAGACATTCAAGCGATATGCTCTTAAGCCAGATTACGTAATAGGACAAGCTGAGAATGCATTTCCAACTCTAGTGAGGTCATTTATCCCTATTTGTCCCATTGAGAAGCTCTGCTCATATCATTAAAGTGCCGTAAACAGTAAATTAAATCATTATAGCAGTATAAAAATTTACGTTAAATAACTGCCCAACTCTGAACTAGTACAGCATGGTGTAAAAGCAAGCAATACAATCCTTGTGAGTAGAGATGCGATTAATCGCGTCTCTGTGACTTTTTACTTCCGCACAGCGGTAAGCTAATCGTCATTTAAATTGGGCATAGCACCGAGATTCGGATACCGTTGGCGAATTCCCCAAACAGCTAAACTTTTAGCTCAGAGATTGCTTGCTTAATTGCAGATTCCGGCAATAATTCTTTAAAAGGTAGTCCCAGACTTTGATTAAATTTATCCTTGAGAATTTGTACTCGTAGTGTCACAGTAGTATTTATGATGTTTGCTTGCTCGTCTTTTTGAAAGTATTTCATGAACGAGTAAGCTTTTCCTACCTAAAAATTTTTTGGACAACCCGTACATCTTTGCACTGTCTAGAGTTAGGCATAGCATAGTTTACTGCCACAGGCATCCCAACACCGCTCCTGGCGTAACCAGGAACAAACTTCAGTAGACCGAAAAGTTCTGCGATCGCTAAAAAATAGTAGTCTGTGATACCGTTTTTGAAGAAAAGTGCAAAAGCTGATAGCTTTGAATAAAGGATAAGTTTAGCTTATTAATAAACACCAAAAACCAATCAACATCAGTCAGACGGTCAGTAGACCGAAAACTTTTGCGATCGCAACACTTCATCAAGGACAATCGCCTGCCCCGTCCCGACAATGTTTAATAGCTTTAAAATTTGTAGCGCTTATCCTGTATGGCTTAGAGCTTTTCTTAGTGCCATTCGCACATGAACTAACGGGGGAAGCGATCGCATTACAAGAGAACTTGTATAGAAACTGGTACAGACACCGTATATATAAGCCTCGCTGCGGCTGGTGGTTTGTAAACTGACGTAGCCCAAAGACTGCTGCACCACATACCCCACTTTTAGCTATCAATTTTGATATCAAAGCAGGAAATTACATACTCAAGATAGCTAAATAATACCCAACCACTTCCGCAAAAAATATTTAGCTTCTACCGGGGTGTAAACATTTATGCTCTTCCCTGTGGTTGTATGATGTACGTTATTGGAAAGTTGTATTATCAATAACGAGTAAGTAAGCATTTATGCCTAACGAGCCAAGATGGGGTGATCTGGTTAAAGTTGAGTTAGAAGCGTGTTTAGATGCGCCAATAACTAGATATTTTGACGCAGAGCTTCAAGGCGACCCCGATGTGTTGGCGCAGTTGTTGGCTGATAAGCGCAACCCTAATACTCGGCGGGCTTACGAGAAAGATTTGAAAGATTTTTTTATCAAGATGACAGGCTTACCGCCGACTGGGGATAGTGTGTTGGAGTTTTTGCACTTGCAGCGAGAGCAAGCGGTGATGGTGGTGTTGAAGTACAAGGCGAAATTGATCTCGTCCTCTTTGGGGAAGAGCTGGCGAAGCTGTCACCAAGTGCAAACTAAACAGTTTAGTTTAGAGAGCAGTCTGGAAATCAAGGGATGAAACTTTGTTAGCACCTAAGTTT
>NZ_JACJRE010000128.1 GCF_014697075.1 Tolypothrix sp. FACHB-123 | reverse complement strand
TGTCAATACATATAAGGCTTTTGGCAAAATAAAGATGCTTTTTTTGTGTTTATATGAGTGCTATAACTAATAATTTGGCATAATAGCTACTGAAGAACCAAATAATCAAACAAATACACTTTCTCTATCATTTCAGTCGGAGACTAGCTCCAATAGTGAAATTACTGAAGACAATAATCAGGTTACATCTGTTTCTGCTGAATCTAATGATGTTTTTTCTAAGGAAGACGAAGAACTGCCATCTCAAATTGTTAAATTTACTAAGGAAGAATTCAATACTTTAAAATACTGTTGTCAACAAGTTGATCTGTCACCTAGAACTGTTAAGCGGTTAATCAATATTTACAAAATACTTAAAATTATTTGGTTCAGATTAAAACAACAGAAAAAATATGAAGTATCAGAAGTTGTAAAAACAACAATCATTGCGTGCTTATCTCTATCAGGAAGATATCCCAATTTTATGCGTAGCGTATTTGCTGAGATAGAGACTTGTTTTGAAGAACAAAAAGAACAAAATGTGAAACTCATTGAAATTTTTTGCAGAGAACAGGCTCTAAGTGCCGATGTTCACTCTCAACGAGAGTGGAATAAATTCCTTTATGATATTGAAAAGTTGATTCCGAGTAATCTAAACTTAGAACAATTAAACCAGGAAAATTTTAGCCTTGTCCTTTCATTCTGTTTTGTGGGCGATATTGGTTATGATCCAACAGACTTTGCATCAATTAATGCGAAAAGACAAGAGTCGCCTTTGTATAGCAATGGAGAAATTTTGCTTGCTAAGGAAACCAATAATGCTGAAAGCTAGGCATAAAAGGCACTTCAACATTTGGGGAGAGTAAAATTGGGAACGGTAAAATAAGCTTTCTAGGCTATTTCATATCAACAACTTGACCAAAAATCCTTATTATCTTTATGATTCAAAGCATAGCCCCGACCGGGCAACAGCGATGCACAGCATTGGCTCTCAAAAGTCTTTTGCAGTCAGGCTTTCATATCCAAAGTAAGAAATGCCTTCATGAATTTTGCTTAATTGGCATGAGCCAGATAGGCTGGCCCTCTAATAGACTCACGCTCTAGTAATGCTATACATAACAACGGTGTCTCAGTTATAGACTAAGACACTGTTGATTATCTACAGATGTTTTTTACTTGAGTTATTTGATTTTTTCTCCTTCTCAGGCTTCTTCCCACACCATTGTTCTACTTTTTCAATCAGAAGCATAACTCTCAAAGCTGTGTCTAGGAAGTTGGCATCAGGCTTAACCGCTGTAAAATAACTGATGGTGATTACCAGAATCAGTAGTATGAACTTGTTCATTAGATAACCTTGAGTTGAACAAGTTATTTGCTGCATGGAATCTCTCTGAGTGTGTCAACGTTTTGTTAGTGAAAAAAATCCTAAAACTGTCCTTGCAAAAGCGATCGCATCAAGTTGCTGAGGGTGTTTGCTGTTAGTTAGTCTTGACATATAAGCAGTGTCAAGTTTATTGTTGAATACAGTAAGTGGCCCTTTCTCATTCAATACTTTAAATTTAAAAACCGTGTTAGCAGCAGAAGTTAGCACTGGGTTTTACACATGAATATAATTTTTATGAGCTTTACACAGGGATACCGTAGGTATCCCTGTGTAAAGCTCATAGATAACTGATGCTAATAAACTTGCGATCGCTTCTCAGGCTTCTTCCCACACAATTGTTCTACTTTTTCAATCAGAAGCATAACTCTCAAAGCTGTGTCTAGGAAGTTGGCATCAGGCTTAGCCGCTGAAACAGTAGATGCTGATTACCAGAATCAGTAGTATGAACTTGTTCATTAGATAACCTTGAGTTGAAAAAGTTATTTTTGCATGGAATATCTCTGAGTGTGTCAACGTTTTGTTAGTGAAAAAAATCCTAAAACTGTCCTTGCAAGCTTTCTATTAACATACATTTCCATCATGCATAGTCAGAGAAATGTTTCCCTGACCATACTTTATCAATCCCAAACACTTTGTACTGGCTGCGCTCGCACCATATTCTTAAATTTTGTAAAATGTGCATCAAACAGCAGCTTAATTGTGCCTGTAGCCCCGTCGCGGTTTTTAGCAAGGATAATCTCTGCAACTCCTCTTTCTACCGTATTCGGGTCGTAATATTCATCACGATATAACATAATTACTTTGTCCGCGTCCTGCTCAATTCCGCCGCTGTCACGTAAATCTGAGAGCAGGGGGCGTTTATTACTACGAGTTTCCACTGCTCTTGATAGTTGCGATAAACACAATATTGGAGTCTGCAACTTCATCGCTAAACGCTTCAGCCCGCGTGTGAGCTTTTCTATCTCATGGTTTCTGTTAGCCCCACCGTTGCCATCCATCAGTTGTAGATAATCTATGACGATTAATCCCAAATCACGGCGCTCTTGTGCCATGATTTTACGACACTCAGCCTCAATATAGGTTAATGACGGATCTGGGCGGTCATCAAGGTAAATAGGTAGTTCTGATAGTGTGCCGATACCCTGTGATATTGATTCCCATTGTGTGTTTGAGATGCGCCCAGTTTTCAAAAAAGCGCTTTCTATGCCAGCAACACTAGAAAGCGCTCGCATAGCAATCTGCAACTTTGACATCTCTAAGCTGAACACAACAACCGGATTTCGATAGGTGGATGCTAAATAAAAAGCGATTTGAGCCGCAAAGGCAGACTTACCCATCGCCGGACGACCGGCAACGATCACTAAATCATTTCGATTAAATCCAGTTGTTAAAGTATCCAGGTCATAAAAGCCTGTGGGAATGCCAGGTAAAATCTTACTTTGGCTGCGGTCTTCAATCTCCTGAAACAGATTCACAACTACATCAGAAATATGGCTAGCTCCAGCAGTATTAGACGAGCGCTGCAACTCATAAATAAAGTCTTGTAATTGTTCTATGGCTTGCTCTAAGGGGGTTTCTTCATTGGATTTGTGCTGCAACTCAATTGCAATGGTTCCAAGTCTACCCAGTTCTCGGCGCTTCCATTTTTCTACAACCAGAGATGCCAGCGCATCGATGTTAACTGCGGATACAGTCCTATCAACTAGCGATGCTAGCTTGTTTCGCCCGCCGATCATTTCTAATAAGCCATTATCAGCTAGATAGTTCGTGACCATCAGCAAATCTGTGGGCAATTCTTGGGCATTGAGTCGAATGGCTGCGTTGTAAATTCGACCATGAGCGCCCAGATAGAAGTGATGCGGCTTCAAAATGTCTCGGACACGTTCTATGGCAAAGGGGTCAAGCAAGATGCCCCCAAGTATGGCTTCTTCAGATTCAATACTCTGTGGTGGTAGCTTGTTGGCTGTGGTGGCAAAAGGAATTACGTTGTCGTCACTGGCGTACATATGAATTTTTGAGGGAAATTAGGTCTAAATTTTTACAGGTAGAACCTCAAGCACAGATGAACAGTGCTGTGGTTGTCGTTCTATCAATCGGGAATATCTACAAATCTTTCAGGAAACTTGGCACTAGCCCATTGGTACCATTTGGCAGAAACTTCATGCTTGCAGAACTTAGATAGTCCTTCACTTAGAAGCAGATTGTAGTAATGATCGTGCCTCCATGCCTCCCAACCAGGAAAATCGTAGCGCTGACGCTGTTTCTCTACTTCTGCGGGGTCATCAGCGAAGTTGTTAATCTTACGCTTTAATGTCCTGCAAGCCCCTTTCCATTGCTCGAATAAGCAAAGTACTTCTGTAGTCCCTTCATCAAGCTTAGAAAGCACTGTAGTCACGTATGAAGCAACGCTGTTAATGTTTTTGCCTTGCGTTCGCTGGTAGGTCTGATAGTAAAGCAGGAAATCGACTTCTTTAACTGGGTCTGAACTGAAAAATAAGCTTTGAGAATCATTCTCACGCGCCGCGCCGGAATATTGGCCCTCATGAGTGGATTTCTCATTAGTTGCAGAGACTTTTTTAAAGTTAGCAACGTCGTGATTATCTGGAACTACTTTGTCTTGGTCAGTTTCTTTGCTCTTCTCTTGTGCTTTTTTCTCTGTCTCTCCAGTGATCGATTGAGTTAATTTAATTGATTGATCTAATAGAGGCGCTGAAACCCGCTCTGTGACAGGCTTTAAAGGAGGTACTACGTCACTATTAGTGACCACCCCATCACTAATAGTGACTACCCCATCACTATTAGTGACTATCGGTAGTTCTGTATAAAATGGCTCGTCACTATTAGTGACCACGGTTAAATAATTGGGTAGTTCTGTATAAAATGGCTCGTCACTAATAGTGACCATGGTTAAATCATGAAGAATCAGCGTCCCTACTTTGACAGCATCCACGCGGTAGAATTTGGCGCTATTACCTTCTTTCCTCCTGGGCTGGCAAGAGATAACATAGCCAAGTTTTTCTAGGGCTAGTAGCCTTTTTTGGATACTTTTCTGTGTACCCAGCGCTGGATATTTTTCTGCCCATGTGCTGTAAGTAGCACTAGTCCACCACTCCTCATCGTAGAAGTATCCGCGCTTGTTATTCTTAGCGTTAGCAATACACCAACTTTCAATAATTTGAATTAGCAAAGCCTCACAAACACCCACTTCGTTTGCAACACACCAGTAAAGCTTGGTGAATGAGGGTTCGTAGCCGTGAGTTGCTCTATATGCTGCTAATGCCTGATTAGCGATCGCACTGTCTGCGCTCTGAGATTTCATTTTGGAACATTCCGAAATTTTCTAGTGATTTCGGATAACTCCTTGCATGGCGACCGCAAAGCTAGTTATTATAGAAATGCGATCGCGGTTCCGAAACGTCTTGCAGGACATTTTCAGTTCGGAGTTACCCGCGTTATGACAAGACAATTAATAAAAAATCCAGTCTCCGCTGGTACGCATCCCCTCTAGCTCCTACTAGTGGGGATTTGTGTATGAGAAACGCTAAATCTGTTGATTGTTTGCGCCCTCCTGCCTCATGTCGTTTTGGGTTGTGATGTCTGGTTGGTCAGTGTTAGTCATATCACTTCTTGCTCGATTTTTTTTCATGATCTGTTACTGCTTGCTGGGCGATTAGCTCAACTAAGTTTGATAGCGTTCGGTTTTCACTGTCCGCCCATTCTTGTAGTTTTTCTTTTAACTCAGGACTGCACGTAAAAGTCACTTTCGCCTTAGACGTTGCCATTAATTAGAAAAGTTCTGATATATTATGACACCTTCAGTTAACATCAAAACTCGTCAAAAAGCATCTGGTTCTAATTAGTTCATAACCTGGTTGACAAGTTCCGAACCTTTCCTCTAGTATATTAGTGTCAAAGTTATCGATACGTCAAATAAATCAGGACAGACGCAAGTAAGACCCAAGCGCAAAACGCTCTCGGCGATTTCCTTTTGAGGGTTGCTCTCTCTTGCGAGCGCTGTTTTGACAACATTCAACTCAACTATTCACAGCAATATCTGCATTGCGTTCGCTCAATAACTGCGGTCGCGATAATTGTGCGTGTCTGCATCATCAATTAGGATTCATGCAGCTCAATTTACGCAATTTATAAGCAATTAACTCACTATCAAATAGAGGTGAAATAAGTAGGTTGGCGCGAAAAAACCAAACTATGTAAAGATAAATAAATACGGATAAGATATCTACCGAGGTGACCAAAAATATGGGCGCTCGTCTAAGGGTA
>NZ_JACJRE010000127.1 GCF_014697075.1 Tolypothrix sp. FACHB-123 | reverse complement strand
GCTCGGCTTATGGATTTAGAAACTTTGAAAACTTCCGAATTAGATGCTTGTTAAACTGGCATTTTGATTGTTAGTTTAGCATAACAAGTACTAAAGAACCAAAATCCTTAAACTCTTTGCCTAAATATTTTTCTAGTAATTCATCTTTAATTTGCTGAATCCATATTTCTTGTTCGGGCTTATTTGTAATTATTTCTGCAACTTCTTGTTGTACCTGCCTGATTTTATCATCCAGCTTTTTCTTTTCTTCTTGTAGTTCTTTTTCTTTATCTTCTAGAGCTTGTTTTTCTCTTTTTCTGGAAGTCTTTAAACTTTCCCAAAGTAAGTTTTCGACTTGACTATGCGAGCCTGATTTTTCTAAGTCTTCTAATTGTTCTTGAGTTAATTTTGCCTCATAAAATAACTCTCTTCTTTGCAGATCGCTCATTTCATTGAGTGCTTCCCAAATTTTGCCTCCTGCGTAGGCATCAACTCCTAAGTCTTTCAATTGTCTTTCCAAAATCAGTTGGCGATTTAGTTCAAAGAGTATCGTTTCCATTAAACTTGCCCAGAGGTTAGAGCGAGCATAAGTCCAAGCATCAAATGTGATTTGATAGACATGTCCTACGTAGGGTGAAAGCTGTTCTTCAACTGAATCGCGATCGCAACTTGCTAAATTACCCCATGCTTTTTGTTCATTTACGGGTTGGCTGCGAATTTGAGTCATTTTTTGCTGCATCAGGTGCATAATATAGGATTTACCACTGCCCCATCCACCAAGAATGCCAACAGCTAGTGGCGGTTCTAAACTACGCATTAATAAAACTTCTGCTAATGCATGAACTTCTTGCTCAATATTGAGAAGATCTTGACCTGAAGGTAAATCATTTTTAGGACTTTGAGCCAAGAAATCATTCAGCCGAAGTGCAGCTATACGCAATATTCCAGTGATATTTTCTCTGTCTACTATGGTGACTTCTTCAATTACATGATTTTTACTTTGATTAGTCGCTAATGCGCGATCAATTGCTTGCAACATAGCGATCGCCACTTCCTGTTTATTCAGTCCATTCACTCCACTACCTAACAGGGGAATGATTAAACGTGTCAATCTCTGCTTTGTTGCCAGACGAATCGTTGCGGCAGCAGCTTTAGCAGCGTTGCTAACATTGATAATTCTTCCTGACTCTGAATTTGATTCTACAGTTGCCAGAATAGTAAATCTTTCAGCTTCATTTTCCTGAAGTTGAGAGACAGCCAAATTAATCTCCGAAGGTAAAGCCATGAGAAGTGGTTGATCTGGACTAACATCAGACATCTTATTTTTTGACATCTGTTTTTGGATGAAACCCACAAAACTCACCTCGGAGTATGTTTGACCTACTTTAGCCAAAAAAGCTCGACCAAATCCGCCTATACCTCCTTGGTAGCCAACTGGAATAACTAAGCCATCAAACGGTAACAACCAAGAATGACTTGTACAAAGAGCGTAAATCTGAGTTTTACCTTGCTTCTTCAGCAGAATACGGTTAGCTGTTTCTGTATATGGAGTACCTGTAGACATACTAGGTTGAATTATAAGGTTAGCTAAAATATATACTGTGGAAATTGCATTTTTGAGATTTTTACATAATAGGCAACGAACTGCTTCCTCTAGGATTTGCAGATCATAGTCAAATTTTCCGAGTGTAATTTTGGTTACTCATTATGAAGTTTCAAGCACAGTAGCCCAAAAGCAAGGCTAAAATGGCGGATGTTTGAATTTTAGCTAGATATACATCTTGAGTATCGGGTTTTTCGGAGTTTAGAGCAAGATTACAGCAATCATGCTTTGCGTTAATCTATATATTATGGGGTAAATATTTCTTCCTTTCCCTTTACCCTTCTTCATATAGTTATGCTCAATCGCTCTAGAGAACTGACCGATCGCATTAACTTAAAGGTGCTGGCTTCGATCTGCGAGCGCCACACTCATTCTTCAAAATTGTACGGTAGACAATTTCATACTACAAATGTAATATGAAAATAAGTTATTCCTTCATTACAAATACTACAGAAATTCGATGATCCACAGCTTTGCCTCAAACATATATAGAGCAAGACATGACCGACCCCGCAAGGGTTTGGACAAAAACAACGCCCTATTTGGCTTTGAGGGTACATATCAATGTCCAGACAGTAAATCTGCAATGGACGGGATTATTGAAGTGCTAGTCGCCTGGCTAAATCCAGACCGACTTATACACAGCGGGAGGTGCAAGTGCGTTCTTGCACCGCAGATAAGGAAAAAAGTGTTAACTACTTAACCCCCGCTTCTGATGCAAAGAAACGGGGGTTATTTTTTGCGGAGTGAATTCACCTATGGAAGCTCAACCACAGACTCAGAAAGCAAACGTATTACAAAACTCGGTAGTCGTATTCTCTAAGAACTACCTACCATTGGCAAGGATTAATATCAAACGCGCTATTGTCTTGCTAGTTAGCGGACAGGCTGAATCCTTAGAGTTTGGCAGTTCAACGCTTTGGGAAGTGCGATCGCCTAGCATCGTACTACAAGTTCCCGAACACATTCGTTTGACAGTAGGTAACCCCGAACGTCATTGGAAAGTACCACCTGTCAATCGCCGTGAAGTCCTCAAGCGTGATAGCCATAGCTGTCAATATTGCGGTAGTACCAAGCGTCTCACCCTCGACCATGTAATACCTCGTTCCAAAGGTGGACAGCATACCTGGGATAACGTTGTCACAGCTTGTGAGCGTTGTAACTCGACAAAAAGCGATCGCCTTCCCCATGAAGCAGGAATGGTACTCAAAACCAAACCCAAAGCGCCAATTCACCCAGCCGTTGCATTTGCCGAACAGTTCTGGAACGCACAACGCCTAACTGAGAATGAGTAATTCACTCCCCTAAACCCAGTCAGAGAGGGCAATACAGCCATTACATAACACCGCCCTCTCATTTCTCAAAAAAAATTTGTAGTATACCCTTGACAGCCTTGTAGTATAAATGTAGTATATATGTAGTGAAGCAAAAGAGCCTCAGCAAAAGGCACAACGCTCACACCTCTGAACCATGAAAACTAAATAATTGCCACCCAACGTGGGGGTGTAGCTTAGTCCGGTTTAAAGCAGTCGCCTGTCGAGCGAAAGACCGTGGGTTCAAATCCCATCATCCCCGCCTTGTAGCCTTGTGGACAAATAGAAAAGTCGCTCTGATTCTCAGTCAGAGAGAAGC
This sequence comes from Tolypothrix sp. FACHB-123, assembly GCF_014697075.1. Lineage (GTDB taxonomy): Bacteria > Cyanobacteriota > Cyanobacteriia > Cyanobacteriales > Nostocaceae > Aulosira. The sequence goes on along the minus strand of NZ_JACJRE010000127.1, from coordinate 2,484 downwards.
GGGTGCAACTCCCGTCGAGGCTTCCAAAAATGTCCGAGTAGCCAAGTGGGAAGGCGTTGGTCTGCAAAATCAATCATCGTGGGTTCAATTCCCACCTCGGACTCCAAACGTTGCAGTGTAACCTAACGGCAAGGTACTCGGCTCATAACCGAGGATATGCGAGTTCAACTCTCGCCACTGCGACCAAATGCACAGATGGTGTAACGGCAGCACCAGGGTCTCCAAAACCTTTGGTCAGGGTTCAAATCCTTGTCTGTGCGTTCTACTACGTGACCCGACATAAGAAGCTTACAAACTGGTCATCTGATTATCTCAATCAGAGTAGGTTCAAATCCTACAGCCTCCACCAAACCAGGGGGCTGAAAAAACAGCTTCTCAAACTTGTATGTGGTAGAAATTTCACCTTGGTGCCGTAGGCAAATTGGTAAAGCCACCTGTCTTTCAAGCAGGAGATTGCGGGTTCAATCCCCGTCGGCACTGCTGACTTGAGTTGGGATGGCAGAGAGCAGAAAAACTGGTCTCTCCATTCCTTTATTTCACCCAGAAATCTCAAGTAATTACTCAAACATATATGGGTCGGCTCGCCTATTGGTGTGGGCAACGGTCTGTAAAACCGCCGCGTTTGCGTTGCTGGTTCAATTCCAGCCCGACCCATCATGGAGAGATTGCTATTGGCAGGGCAAGCTGTTTGCTAAACAGTCGTGGATGTAAGTCCACTGTGGGTTCAACTCCCTCTCTCTCCGCCTTTGAGAACGTGGTGTAACTGGATTGCATCTCAGATTACGAACCTGAAGGTTGGGGGTTCAAGTCCCTCCGTTCTCGCCTTATCCCCTGGTAACTCAGTTGGTAGAGTGCCTGTTTGAAGAACAGGAGGTCATCCGTTCAATCCGGATCTGGGGGACTGGCACATTGCCCCATAGCTCAATGGCAGAGCAAGCGGCTGTTAACCGCGAGGTTGTAGGTTCAAGTCCTACTGGGGCAGCCATTCATTGCCGAGTGGACGACTTGGAAAGTCGCTGTGACTCTGAATCACAGAGATGTTGGTACCCTTCGGGAAGCCACTTCGTGTCTACGACCCCAACCTCGGCAACCAATTATTGGGAAGTAGGCGACGTTGGCAAAGCCACCTGATTTTGGATCAGGATTTCGCAGGTTCAATTCCTGCCTTCCCAGTTCTGCTTTGATAAGCAGAAAAATTATGCTCCTGTAGCCCAATTGGAAGAGGCGGCTGTCTCAAAAACAGTCTATTTTGTACGGGTTCAACTCCCGTCAGGAGTACCAGATATCGGGATGTAATTCAGTGGTCTAGAAGCCTTGTTTTGGGGACAAGGAGTCGTAGGTTCAAATCCTACCATCCCGACCATTTGCCCCTGTGACGTAATTGGAAACCGTCGCTCGTTTAGACCGAGTGTTTTGCAGGTTCGACTCCTGTCAGGGGTACTGATGCTCCCGTGGCGGAATAGGTAGACGCACTCAGTTGAGCGCTGAGTTTCTTGTTACAGGTTCAAATCCTGTCGGGAGTACTAAATTGGGTCGTTGGCAGAGCGGATATGCAACTGCCTTTTAAGCAGACTTATCCAGGTTCAACTCCTGGGCGACCCACCAAAACTAGGGCGTTTGGCAGAACGGTTATGCTCCTGACTCTTAATCAGGCTCACACAGGTTCAACTCCTGTAGCGCCCACCAAAATAATGCCCCTGTAACCCAATTGGAAGAGGTGCCAAACTTAAAATTTGGAAGTTGCTGGTTCAAATCCAGTCAGGGGTATGGCTGAGGTAGAGCGGGTAGTCGCTCTTGTGGGCGACTACAATTTCTACTTTCAGATCCACAAATGCTGGTGTAGCTCAATCTGGCAGAGCAACTGATTTGTAATCAGTAGGTTGCAGGTTCAACTCCCGTCACCAGCTCCAGAATGCGATCGTGGTGTAAAGGCAGCATCAGAGTCTTCCAAACTCACGGTACGAGTTCGATTCTCGTCGATCGCTCCAATAACGCGGATGTGGTGTAAGGGCAACACCGAAGTATGCCAAGCTTCAGATACGAGTTCAAATCTCGTCGTCCGCTCTCGTAGCCTTGTAACTCAGTGGGAGAGTGCTTCTCTGACAAAGAGGAAGTCTCAGCTACCCTGCCTTACGTTCCGCGTCTACAAATCCTGTCAGGGCTACTAATTCATGGGAGTGTCGCCTAATGGATGGGCATCGATCTTCTAAATCGATTTGTAGGGGTTCGAGTCCCTTCACTCCTGCTTAATGGGGTCATAGCTCAACTGGCTAGAGCATCCGCCTTGCAAGCGGAAGGTTAGGGGTTCAAATCCCCTTGATTCCACTGTGGTGTCTGAAGCCAAAGCGGTCGCGGCGCTGGTTTGTGGAACCAGTCATTAGGGTAGGGGAAACGCATCTTATTTCCTAATAAAAACTAAGAGAGATTTCAAAATGACATTGATAATTGTAAAAATTCCGGCAATGATAAATAAAACAAATAAAA
>NZ_JACJRE010000126.1 GCF_014697075.1 Tolypothrix sp. FACHB-123 | reverse complement strand
TTTTAGCGATCGCTCTCTTCACCAGTTATATATAGTTCTCTTGTACTACTCAAAACACACCTCTACTTAGCACTTTTCTCTATTTAGATGCGTTTGCCCTGAGCCGTGTCCCTACTAGGTGTAATTCATTTCCTCGTTCTAGACAGTGGAATTTATAAGATATATACTCAGTACCAATGTAAATAATTTACGACTAATTATCCGTAACTAAAACTAGATAAGCACAAGATATTGTATGGCTAAATCTTTAAAAGTTTTCACTAATATATCCATTATTATTGCTATTTTCAGTAATCTATTTATAGCTAAAGCCTCAGCATTCTCTGATATTAAAAATCAATTCGCCAAGGAATGTATTAGTCAACTTGCTGAACGTAAATTAATTAAAGGATATGCTGACCAAACTTTTCGTCCCCAGTCAACTATCAGCCGCGCTGAATTTGCCGTTTTATTGCTGAATGCTTTTCCTAATTGACAAAGCAAGGTTCGTACTCCCAGTTCAGTATTATTTATCACAACTGGTGAAGGAACCCAGCAGCGATCGCTTTCCTAAAACATGGCTATGAACATGAATGGCACTAAGATATCGGCAAATTCAATATTCATAAGGCTTTTGGGTGTGGGGTGTAGTGGCGTTCGATTATAGCGTTGCGTAGCAAAGAAGTTTATTAATGTTCGCACTTGTTTTTAATTTTCTTGATTTTTCCCTACACCCGACACCCTACCCCCTACAACCTGCCCTGACTAGGTTTCACCTTTTCTTAGTGCCATTCGACTATGGACATTACCACCAAACGATTTCTTCTCCGTGACTTTGTTCAGGAGGATGAGCCTGCATTCCTTGCTTATCACGCTGCTCCTCGTTATGCCGAGTTCTGTTCACCGGAAGAAGTGACCCCGGACTTTACTTATCAACTGTTTCAACGGTTCATACAATGGGCAACCGAAGTTCCTCGATGCAATTACCAGTTGGTGATCGTCGATCGCCGCAATCTGGAGTTAATTGGCTGTGGTGGATTGCGGCAGGATGGCTATGCTGCCGGGCAGGCAGAACTTGGAATTGAGCTAGCACCCCAGCACTGGGGGCGTTATGCCTATGCAATCGAAGTTGGGAAAGCTCTGATTGATTTTGGGTTCCGCGATTTGGAACTAAAGGAAATTATTGGTCTTTCTGTAAGTGCTAACCTGAGAGTATCCCGGCTAGCAGAACGTTACGGATTCCAGGCGATCGGTACACAACCTGGTTCCGGCTGGATGCATATGCAAGGGTGGAGCCAGATTAAGTGGCAGCTTACCAGAGAATCATGGGAGCATTTATTTCCTTTGACCAGTTCGGTTAATTGAGCTTTTTGGAAGAAGGAGCAATGTAATTCAAGGAGTGTCGCGATGTCAATCCATTCCAAAGGCTATGGCAAAGCTGACGCTCAGCAACCTATCACCCCACAAACTCAATTTCCGATCGCTTCACTGAGTAAATCTTTTACAGCGATCGCAGCGCTGCAATTGCTAGAAGCTGGAAAAATTAACCTGGATGTCTCTGTAAAACAATATCTACCAGACTTCACTCTGGCTGATACCCAAACGGCTGATCAGATCACGATTCGTCACTTGCTGAATCATGCTAGCGGTTTGTTCAGCTTGGCTGGGTTCCATTGGGTTATCTCCTTTTGTGAATCATTGTGAGGTCTGATTGAGACTTGCAAGTGCAGCTGCGATTCGCCCAGATGCCTTTGGTCGTTTGTACATTCGTTCCATGTAGTTGTAGCGAACTGCAAACATAAACGCTTCAAACTGCAAACAAGGCAATTTTGAAACCACATTATCTGCAAATAAAGGGGGTCTCAAAACCACAATAATTGCAAATGAAACCACATTATTTGCAAATGAAACCACATTAACTGCAAATAAGCCGTAACCCTTGGGGTGATTGGGTTAGGAGATTTATCGCCTCAAGAGTGTCCAATTTATACGAACTTTTAAGCCGAACACTTATGCCCGAATATTGTGGTTTAATCTGAACGATATCCGTCCAATTTAATTATGAATTAGGTTTTTGGGAGCAAGTACCACTAACTCATTTATTGACTTGGTAAAGACTCTGAGTTTAAGACTAGAGCGAAAGTAATATTCTTTAATTTGGACAGTTTCATCGCCAAAGTACATATAAAGCTAAAACTCTTACTGGCTAACGATTACAGGCTATTTGCAGTTAATGTGGTTTCAAACCGCTTGTTTGCAGTTTGAAAATTATGTTTGCAGTTTCATTTGCATTTATTGTGGTTTCATTTGCAATTATTGTGGTTTGAAGACCCCCCTTATTTGCAGTTAATGTGGTTTCAAAATCGCCTTGTTTGCAGTTTGAAGCGTTTATGTTTGCAGTTCGCTACAGCTATCATCTGTTTCATGCCACCCGTGCAGATTTATTCCGGCGTGTTGGAGCATTAGAGGAAGCGAAGAGGAGCTATACACGGGCACTAGAATTAGTGACAAATGACAGTGAGCGTCGTTTTCTGGAACGTCGGTTGCGCGAAGTTCAACCTAACATTCAGTCCGGCTAAGGGTTTACAACAGTTTCAATTGGGCAAGCAATGTGAAAGCTGTTGATGTTTCGCCTGTCTTAGTTCTATTTCGGCTCATAATTCAAAACAACAACACCGCATTCAAAGGATGTTGATTTTACCAATTGCAACTGGATTGATAAACAAATGAAACTCATCAATCAGTCTATGGTGGATGAGAGCCGATACAAAAGTCGCTCTGCCATAAGCAATGATATAGTTTACCTCCTGGTTTTTAAGTTGAGTGATTTCGTCCACAAAATCACCCTTGGCTAATACCCTATTGTTCGACTATGACTGGTTCAGCGTTTTGGTAAAAACAACTTTGACAATTTTGCTAGTAGTTAGTTTCAATCTCTATGAAGGATTTAAGTTAGTTGCAACTTGAGCAATTGTTTTGGCTTATTAATTCTGAATAATGTAGCGATTGCTAAGAAAAACTCGTTGAATTTGATGATTTTAATCCATATAGCCAGTGGGCATTTGTGTTTCCACAGCTTTATCTGAAATTGGACGGCTACCATCTACTTCTAGAGTATTTTGAACTTGAAAATTATTCTTAGCAATCGGACGTTGACCGTCTATATCGAGAATTTCTTCTACCTCTAAATCATTAGGGTCAATTGGCCGGTTACCATCTACTGTTAACATCTCATGCTCTTGAAAATCACTCTTAGCAATCGGGCGTTGCCCATCTATATCAATTGTTTTGTCTGAATAATTTTCCGCCTTAACAATTGGACGCTGCCCATCTATATCAATTGTTTCCTTAATTTCAATATTACTGGGTTCAACTGGGCGCTGCCCATCTATATCAATTGTTTTAGGTGTTTGTGTCAAGTCGCTAGATGATGATTCTGAAGGCATAAATTTTAGTATCTTCTAATCGAAATCTATGTTTATCAAAAAACTTTAATGAGATGATTAATTACTTTAGTGAATTAAAATTCTAAAATCTTCTACCATAAAAAATAATATATCTCTAACTTGAGATTGATTAAATATCTTGCTAAAAGTGTATTTCTAAGAATAATTCAGCACCCAGGAGCGGAGCCACAGATGCTCCGCCTCAGATCAGAATTCGGAATTTAGACATAATCTGGTAGAATGCCTTGGGATTTTCGACATCGTAAAGTCACCCGAAAGCCAGCGCCACAACAAATTCAACCACAGCAAAATAACTGTGACCCATCTTACCCAGATTTTTGCATTCCCAAAAATTTAAGTCAACAAGTCAACAGGTATTGGTCTGCATCAGATGTATTAGCGCTTTGATCAGCGATAGTTGCAGGCTTTTTCCATGCTTCGCACTTTATCATGTTCTTTGTAAGGCCGTGAAGCGAAGCACGGGGTTTCTACCCAAAATTCCTATGACTACGGAAAGCAATTTACAAGGTGAGATGGCTAATGCTATTGGACAATTTCATCAACCTGATGAAGAAACATTCCAATGGACAAAGCAATGGTATCCAGTAGCAGTTGTAAATTTCTTAGATCCATCTCGTCCACACGCAATACAGTTACTGGGAAAGGATCTTGTTGTGTGGCGAGACAATTTCCACAAATGGTCTTGTTTTGAAGATTTTTGTCCGCATCGGCTAGCTCCTCTTTCTGAAGGACGGGTTGAGTCTGATGGCACACTTTTATGTGCATACCATGCTTGGCGTTTTGATTCCCAGGGGAAGTGTGTGAGTATTCCCCAGTCAAAAGATGAGCAAACAGCCACTAAGCACTGCTCAAACTCTAGGTCATGTGCTGTGAGCTATCCAACCCAAGAACTTCAAGGTCTACTGTGGGTTTGGGCTGAGTCAGGAAAAGAAGCACAGCTTGAAAGCCAATTAAGAACACCGCGAATTATCCCAGAACTTGAGGATAAGTCACTTCAAACAACACATTTGTTTTGGAATTTCCGTGATTTACCCTACGGATGGGACTTTTTTATGGAGAATGTTGCTGATCCAGCCCATGTACCTGTTTCTCACCACGGTCTTGTAGGCAATCGCTATCAAGATGCTAATTACTTAGACCTAGTTTGCATCAAACAGATATCTACGGGTGAAGGGTTCGCCTTTGAAATTAAACCGACAGCACCCACAATTGAGCGAGCAATACATGATTTTCAACCACCAAGTCATATGAGAATTGTCTCAACATCTGTTGATGGTGGCAAACTCATTCTCGCATTATATGCTACCCCAACTCGTCCAGGATGGTGCCGTCATATTGGCTCTCAAGTATTAGTGAAGAATGAGTTAGGAAAAACACCCAAAGGATTGGGAATCTTTGGTCTACCAATGCCAACTTGGCTAGGTCATGTTTTGTCATCCTTATTTTTGCATCAAGATTTGGTATTTCTCCATTACCAACAGAAGATTCTAGCCAAACGCCAAAACAGCCGATGGCTAGATGCAGTCTATACACCCAATCCCCAAGATAAGATGGTAATTACATTCCGCCAGTGGTTAGAGAAAAAAGCTGGAGGTAGCATTCCTTGGGCTGGTGGGTATAACTCTCATCCTTCCTCAAGTGAACTAGATAAGCAACAGCTTTTTGATGTCTGGACAACTCATACTCAAGATTGCCGAGTTTGTCAGGATGCTCTCAACAATATTAAACGTCTTTATACATGGGCTTATGGTTTGGCTGTCATTTGTTTGTGTATAAGTGTCATCCTTGATGCCAGGGCTATAGCAATCAAGGCAGCTATAGCATCTGTCAATCAAACGCCAATATCACTGTTAACACTTCCCTCTATTGGCTTCTGGGGGGCCCTTGGAAGTGCAATAGTATTTGCAACTCTAGGATACTTGTTGCAGAAATTTAGCCGACTATTTTACGTTTATGAGTTTGAACACTCCCACAATGACTGATAGACCTGTCTTCTGCATCATCTGAAAATTGATGAAAGTCAGTTACAGAAAGCTGTTCTGTGTCTGACTTTGATTATTTGTATATTTTTATACTATGCCCAAAGTAGTGAGACAAAGTTAACCAGGTTAAGGATATTAATTAGAAGTTATACTGTTTTTGCTGGTCGATTTTGATTATTCGCGGCAGACTCGAATTTTGGGAATCACAACAAACCAGTCTTCTAAAATATCTCCTGTGACATCATCTATTTTGATGTGATGATAAATGTATCTTACTGTTACCTCACCAAATTTAAATTGAAATTGGTTTGGGACAATCTTTTTATGGTTCTTTAGTACTTGTTATGCTAAACTAACAATCAAAATGCCAGTTTAACAAGCATCTAATTCGGAAGTTTTCAAAGTTTCTAAATCCATAAGCCGAG
>NZ_JACJRE010000125.1 GCF_014697075.1 Tolypothrix sp. FACHB-123 | reverse complement strand
GAATTTGAAACATTCTATACCAAAAATATTTTGCTGAACGAGGGTATCCGTGCTTGGATGGCACCTCAAGATCAGCCCCACGAACAATTTGTATTCCCTGAGGAGGTTCTACCTCGTGGTAACGCTCTCTAATAGATTGGGCAGTGGACGTGACATAGAATCAACAGGTTTTGCCTGGTGGTCTGGTAACGCTCGTTTAATCAACCTTTCTGGCAAACTGCTTGGCGCACACGTTGCCCATGCTGGTTTGATTGTCTTCTGGGCTGGAGCAATGACTTTATTTGAAGTCGCTCACTTCATCCCGGAAAAGCCTATGTACGAACAAGGCTTAATTCTATTACCTCACATCGCTACCTTAGGTTGGGGCGTTGGTGCTGGTGGTGAAGTTATCGATACCTTCCCCTACTTTGTGGTTGGTGTACTTCACTTAATTTCCTCAGCTGTGCTGGGTTTTGGCGGTATTTATCATGCTGTTCGCGGACCAGAAACCTTAGAAGAATATTCTTCCTTCTTTGGTTACGACTGGAAAGACAAGAACAAGATGACCAACATCATCGGCTTCCACCTGATCATCTTAGGATGCGGTGCGTTGCTGTTGGTACTCAAGGCAATGTTCTTCGGTGGTGTCTATGATACTTGGGCACCTGGTGGTGGTGACGTTCGCGTTATTACTAACCCAACACTGAACCCAGCAGTTATCTTTGGTTACCTCATCAAGTCTCCTTTTGGTGGCGACGGCTGGATTGTTAGCGTTGATAACATGGAAGATGTTATCGGCGGTCACATCTGGATTGCCTTTATCTGTATTGCTGGTGGTATTTGGCACATCTTCACCAAGCCTTTTGCTTGGTCTCGTCGTGCTTCCATCTGGTCTGGCGAAGCTTACCTTTCCTACAGCTTGGGCGCTCTGTCCTTGATGGGCTTTATCGCTTCTTGTATGGTTTGGTACAACAACACCGTGTACCCCAGTGAATTCTACGGCCCAACTGGCCCTGAAGCTTCACAAGCACAAGCTTTAACCTTCTTAATTCGTGACCAACGCTTAGGTGCTAACGTTGGTTCTGCTCAAGGCCCCACCGGTCTGGGTAAATACTTGATGCGCTCTCCTACAGGTGAAATCATCTTCGGTGGTGAAACCATGCGCTTCTGGGATTTCCGCGGCCCTTGGTTAGAGCCTCTACGCGGGCCTAACGGTCTTGACCTAGAAAAAATCAAGAACGATATTCAGCCTTGGCAAGCTCGTCGTGCTGCTGAATACATGACACATGCTCCTCTGGGTTCTTTGAACTCTGTAGGTGGTGTGGCTACCGAAATCAACTCCTTCAACTATGTATCTCCTCGTGCATGGTTGGCAACTTCTCACTTTGTACTAGGTTTCTTCTTCCTCATTGGTCACTTGTGGCACGCTGGTCGCGCTAGAGCAGCAGCAGGTGGTTTCGAGAAAGGTATTGACCGTGAGAACGAACCAGCTATGTCTATGACCGAACTCGACTAGTTCGTAAATTTTCTTTCATCACTGACAATTAATGTTTCTAGCTCTTGTGTAAAAGCAAGAGCTTTTTTATTGCGTTGTGCTTGTCAGTTGTTAGTTGTCAGTGGTTTTCGGGCAATATGGTTTAGGATGTAGGTTGGGTTGAGGAACGAAACCCAACACCCCAAAGTCGTGTAATTCAGGACTTACGCGATAACTCTCCCAAACCCTCTTTACTTCGTGTTCTTTGCGCACTTCGTGGTTCGTTTTTTGATGATTTTGCGTAAGTCCTATAATTGTTGGGTTTCACTCCGTTCAACCCAACCTTGTATCTTAGAAACAGTAGTCGCGATCATTATTCAAGTTGGTATTATTTTTAGAAATTGTTAATAGTTCGTGTTGCTGCAATATGACACAATCAAATTTATCAGCAACAGATTTCAAAAATTAAGTTTATTAATTTTTATTGCTAAAAAACAGTAATTAATTAAGGAATATTCAAAATGAGTAACGCTAATTTTTCCGATGCTTTGGGATGGACAGCAGAAGCGAAAGAAAAACTAAAAAATATTCCCTTTTTTGTCCGCACACAAGCAAAAGCAAGAATTGAGCAGTTAGCTCGTCAAGCAAAGCAAGATGTCATCACAGCAGATTTGGTTGAAAAAGCAAGGCTGGAATTTGGACAGTAACTATTAACTGGAAATAATGTTGACGGTTGACGGTTGACGGTTGACGGTTGACTGAGAAAAAATAATTTTACACCTAATTTTAGGGAGAATATTTGTTGATGGCACTTCCTGCTTGAATTTTGAATTCTCCCGCAGGATGCTGACCCCATTCTAAAGTAATCTCTAAATTTGCTGTGGAAGTACCTTTGACGAGTACAGGCGTAAGTTTACCTGATTCCATAGCAATTTCTACCCCAAATTTTACACTAGCCTTATCTGGGTTCACTTTTTGAATTGCTTCGGCAATTTCTCTACTGAGAGATTCAATTGCAATCGTTACCTCTTTAAAAGGTCGGGTAGGAGTATTTAATTTTCTTTCTCCAATGAGCGTGGCTTCAACTCTGACATTTGTACCATCGGACAGTTCTACCGAAATAACTTTATTTTGCGCTTCCATGTGGGTTTGAAAGGATTACTATGCATTTATACCATTCAATCACTTGTAATAAAAACAACCACCCATACAAAATTTAGTTGTCGCTTTTGAGGATAAAAATGTTTCATCCTCAATTACCATACAGACTACTCAGTAGGCTGGTATAAGCATAACAATTAAAGCCACTGGCGCTAAAGTCTAAAATTGCTATGAAGCTTCTCCTACATTCATTGCAGCTAATACAGCTTTCTGTCTGACATCTTGGTAAACAGTCTCTAAATACTTCATGACTACATCGCCGGAAGTAATATTTACTACTGTTTCCTCTTCTTTACCTAAGGGTATTGCCCCTAATACATCTAATACAGTCTCGCTGGCGCTAGGTGCAATTACTACTAAGGAAGAATCTAGTGGTTCGGTGTAATGCCAGAATGAGTCAAGTTTAATTGTGTTTTGATTTGTAGTAATTGGCTGTTGAATATCAGATTCTTGGGTTGTAGAAACGTCAATTTTGGTGCTGCGTAATTGACGTAAATCGCTGATAATTTGCTCTTTGGTACGTCCGCGTAATTTGAAGAGGACAAAGGGGTCTTCGCTGAATCTATCGCCTAACTGATAATATACTGCACCTACATGTTTACAAGGGTTCGCTTTATCAGGACAGGAACATTTACTGCGCACATCTGACAGGGTAAAGGGAAATAACGACAGTCCATTAGCAGTGAAGACTTCTTCGATATTTTGGGGCATTTCTCCGGCTAGTAATTTAGCAGCAAAAATCGCTTTTTTGGACATGGTTTCAATTACATAACCCCATTCTTCATCGGTGAATGGTTCTAAAGAAAGAGAAACTTTATAAGGTTCTGGTTCGCTACCTTGTACTCTGGCTAATACTTTGGCACCTTTAAATTCAATGCTGAGAACATTTCCCTGGCGTGAATAATTTCTCGCGCGTTCTAAGCGTTTTTTGAAACGATAGGAATCTAATAAATCTAGCCACCTTTGTGACCACCATTCACGGCTTGCTTGTAGGGTGTAGTTAGTCATAATTAATATTCAAGTTGACAATTTAATTTTTTGGTTAAAGGGGAAAAGGCACTAATTACGAATTACGAATTACGAATTACGAATTATTCTATCCCTGCTTTGCGCTGTAACCTCTCAACCAATTGGCGTGAATAATCCAAGTTTTTATCGCGTAGACGCTCCCTAATTTCCAGAGCAGCCTGTGCCAAGGGTAGCGCCTCCATGTAGCGCCCCTCCTTTTCTAGAACTTCCGCCAGCCCCTCTTGAGCATCAGCCACTAAGTTTAGGCGTCCCACTTCCTGCGCTAAGGCTAATTCACGCTCGTACCAGGGGCGGGCTGCTGTGGGTTGGTTGCGATCAAGGGCGAGATTTCCCAAGTTGCCAGAAATATAAGCTTGTTCTTCATTTAATCCCAGTTTTTTCGCGATCGCCAATGCTTGCTTATAGTAGGATTCAGCGCGATCGTATTGTTCCTGCGATCGCGCCACTCCTCCCAGAGAGTTGAGAGCGATCGCCTCTACTGTCTCATCCCCCAACTCTCGGTAAATTGCTAACGCATCCTGATACAGTCGCTCCGCTTCCGCCCAATTCTGGCGTTGCTGTGCAATATTTCCTTGAAACAGAATTGCAGTAGCCTGATCCCGACGGCTACCGCCCCGTTCCATTGCCTCCGCCATCTGTGCTGCCCAACTTGCTGCCCGTTCCGTCTCTGCGCGATGGTAGTAAATAACGGCAACATGGTAGGCTCCCCAACCAGCATCACTCCACTGATTCAGCGCCTTTCCTGCCTGATATCGCCACTCACTCAAGCGCACTCGTTCATCCCAGTAGCCGCGAAACCAGAGGAAGTTATACAAAGCATTTTCTAAATCGATGAGCATCTGAGCAGCCTGCCGGTCTTGCAGCGTACCAGGGATACCTGCTATTTCCCGTAAGGTTGTGGCCACACTCTCTAGATTTTGCCATTCGGCTTCCAGCTTGTCATAGGTTTTGTACGTATCTTTGCCGTCACCCCCATACTTCTGAGCGTAGTCCACCCAGTAGCGCAGGACTTTGCGTTGAGCAGCAGAGTCAAAGAGAATTTTACCAAGCGGCTGTGTTTCTATAGTATCTGTGCCACCGATAGCTGCGCGAATATAGGTGCGGGTAAGGGGGTGCAGTCCAAACCGTTCGCCATCCAAGTCATTCACCAAAGATAAAGTAACTAACTGTTCAACAGCAACTTGGATTTCAGTAAGGGCTAAAGCTGTAGCATCTGCCAGCGCTGCTTTTGTTGCTGGTGTGCGAAATACAGCTAGGGCAGACAGCACTGTGCGTTCATTTTTAGTGAGAGTTTCGGCAGCGTCGGCAAACAGAAAGCCGTAAAGATCGGCGGAGTTGGCAGCATTCCGCAACCGTTCTAGGGCAAAATCGAGCGAGTAGCCTTTGTGTGCCACTTGTCCCAGAGTCCAGTCCAAAGCTAGGGGGTTACCACCAGCAGCTTCATATAAAGCGGTTAATATTTCTGGTTTGGTTGCGTTTAGTTCCTGATCTAGGCGGGGGTGCTTCTTTGCCTTCTCCTGCATTAACTCCAAAGCTTCTGCTTCTAAGAGACGATCTAAGCGGATGGTGAGGGCGCTTTCTCCTGTACGGCGACGGCTGGTGATAATAGCTTTATTGGGGGTGGGCAGTTTCCGCAGAAACTCGGCAATCATGTCGCGTTCTTCTGTATTTAGGGTTTCCAGGTTGTCCCAAATTAGTAAGACACGCCTTCCCCGCAGGGCATCTAAAAGGGCGCGGCGGCGTTCGGTGGTATCAGTGATATTTACAATATCTGTTTGCCCTAAGCCTTTGGCAAATTCTCGGCAGAAGCTATCGAGGGAAGATAGGGCGAGGGTTTCTTGTCTTACTCCCTCAGTTGTCAGCCAAGTAGTCTTAGCAGAAACAAATAGATAAGCATCAAACAGCGCTTGCTCACGGGCTAGGTGGGCTACCTCCAGGGCTAAGGCTGTTTTGCCCATTCCGCCAATACCATCAATCGCCACACCCCAGCCCCGCTCCTCTGGTGAAAGTGCTTCCATGCAACGGGCAATTTCGGCTTTGCGTCCGATAAATACATCGGTGTAGCGGGGGAGGTTATCGGGCACTGTTACGCTGCTATTTCCCTGTAACTGATTTAATCGCGCCTCTAGGCTAGCTACTTGTTTTTGTTTCTCTTCTAGTTCGATTTGCAAATCTACTGGAACTCGAATGCCAAAACTAGCTTTTTCTTCTTCTATTATCTGGAGGGCGCGACGGGCACGGTTGAGAGTACGCTCTAGTGCTTCTCGATTTTCCATAGAGTTGTATTAAACCTCGTCTAACTTGAAACCCGTAGTTTTTCCTCATCAGGGTCAAGATGATTTTTCACCCACAAGCGATCGCTAATTTCAAAGGAATTGGAATTGATA
>NZ_JACJRE010000124.1 GCF_014697075.1 Tolypothrix sp. FACHB-123 | reverse complement strand
GCTCGGCTTATGGATTTAGAAACTTTGAAAACTTCCGAATTAGATGCTTGTTAAACTGGCATTTTGATTGTTAGTTTAGCATAACAAGTACTAAAGAACCAATACTTTTTAACTATTCTTACCCCAGATATAAAAAAGGCACAGCATTACTGTGCCTTTTTGATCGCTTGCTATAATCGCAAAATATTAGATGCTGGTTGACTCTAACGCCCGCGATTGCAGCTGATGTTGTTGTTTTGCTACTATTTCAATGCTGCGATTTGGCCCTGTGACTAAACCACGGCGTTTTGGGCGAATCTCCAGATTCTCATCTACTAGCGCCAAATCCCAACTTGAGAGAATTTTCGCTAGTATAACTTTCATTTCATACTGGGCAAATGCCATACCGATACAACGTCTTGCACCACCGCCAAAGGGTAAAAACTCATAGGGGGAAAATTGACGTTCTAAAAAGCGTTCTGGTTTAAATTGCTGATGTTGTGGGTATAAATCTTCGCGCTGATGGGTAAGATAGATGGAACCAAGTACGACTGTACCGGGTTCTAAATCATAACCACACAAAGATACAGGTTCTCTGACGACTCGTGGGAAAGTCAGCATTCCTACAGGATAAATCCGCAAGGCTTCACAGCACACAGCGTTGAGATATGGTGATTTAAAAACGCTGCTGGGGTCTGGATTTTCACCCAAACTATCTAATTCTTGTACTAGTTTTTGCTTAACTGCTGGTAATTTATGAATCCAGTACAAAGCCCATGTTAAAGCTGTGGCTGTGGTTTCATGTCCTGCTGTTAACAGCGTCATTAATTCATCACGCAATTCCTCATCCGTCATGGCTTCACCAGCTTCATCACGCGCCGCCATGAGTAAGCTGAGGATATCTGTGCGCGATGGATCGGGATTGTCTCGCCGTTCTTGAATTTCTGCGTTGAGGAGTTGATGCACGCGCTGTTTACGGCGGAGGAATCTTCCCCAAGAACTGCGGGGGCCTAAATCCATTCTCAAAGCCGGAAAATAAAGTTCAACTACCCTTAAAGGCGAGTTTTCATTTAGCATAACAGCTAAAAGTTCCTCTAATTCTTGGGCGCGTTGCCCTTCGTATAATCCAAATACAGCTTGCATAATCACCCGCATGGTAATGATTTGCATTGCTTCTCTGATACAGAAGGGTTTATCTATCTGCCATTGACTAATTACCTGTTCTGTGACCTGGTTAATAACCTGCCCGTAGGTGCGCATTCGATCACCGTGAAACGGCGGCATTAATAATTGGCGTTGACGGCGATGAACCTCCCCGCTGACTGTAATTACAGAATTTTTCCCTAGCATCGGTTCAAATACCGTGTTGAAATCGCTGGGAACCTCAAATTCCTTGGTATCGCTAGTCAACATTTGCTGTAGCGCCTGGGGATTGCTGACAAACACCACTGGCGCATTCAATTGCATGGTAAAAATATCACCATAGCGTTTGGCGCAAGCTTCCATAAAAGGCATGGGTTGAAAAATCCACTGAAGCATTTGAACAAACGCTGAGTATTTAGGGCCATTGGGCAGTTTCATAGGCTTTTCCTGTTGCGCTAGTTCTGTTTTGCCAATGCAGCCCACATAAGAAAATTAAATTTTTCTGAATAACTATTGAATCTGCTTATCTTTGTGTTGCGAAAGTGAAATAAACTGTTACAGCCCGAAAGTTGTAAAATTTTTGTTAATTTGGACGAGCATCTACAGTTCCTCCTCATCCTTTTAAGGTATTCAGCATGACAGCAACCACCCCTAAAGCATCTTCAGCAGTTCCAAATTTTTGTGAAGGAATTCAATATTTTGGCGAAGCGTTACCAGGTTTTGAAACTCATGGTGCAAATCCGGCGATAGAATCAGACAAAGTAGCGATCGCATCTCCGATAGAACCGAATGCCGTCTATCAAACTTTACTTGCTGCCGATGCTTTACGTTACCTAACACTACAAATTACAGGTAGTAAAGCCTCTGGACACCCTGGTGGATTTGCTAGCCAAGCGGAAGCTTATGCGGCTTTGGTCATGTTAGGGTACAAAAACATTATCACCGAAGTCGGTCACCACGCCCCCGGATTTTATAGTGCCATGTTCCTCGATCGCTCTTTGGAGGATATGGGCATTTCTACAGTCCAACAATTGCGCGATCGCTTTCGTGAAAAGCATGGACTATTAGGACATCTTTCCGGTTACATACCTGGTATTCTCGCACCTGCGGGGCCTTTAGGACAAGGGCAACACTTCGCCATGTCAGCTGCACTGCTGCATAAAGATAAACTTTTCCCCTTCACCGTTGGCGATGGTGGACTAGGTGAACCATATATTATGAGTTCAATTGCTCACTTTAACACCGCCTACCCCCATGCCACTAACTTCTTACCCGTGCTGGTGTGGAATGGATACAGCCAAGAACATCACAGTATGGTTTCCCTGAAAACCAACGAACAGATGACAGCATACTGGCAAGGTAACGGTTTTGCGGAAGTAGTACTAGTTGATGCTAAAGAATTTGACGACCAAAACCAAGCTGGCGATTATGTTGATAGTACCGCCTTTTCCTTCGAGCAGCGTCTAGCTTTTACCAAAGCCGTACTTTTGGGAGTCGATAAAGCTGCACGTTCCGCTTTGAGTGGTAAACTGACAGTCTTCATCATTAAACAACTCAAAGGTGCCGGAGTCCACGCCAGAGGCGCAAAATCTCACAACCTTTATCCTAAAGATACGTTAGATGCGCCCCATATTGTCAGCGCTTTAAAAGAACGTGCCTTATCTGCGTCAGCTTGGGAATTAGTGCGAACCAACGCCGAACGCGCTGGTGGTGGCCCTGCTGCGAAAACAGTGGTAACAGAATTTGAATTACCTTTAGCAGACTTAGGTGAATTACCTTTAGAAGAATATGCAGTAGGTGGTGAACCGAAAGTTTCTACAACTGCGATGGGAAGATTGGTGGGAATTGTGGGGAAAAAAGACCCGAATTTCTTAGTAACTAATGCTGATGGAAACGAAGCATCAGGAATTGCCAATATTAACCAAGCATTGAAAATTATTCACCCCACAACTGACGACTTATATAATCAAGCACCAAACGGACAAGTTTACGAACCATTGAGTGAAGATGCTTGTGCAGGTTTAGCTGCTGGTTTATCATTAATGGGTGCAAGAACTCTGTGGTGTTCCTACGAATCTTTTGCCATCAACGGCTTACCAATTTGGCAAACAGTAACCCAAGCAATGGCAGAATTGCGCCGTCAAACTCCCTCAACAATTACATTATTTACTGCCGGCGCATTAGAGCAAGGACGCAACGGTTGGACACACCAACGTCCAGAAATTGAAGCTTATTTTGCTTCCCTGATGCGAACTGGCAATGTATTCCCATTATTCCCCCCCGATGCTAACAGTATTCAAGCTTGTTATGACTGGGCATTGCAAACAAAAAATAAGGGAATTGTCATTACAGCAAGTAAATCACCCTTACCAATTCGCACCACTTTAGAACAAACTCGTCAAGGTTTACGCGACGGTGCAGTAGTATTGCATGAAGTTCCAGGTGATAAACAAGTTGTGTTTGCTGTCATTGGTGATATGACATTAATGCCAGTATTTGAAGCAGCAGCTTTCTTAGAAACTGAAGGTATTGGTGCGAAGATTGTTTCTGTGATTAATCCCCGCCGTTTGTATCGTCCTAATGATACAGCTTGGGATACTTGTTCCGAACCCGATGATGGTTTCTTAGATGATGCCAAATTTGCCGAATTATTTGATGGCGATGGGTTAATTGGTGTTACTGGTGGTGCGTCGGCGATGCTGGAACCAATTATGTTGCGGAGCAATTCTAGGCGCGATACTTTTGCATGGAAGCGTGGGGAAACTACAGCCAGCGCTGGTGAATTAATGGCGTTTAATGGATTAACTGCGGAAGCGTTGACGAAGAGAGCGATTGAATTAGTGCATTAATTATTCAGGCTAGAATTTTTATTGCAGATGTACGCAGATAACTATCTGTGTATATCTGTATTTTTCATAAAATAATAGTAAATGCACCCAGATTGATGATTGCTGATTCTATCTTAGTGAATTATGCGATCGCTTGCGTTTACGTTTCATCCACCATCCCATAACACCAGCTATCACCATCCCACCACAGGAAAGTGGTTCCGGAACTTGAACACTAACACTATTACTTTTCAATTCCCTGATACCCAAAACCATATCTCGATCGAAAGACCTAGAATACCTTCCTGTAATCACAGCAACAGCAACTTTTAGTGTTTCTTCATAATCAGTCTCAATCGTATCACTCACATCAAAGCTTTGATTCGCGCTTTTCTCATAAGTTAAAAAATCTTGATTACCAATAGCTGTTAATCTTCCCCATATCCGCAACGAGTCTAAAACATTGCCATTAGTTTGATCGAATACTTCTAGATATATATTTCCATCGGCTTTAGCCTTTTCATTTTCGGCATTATCAATATATGTAAATAGAGTTAAAGCTGCATCAAAATCGAATGAAAAAGTTGTATTTTTGCTAATCTCTAAATTATGAGCTTTAGCTAAAGCAGAGCTTTGAGCATAACCATAATAACTGTTACCTACACCATAACCCTGACTGACAGAGTAATTCTCCACATTGGTCACTTTTGGCAAATCTAAAAAATCATCCACAGTCACATTTGCATCTGCATCTGCATCGGTAAACACCTCGCCATCTATTGGCAATCTAAAAGTGTCTCTGTTAGCATCTGTAAAAGTTATCGGCAGCAATGTTGAGGTTGTAGGGATTGTATAGCTAAAGTTATACATGCTCATTTTTGCTTCAGACACAGCTATAGAAGCCGCTTGAGAGGGTTTAGAACCAAAAGCAGCCAAACTCAATGCTAGACCAAAGGTCACAACAGCTCTTTTTTGAGTAGTTATACGCACGGGTTTCACTCCAGGTACTGTTTTTTAAACAAGAATCTAAATACACTTACAGTAATCCTGGGAGAAATCCCTAAAGATCGTGTAACTTAATTAGCAAACAACCCTCAAACCATCCTTACTAGGTAAGCAAACCCTAATATCAAACAAGTCTCATTAAAATTGTTATAATTATGTATTTACCATTTAATTTAATGTAAAAACTTTGACAGCCAATAAAATTTCCTCTTCTTGGCAAGCAGTCTTGTCTGAAGAGTTTGACAAACCCTACTTCCTAAAACTCCAAAATTTTTTATTGGCAGAACGCCAAACTCATACCATTTATCCACCAGAGGAAGATGTTTTTTCAGCTTTTGAATTGACACCTTACGAGAACATAAATGTCTTATTACTAGGACAAGATCCTTACCACGATCAAAACCAGGCACATGGATTATGTTTTTCTGTTCGACCTGGTTTTAAACCACCGCCATCACTAATCAATATCTTTAAAGAACTCAAAGAAGATATCGGGTTTAATATCCCCAATCATGGTTACTTAGAATCATGGGCTAAACAGGGCATTTTAATGTTAAATGCTGTGCTAACTGTCAGAGCACATACACCCAATTCTCACAAAAATCAGGGTTGGGAAATATTCACAGATGCAGTAATTAGCACAGTAAACCAAAAAGAAGATCCTGTTGTCTTTGTATTGTGGGGTGGGTATGCACAGAAGAAGCTCAAATTAATAGATACAACAAGACATGTCGTAATTAAATCAGCACATCCTTCACCACTTTCTGCACGTAATGGCTTTTTCGGTAGCAAACCTTTCTCAGCTATTAATTCAGCCTTGCATTCCTTTTGCAAGCCAGAAATTGATTGGCAACTTCCAAATCTATAATAGTTTCGCTATTTATAAAAAATAAAAAAATTGCAATCATCTTAAATCAAGATAATTGCAACTACTTAGATTTTTATTCAATTTTTCAAAATACACATACCTAGAAAAAATTATTAATATTTAATCTCTAGGTAAACAATCTATTTTGGAAATACAAAACCTGGCATCGAGCTATTGTGGCAGGAGGCTACCCTCAAACTATCGTCGCCGCAGCAGCGTTTCACCTCTGAGTTCGGGATGGGGTCAGAGTGGTTCCA
>NZ_JACJRE010000123.1 GCF_014697075.1 Tolypothrix sp. FACHB-123 | reverse complement strand
GGTGATGGTGAGGATAATGTCACTGTAGAAAGCACCCACAACGGTGAAACTAACCTGAATACTGCTGATGGTAATGACAACATTTATATCGAAAGTATTTATGGTAATACAACAGTTAGATCTGCTCAAGGAGATGATAGTATCACCGTCAGCAGTTCTCAACAATTGTTGGATAATATCGCCAATACTTTAACCGTTAGCGGTGGGATAGGTGGGGATATCTTAAATCTAGATGATTCTGGAGATAGCAAAGATAATATCGCCATTGTCACAGACAACGAAATTCGCGGCTTGGGAATGGGTGGGAAAATTAACTACGGTAGCTTTGAAAAACTCAATCTGCAAACAGGTGATGGTGAGGATAACGTCACTGTAGAAAGCACCCACAACGGTGAAACTAACCTAAATACTGCTGATGGTAATGACAACATTTATATCGAAAGTATTTACGGTAATACCACAGTTAGATCTGCTCAAGGAGATGATAATATCACTGTCAGCAGTTCTCAACAATTGTTGGATAATATCGCCAATACTTTAACCATCAGTGGTGGGATAGGTGGGGATATCTTAAATCTGGATGATTCTGGAGATAGCAAAGATAATATCGCCATTGTCACAGACAACGAAATTCGCGGCTTGGGAATGGGTGGGAAAATAAACTACGGTAGCTTTGAGCAACTCAATCTACAAACAGGTGATGGTGAGGATAACGTCACTGTAGAAAGCACCCACAACGGTGAAACTAACCTGAATACTGCTGATGGTAATGACAACATTTATATTGAGAGTATCTACGGTGATGCCACAGTTGTAACTAGTAACGGAAGTGACACAGTAAATGTAGACAACTCAAGCCTGCTACCAGCTGTGTTAATAGTAGATGGGGAAAAATGGAGGGATTAGTATCGAATTAAACCCATCCAAAAATTAAATTCATGCAAAGTATAGAATATAAGGAATATAGAGATTTTGCGTTTCATACAGCATAATCAATCCTGTTGACGCTGAAAATTTGAAAATCCTATTTTTGCGTCAACTAACTTCATGCGCAACCATGTGTTAATTGTGTATTTGCTCAATTTGCTGTGGTTTGCTTTCTAAACAAACTTCCCCAAAGATTTATAATTCGTTATGATTGTGATTTATCTTGGTTGCAGGGTGCTGAAATGAACTGTAGTAATTTTTGATATTTTATGGCTAAACTTTCCCACGAGTTAGAACGCTTTTTTTTTGAAACCGAACAACCTGCTCACGTTAAACTAGCAGATATTTTGTTGCTGGCAAAGGAACGAACCTTTGGATTTTTACTTGTTATTTTATCTTTACCTTCAGCTTTACCAATACCTGCACCCGGTTACTCTGTCCCTTTCGGTATCCTCATTTTTTTACTAGCGATACAAATGATCGCAGGTTCTAAAACGCTGTGGTTACCACAGAAGATGATCAATCATCCGATTAAACTAGAAACAGCCCAAGGAGTTGTGAAAACAGGAATTCCCTGGTTGCGCAGAATTGAAGCGATCGCTCGTCCGCGTCTGTCCTATATCTGCGTTACCTTACCCGGTAGAGTTGTCATCGGTAGTGCGATCGCCTTAATGGCAATTTCCATGATGATTCCCATTCCGGGAACTAACACTCTACCAGCAATGGGAATTTTTGTGACTAGTTTTGGTTTACTCGAAGATGATGGTGCAATTAGTCTGGGTGGTTTAGTGCTTTGTCTTATGGGCGCTATTCTCACTAGTTCGATTTTAATTGCCCTGATGTGGGGAGGTTCTAGTATACTTGATTACATCAAAATTTGGTTAGGCCGTTAAAAAAGGTAATCCAGGAACTTACAAAAAATAAATTACCCATATTTCGTAGTGCGTAAAGCCTTCGGCATAGCTTCGCTTAGCGCGTAGCGTGTCCGAAGGACAAACATCTTGCTCGCTTTTGAACACCAGCGAGCAAGATGTTTGTCCTTCCCTGCGAGAGGCTGCGCCCTAAGCGAAGCCTCTCGTTCGCGTAGCGTCTCCCCTTGGGAGAAGAGAAGGCTTTACGCACTAAAAATTTATTGGATATCTAAAAAATTGCATGTCCCGTATGTATATTATTTACCGTAGTTGAGAAGCGATCGCCTGGTCAATGTTGTCTGGTTGTGGCAAAACTTGACAGGAACGGTAAACGCTACCACAGGAGTAGATGAGAGTTGCGACTAACCCCGTCCAACCTGTTTGATGATTGGCTCCCAATCCCGCACCATTATCACCGTGAAAGTATTCGTAGAACAAAATCAAATCACGCCAATGAGGGTCAGTTTGAAACAGAGAATTACCGCCATGAACGGGACGATATCCGGCTTCATTACGTGCAAAAATACTCATCAACCTGTGGGATAACTCAATTGCAACTTCTTTTAAATTGGCAAATTGACCAGAACCGGTAGGACATTCAATTTGAAAATCATCCCCTAAGTAATGATGAAATTTTTCCAAAGATTCAATAATTAAATAATTCATGGGAAACCAAACAGGGCCACGCCAGTTAGAATTACCACCAAACATCCCATTACTTGATTCTGCGGGTTCGTAACTAACACAATGGTTCTGTCCATCAACTGCAAAAATATAAGGATGGTCAGCATGAAATCTCGACACAGAGCGAATACCATGCGGACTGAAAAACTCTGTTTCATCTAACATTTTTTGCAGAATTAACTTCAGTTTTTCGGGGTTGACAATGGCGAGTAATCGTCTAGCTTCATTGCCAGTAGTTTCTAAACAAGCTATATTTTGTTGCAGATTGGGACGGTTTTTAATGAACCATTCAAAGCGTTTTTTAAACCCAGGAAAAGCTTCTAAGACATTAGCTTCCAAGGTTTCAACGGCAAATAGAGGCACTAAACCTACCATTGACCGTACCTTTAAATGCAGTCGCTTGCTATCAGGTAAATTCAGCACATCATAGAAAAATTTATCTGTCTCAGCCCACAGGTTAATATCCGCCTCACCCATGTGATTCATGGCATGGGCAATATAAAGAAAATGTTCAAAAAACTTACTAGCTATGTCTTCATAGGTAGGATTAGTTTTAGCAAGTTCCAGAGCAATGGTTAACATATTCAAGCAATACATTCCCATCCAGCTTGTAGCGTCAGATTGCGATAAATAACCACCTGTAGGTAATTCATCACTGCGGTCAAAAATACCAATATTATCTAAACCTAAAAATCCCCCTTGAAAAGCATTATTACCATTACGGTCTTTGCGGTTAACCCACCAAGTAAAATTGAGTAATAGCTTTTGAAATACTCGCTCTAAAAAATCTGTATCACCACATCCGTAAATTTCTTTTTCAATTTGATAAATTCGCCAAGTACCCCAAGCATGAACTGGAGGATTGACATCACTAAAATGCCATTCATAGGCAGGAATTTGTCCGTTGGGATGCAGATACCATTCTCGCGTTAATCTATCCATTTGGCGTTTAGCAAAATCTGGATCGATGATGGCTAAGGGAATGACATGAAAAGCTAAATCCCAAGCAGCATACCAAGGAAATTCCCATTTATCAGGCATAGAAATAATGTCATCATTATAAAGATGCATCCATTCTTGATTACGAGGCTGATTTCGTTGGGGAAATGGTTGATTAGGGTCGCCATTCAACCAGTCTTCTACTACATAGTAATAAAATTGTTTTGTCCATAATAAACCAGCAAAAGCTTGTCGCTGTACTTGGCGAATATCTGCTGATAAATTATTCGCAGAAATAAATTGATAAAATTCGTCGGCTTCTTGCTGACGCAACTGTAATGTGGTATCAAATTCTTCAGCTAAAGGTTCTGCTAAATCTGGAATATCAGACAATCTTAGGCGAATAATTTGCGTTTCTCCTGCGCCAATTTCTAACTGGTAATGCGGCGCTGCTTTTGTACCTGTTTGGCTGGGATTGACTGCTTGATGATCGCCGTGAATAATATAGTTGTTAATCCCATCTTTCACATATGGGGAATGATTTTCAACTCCAAATAATCGCTGGTAGTTAGTTTCATTTTCAGTAAATAAGACAGTTTGACAATTTTGAAAATACAGCCAGCGATTGCCTAAAGAAGGGTGACATGCATGAATAACATTGTCAGAATGACTTAAAATTGGCTTTTGGCTGTCACCTTCCCAAGACCAAGTATTACGAAACCAGACTGTAGGTAAAATATGCAGGGTTTTAGCTGACGAAGCCCGATTAACAATGCTAATTTGAATGAGAATATCTTCGGGTGAATGTTTGGCATATTCGACAAATACATCAAAGTATTCATGATGATCAAAAATGCCTGTATCAACTAATTCAAATTCTGGTTCGTCGTAGCCCCGACGCTGATTTTCTGCTACTAATTTTTGGTAGGGAAATGCTTTTTGGGGATATTTATAAAGGTATTTCATGTAGGCATGAGAGGGGGTATTGTCAAGATAAAAGTAATATTCTTTGACATCTTCCCCGTGATTACCTTCTGGCCCAGATAGCCCAAATAGCCGTTCTTTGAGGATGGGATCTGCACCATTCCAAAGCGCGATCGCAAAACACAACCGTTGATGATTATCACTAATACCCGCAATCCCATCTTCACCCCAACGATAGGCGCGAGACCGAGCCTGTTCGTGGGGAAAATAATCCCAGGCTCTACCATCTGTACTGTAATCTTCGCGCACTGTTCCCCATTGGCGATCGCTCAAATAAGGCCCCCATCTGCGCCAATAGGCTTCACGGTTGCGGTCTTGTTCCAGTCTGTTTTGTTCTGCGGTCATGTTTTTTACTCTTTTTGCTAGTTTTATTTACGCAGACCAAGCTTCTCGAAAGTCAGCGTATAGCGTCAGTCCACCGTCAATAAATAGGGTTTGTCCAGTAATATATGCAGCTTCATCAGAGGCTAAAAAAGCTACCGCCGCCGCCATTTCCGCCGCAGTTCCCGCACGACCCATTGGGATATGACTTTCGACAACAGCTTTCTTTTCGGGGTTGTTTACCCAATCTTCGTTGATGGGGGTGATAGTTGCGCCTGGTGCGATCGCATTCACGCGAATACCCCGGTTTGCATATTCCAACGCCAGAGTTTTGGTCATATTTTCCATCCCACCTTTGCTGATGGAGTAGCTGACATACATCGGTCGGGGAATAATTTCGTGAACGCTGGAAATATTAATGATGATTCCCGGTTGATTTCGGGAGAGGAATTGTTTAATTGTTTCCCGCGCGCAGATATAAGCACCACGCAGATTTACCCCAATTACTCGGTCGAAGTCTTCAGTCTTGATTTCATGGGATGGACATTCAGTTTGAATGCCAGCATTGTTGATTAAAATATCAATACTGCCAAATTTATCCACTACAGTATTGACCATTTCGATAATGTCGAATTCCTGAGACACATCACCCTGTATTAATAGAGACTGAACGCCGCAATTATCGATATCGCCACAGGCTTTTTGCATAGCCATTTCCTCAGTATCTTCCGCAGCATCTGGACTTTTGTGGTAGTTAATCGCGACATTGCAACCTTCTTGCGCTAGACGAATAGCAACAGCTTGTCCAATTCCCGAACTTGCACCTGTAATCAAGGCGTTTTTACCTTTTAATCCTTTCATGGCATTTTTTCTCTATATTTTTTCTGGTTACTGAATAGTTGGTGGAAGAATTACTCGGTCAACTATATGGATGACGCCATTACTTGCT
Source organism: Tolypothrix sp. FACHB-123 (assembly GCF_014697075.1). Lineage (GTDB taxonomy): Bacteria > Cyanobacteriota > Cyanobacteriia > Cyanobacteriales > Nostocaceae > Aulosira. The sequence continues at coordinate 786 of NZ_JACJRE010000123.1, read as the reverse complement.
TGAATATCAGGTTGGATCACACGAGCGTCATTAACTCTAACCTCGTTATTAGCTTGGTCAGTTTTAATGTTTACTGGATTATTACCCAAAGTATTCACTTCTTTGGACTGAAGCTGATTCGCAGTTAAATTACCTGGAACAACATGATAAGCCAAAACCTGTCTCAAAAGTTCGCGGTTTTCTGGTTGTGAAAGTCGTTGTTTAGTCACTTCTGGAAGTGCAGCAAAAGCTTGATCTGAAGGCGCAAATAATGTGTAAGGGCCATCACCTAATTTATCTGTTAAATTCGCCTCCTTAATCAGATTTGTCAGTGTTGTCAATGAAGGATTAGCTTGTACTACACCTTGAATATCTTGATTCACTGTTGCACCAGGCGACACAGGCGTTGTCAGATCGGTAACAGGCGGTACATTAGTAGTTGGAGGAGTTTGAGCAGTTTCATTTGGCGTACAGGCTGCAAAAACTGGTAATAGTAGAATTCCTGTCAGAAAGCTGGCAAATTTTTTAATCTTCATATTTTTCACCCTAATTAAGAGATATCCAAAGATGTGATTTGCCTTTGATGTTAAAGATGAAATGTGAATGGAATATGACAGTAGTTATTGCCTGATTCAATATTAAAAGTGAATATTTTTATTGTTTGAGTGGGAAGCTTTTCTATCAAATGATAGATGTTATTTATCGGGTAATCCGGAGAATTTTGTCTTGCTGTGCTGGACAATTCCCCCGCCCATCACAGTTACTGGTTGTGACATATAATTCACCATCTGTCCCCATAATCGCCTC
>NZ_JACJRE010000122.1 GCF_014697075.1 Tolypothrix sp. FACHB-123 | reverse complement strand
ATTTAGTCGAAGAAACTTCCAAATATAATAAAGAATAGGAAGTGGTTCGCGATAATCTATCGCGAACCACTCTTTCTTTTCCACATCCCGTGAAAAGTCAGGCATATCTTTCTCCTCTTACCATACGTAAAAGAGGTGTTTGAAAATACTTGCACTCGACAACTTACTTTTTCTTGCCTTATTTAACAGAGGTTGATCGTGTTCCATAATGGAACTTGACTCTGTGCGTAGTTTAAAAAAATTTGGTATTGTTTGGTTGATCATAAACTGTGCAGTTTGTGAAACTTACCCAAGAGCGGTGTTTTCCAGGCAAACGCTCTTGGGCTTGAATTTCCTGGATGCTTTTAACAAAGCAGAAGGCATACTGTAGGTAGTGGAAAGATATTTAGCCACCTACAATATGCCTTGGCTCAATTGCTGTCATCCTTGGTACACATAGATTACTCCTGGTAATCGTGAATTACTTTCACAAGGAGAGTCTTGTTATCCCAAATATTAACACAGTATTATCACAACAGATCCATTACATAAAAAGCAGCAAACCCGCCTAATGGTTGGCGGGTTTTTCCTTGAGCATTTCTTTTAGTTTTTCCAATAATTGCCTGAGAGAATCATTCTCTTCTCTCAGGCGGCAGTTTCCCCCAGTACCACCTCTTCCAATTTCGCTACTCTCTGCTTTAGCTCTACAATATCGTTAGATTCAACCTTATTACCAAGGTATTGGTCAATCAACCCGATTAGGACATCGGTAGCGTTCTTTCCCTCTTGCCTTACCTTTTCATAAAAAGCATCTTTCTTTTCAGGAGCAATCCTAATATTTATTCTTGTTTCACTCATAGTCATTCCTCGTCTATTGTTCAACGCTATCAGCGAAAGCATTGTAATAACAAGTGTACTCCCAAATATACAAATTTTGTTATCCCATTGGGTTGACAAATGGGATAACAAAAGTTACACTGTATTTATAAGGTTAAGCAAAAAGGCGATCGCCCTGTCTGGAAAACTAGCGATCGCCCTTTGTAAAGACCTAACCCCATATAGAGGCAGGAGATTCCTCAATTATGACTTACTCAACCAATACACAGCAAGCACTTTCCAACTTCAACTGCAATACACCAGATGAACAAGCGCTAGCACAGGCAGAACTATACAATCACCTGGAAGCCCAAGCCGAAGCTGTTGCCCCAGAGCAATTAACCACAGTAGAAATCAACTCCTATCACTACGAAGTGTATGCTCTAAAACAACTCATCGCTTACATTAGCTACGACTATGACGAATTTGTAACTCAACCTTGGGTAGTCATGACAAGCGGCGAAGAGAAGTTCCGCCACACGACTATTGCTCAATGCCAGCGATACATCGAATGGCACTATAAGGATGGCACGCTCAAACCAGCAATCCCAAGTGAAATCAGAGAAGTTCCAAAAATTTCGGAAATCTCATTTTATGACCAAGAAGCTTTGATTGACGGGGAATTGGTTGCTAGCATCAGCTATGACAGTGACAATCGTGAAGACTTGTACTGGCGAGTTTTGGTCAACAACATCGAGATTTTCCGAGACACTACACCTGCTAGATGCCACAGCTACATTAAACAGCAGTACCAGCAAGGCACGTTGCCTGTAGAAGAACCATTTGTGGAACCCTGCACCACTGGTAATAAAATCATGGCTCAAATTGCCAACGAATGCGAAAAGCACGGGTTGGAATTGCTGGATGATGGAATTTACCGCAATGAAGTGAAATTGGGGCAGGCAGGATGCACTGAAGGTAATTGGTGGTTTGTCCGAGCAAGTGAATTGCAAGTACAAGTAACCTGTGATTCTGTGATAGATGCTGTCTTGTGTCTATCGATAGCGGACACTGTACCTGATGCTGGTGTTATCGATTGCGAGCAATTGCTAGACCTTCCGTTTGACCAACTGACTACTGTGCAATGGCGGCAACTTCTGGAGTATAAGGCAGAAAAAGAGGAGTTAGTCGCAGCGTAATTTAGAACTCAGAATTCAGAATTCAGGAGTCAGGAGTCAGGAGTCAGAAAAGTTCTGAATTCTCAATTCTGGCTCCTGAATTCTTTTAATCATCTATTCATCAGAATATGCAACACAGAACCGCCATACCCAAGGACTGGGAGGAGTAAATGATGTCTAACCCTAGCCTCATTGAATTAGTTGAAGCCAGCCAATATTTAATATCTCAAATCGCTAAACACCCAGACTTTTTAGCACTTGATTATGACCCCGATCTAACTATTGGGGATGCTAAAACTGCACTTACTTATCTGCAATCGGAAATTGAATCAAATCAAAAGCCCAATACTGCATCAAGTTTCTCTGGTCAAGAATAATTACCGACTCTTGAAGGAATTGCAGAAATTTATACAGTAAAACAAATAAAATAGCTTTTCAGTTACAGTAGGATGAATTATGCTTCAGTTGTGTGTTTGCCTTAGGCAAAGAAGCTACTGCTTGCCACTGTGCGTGCACTATGGGGTACTTACATCCAGACTAAGTTACCCTTAAATAAACGGGAACAAATGAACTTGTTCTAATGACGATTCACCCATGACTGATAACTGGCAACCACCAAGGTATTATGTATAACTACAACCCGTTAGAATGCCTACCTTCATCGGCAGAATTACCCGACTCTGATGATACTCCTGTGGATAACGAACTGCAAATATTAATTCCCAACTTATTATTAGCCATCTTAGCTGCGATTTGGCAAAACCGCGATGACTGGTTTTTCGGTATCAACATGGGAATTTATTATTCACCATTAAAACCTGCCATAGTCCCCGATGGATTCCTGAGTTTGGGTGTAGAACGTTTTGTAGGTGAAAATGGACGTTCCAGCTATGTATTTTGGGAAGAAGAAGGAATCCCACCAATTTTAGCTTTGGAAGTTGTTTCTCAAACTTACAACGGCGAATATGAACAGAAAAAAATCGATTACGCCAAATTAGGCATTTTATATTATGTCATTTATGCACCAACACGGTTACGTCGTAAACGCCAACGTTTAGAAGTTTATCGTTTAGTTGAAGGTAAATATATTTTACAACCAGGGGATAAAATTTGGATGCCCGAAATTGGTTTAGGTATTGGACGAGAACAGGGTAATTATCAAGGAAGAACAAGAGAATGGCTGTTTTGGTATGACGAAAATGGCAATAGATACCAAACCCCAGAAGAACAATTGCAAAATTTATTAGCTCTATTACAACAGCAAGGAATTGACCCAAATACACTTTAATTTTGTTGATGGTTGACAGTTGATAGTTAACAGTTAACTATTATTTAGCAAATATAGGAATCATACTTGAATCTTGCTAGGTATACTTAGAAACAAACCCTTGTATGGCAAGCTTCTAGCGAATTAGATTTTTCAAAAATCAAATAGGATTCCTATATGAGTCCTATATAGGAGTAAATAACAAATGAGAATTAGAGGAGTTAAACGTGGTCAGATTATAGAATTATTAGAACAAATCAACGAGATTCCTGATGGTCAAGAAATTATTGTTGATTTAAAAATTAGCGCAACTTCAATTGAACAAACAAAACATTCCTTAACAGATTCAGAGAGATTAGCAAGACTCAACAAATTATTCGGGGCGTGGAAAGATCAGCCTGATTTAATAGAAATCTTTAAATAAATAGAAGAATATAATTATTGATTATTAAAAATTACAATGAATCGTCAAAAGTCAAGATATGCTACATTTAGTAAATTACAGTGTTTTAGCTCAAGCGTCATTATGATTTTATCAAACTTAATAATCCTGATGCAGCTTCCCGCGCAGTACAAGCAATTGTCTCTTCAGGTGAAAGTTTACAGCAAAATCCCCGTCGAGGCGCAATTGTAGATGAAATAGCAGGACTACGAAAACTTTTAGTTTCTTTTGGTAAATACGGTTTTATAATTCCAATACCGTTGCCAAAATAAGAGGATGAAGAGGTAGGGCGTTTCGTAGTAGAGTTATTGTCTCTCACAACGACAACTCAAAAACTACAAGCAGCCCATGCCAGATATTTTATCACTCCTGCAATGCCTACTACCGCAGATCAACGCGACAACGATGCGGCAATTTAACCAAATAATCCTGGCGATGTTAGCGATGAGCGGGAGAGTCACAATGTTGGGCATCTCGCGTTGGGCAGGCACTGGTGGTAGTTATCGGACAATATTAAGATTCTTCCATAAAGTAATCCCTTGGGCAACGTTGTTTTGGTTGTTTTTTCGCAAGCATTTGTTCCGTGCAAATGAAGTGTATTTGCTGGCAGGAGATGAAGTTGTAATAAGTAAATCAGGGAAAAAAACTCATGATCTTCTGGCAAATTTCCGCCTCCTTAACCCTGACTCCGGCATTATTGACCTTAAGGCTCATTATCGTGGCTTTCGATATGTTAATGAAGTCTTAAAAATGCTTCCAGAAATTCCTGAGCCTATTTTATTAAACCAGATTTTTGCCAAGCTTACTTCTTTGGGACGTATTCATAACGTTTCTACAAGCGTTGAACTCTCCTAAATTGGCAAAGGTATTGAATTCACTACGTTATTCTTGAGAATGATGTTGTTATTTTACGTGTCTATCACGGGCGAGAAAATCGACCTCGTTAATATTAATTTTCAAAGGATATAAACAACCGCATAATATGCCGAAAATTTTACGAAAATATCCTTAGAAAATTAGTTACTCCAGCAATACCGACAACACAATTGCTGATTTTTATATTTCTGCTTTAGAGTGTGCCATCCAGTATGACCGCAAAGCAGGTTTTTTCAGCAGTGCTATCTTGAGTAAAGTTGCTCGTGGTTTGGATGCAATATTGCACAACGAGGGACGAATACGCTTAATTATGATCTGTCAGTTTAGTCTGTAAGATTTCTAAACATACCACTAGAGTTGTGCAGGAAAATGCCATGACTTTATAACCAAAACGGGAAGTAACGCGATCGCTCTTGAGCCAAATTCACAATCAATCTTCCTTTTGAGCTTCCGCTTGTTCCTTAGCCACAGCAAGAGCAATAACCCGCCGCAACCACTCGGAACGATTGGGCTTGCTACGCACATAAGCATCTAAATCTTCTGGAAGCATCACAGATATAGGTTTAGTATCACATTTAACACCAACTCCTTTTGATTTAAAGCGAGTAGCAATATCGTTTCTTGTCATAGTGATTATCCTTTCTCTCTACCACTACAATAGCAAAACCCACATATATGTGGCAATATATTAGATATTTTTATCATTAAAAACAGCTAAAAAGCTTTATTATCCCACATATATGTGGGATAATAAAAGAGTGAGAGATAGGAAATGGAGTGCCAAAAAGACTCCCGGTAACGGAACCGAACCGAAGCGTGAAATTTCAGATGTAGCGCCAAGTCCAAAACTCTTACATCAACAACAGAAAAAGCACCCCCGACGACCAATCTAAAGGTGCTTTTTCTGAGTTCAATACTAGAAGGATTCTAACACATGAATTTGTTTTCTAACACCTTAATATTTCACTCAGAACAAGATGCTCAATTAGTTGCTGAACAAGTTTACAACTGCCACAAAGAAGGTAATGTTTTAATCTGTCCGATTCGAGAACAGAGGGCAGTAGATTTAGCAATCAATTTAGCTGGTGTTGCCTTACCAATAGTTGAAGGTGCTAGCTGTTTACTTCCCTTCCCCAAGCATGAGCGTGAGTGCCAAGATGATGATGCACCACAGATTTATGTAGCTTGTTTATCTGCATACAACAATGGCTTTTTACACGGAATGTGGATAGACTGTACACAAGATGCGTCAGACATTCAAGATGATATTGAATGGATGTTATCTTGGTCACCCTGTCATAATTATGAAGCCTGTGAGGAGTGGGCAATACATGATTTTCAAAACTGGTATGGTATTCATCTGAGTGAATACGAAAGCATAGAAAAACTAGCCGAACTAGCCCAAATTTTATCAGAGCATGGTGCAGCCTATGCAGCTTATTATGAATATGACAGTAGTGAAGCTAGTGTAGAAGATTTTCAGGAACATTATTGGGGTGAGTACGAAAGTGAAGAGGACTTTGTTTATGATCAACTCGAACAACAAGGATTGATTAAAAACTTAGAAGATATGGGTATTCCTAGCTTCTACCTCAATTGGTCAGCAATAGCCCGTGATTGGTTTATTGACTCTTACTATTCAGTAGAAGAAAGTTACAACAAAGTCTACATTTTTAGTCGTTACTAATAAAATAAAGGGAGGGTAGTTAAAAAATACCCTCCCTTTATATTTAAAAACTGAAAACTTGACAAATAAATTTTGATCAAAATTTATTTGTCAGGTAAAACCAGTCGAATTAATTAACGTTGACGATTGGATTTTTTTTGAGATGTTTGTCTAGTGTAATCACTAGGGATAATCCTGACTTTTCACGGGATGTGGAAAAGGAAATTGGTTCGCGATAGCTGGTCGCGAACCAATCCTCTGGACTTAAGATAATTTGCGTCCTCTAATATAAGGTGCTTGTAGTATCGTATTTTGGGGTGCAAATGAAACTATTAGAAGCA
>NZ_JACJRE010000121.1 GCF_014697075.1 Tolypothrix sp. FACHB-123 | reverse complement strand
CGCTCGGCTTATGGATTTAGAAACTTTGAAAACTTCCGAATTAGATGCTTGTTAAACTGGCATTTTGATTGTTAGTTTAGCATAACAAGTACTAAAGAACCGCTTATTATGCCTATGCACGTTGGGGTGCAAAAGCTAAAGTTGCAGATTTGGAACAAAAATATCCACATTTACTAACTCTAATTCTGCAACAGGACAAAATTAAGTTGATGCCTAATTTAACAATTAGTGCCAATGATAACTCTACTGTATCTCAACTAGTTTCTCGTAATTCCACAACTTCAGCTACTACTAGCGTTTCCGCAATCCTTGATTTATCAACAATTTTTAAAGCTTCTCAGACACTTTCTAGTGAAATTCATCTTGATAAATTGCTGATGACATTGTTGAGTGTATTAATAGAAAATGCTGGGGCAGATAAATGTGCATTGCTACTTATCAAGGAAGAAAAATTATTAATTGAGGCCATAACTACAGTTGGTAAGCCCTCAACAATTATGCGATCGCTGCCTTTGGAAGATTCTCAAGACTTGCCTATTTCACTGATTAACTGTGTGAAGCGCAGTCTACAACCCTCAATTGTCATTAACGCCGCTACCGATGCTTTATTGATGGCAGATGATTACATTATTCGCCATCAACCCAAGAGTTTGTTTTGTACACCAATTAATTATCAAGGTAAACTGTTGGGAATTTTGTATTTAGAGAATAGCTTGACGGCTGAGGTGTTTACGAGCGATCGCGTGGAAGTAATCAATTTACTTTGTACTCAAGCGGCGATCGCTTTAGAAAATGCTTCTCTCTATCAGCAAGCGCAGAATTACGCCCAACAATTAGAGCGATCGCTAGCTCAACAAAAAACTTTGTTTAATGCGGTTACTCAAATTCGCGAGTCTTTAGATTTAGAGGCGATTTTTGCAGCTGTTACCCAAAATATTCGGCGCATTCTGAATACCGATAGGGTTGGCATCTATCAGTTTAATTTGGAAACGGGCTATGAATACGGCGAATTTATTGCCGAAGATGTACTACCTACATTTCCTTCAGCTTTGGCTATTAAAGTTCAGGATCATTGCTTTGGTGAAAATTACGCAACCCTTTATAAACAAGGTCGTTTCTGTGCGATCGCTGATATTTATACAGCTGATGTCCCTGAATGTCATCGGGCAATTTTGGCACAATTTCAAATCAAAGCCTCACTAGTTGTGCCAATTATGGAAGACGATGAACTTTGGGGTTTACTCTGTATTCATCAATGCGATCGATACCGTGATTGGCACAGTTCGGAAATTCAATTTGCCCAGCAAATTGCCGTCCAAATGGGGGTAGCAATCAAGCAGACAAAGTTGTTAATTCAAACTCGCCAGCAAGCAACACAACTAGAACAAACACTTCAGCATCTCCAAGAAACCCAACTTCAGTTAGTACAAAATGAAAAGATGTCAGCACTAGGAAATCTGGTGGCAGGAGTGGCTCACGAAATTAATAATCCTGTTAGCTTTATTGCTGGCAATCTTAATCCTGCGGAAAATTATGTTCAAGATTTATTTGGGTTAATTGACTTATATCAAGAAAATTTACCAAATCCAAGTGAGGATATTCAAGCTGAAATTGAGGCAATTGATTTGGAGTATTTACGAGAAGATTTACCTAAATTAATCGACTCAATGAAATTAGGAGTTGAGCGCATTCGGGATATTAGTACTAGTTTGCGGACTTTTTCTCGAGCCGATAGAGATTACAAAGTTCCTTTCAATCTACATGAAGGTATTGATAGTACAATTTTAATTCTCAAACATCGCTTAAAACCTAATCAACATCGCCCAGCAATTGAGGTAGTAAAAGACTATGGCGATTTACCTTTAGTAGAATGCTTTGCTGGGCAGCTAAATCAGGTATTTATGAACTTATTAGCCAATGCAATTGATGCTTTAGATGAGTCGAACATTGGACGTAGTTTTGCAGACATTCAAACCAATCCCAATCAAATTACAATTCAAACTTTTTTAACTGAAGATAAACAGCATGTTTTAATTCGGATTACAGACAATGGTGTAGGAATGACAGAAGAAGTCAAGCAAAGAATCTTTGATTATTTGTTTACCACTAAGCAAGTAGGTAAAGGTACAGGATTAGGATTAGCGATCGCGCGGCAAATTGTGGTTGAGCGACATGGCGGAACGCTGAAAGTAGATTCTATTCTCGGACAAGGAACAGAATTTACGATCATGATGCCAATTTTGTCAGCATAATTCAGGAATCTGCTGGATTTCGGGCATAGGGCAATTAGTAAGCTATTCTGCTTTGAAGTTGCACAATCCATCCTTAAGGCTGTCAACTGTTGACTGTTGACAGTCAACAGCCCTGATTAGTAATTATGCAATTTAGACGCGCATTAGCTTAAATTCTTCCCCATGTCCAAAAACTCCACCCACCGAGGGATAGAGTTTTTTTATCTGTCGCATTGTTTTTTAAATCGGTATCAGAGTGAAATTACTTCATTTCTCAAAATGGATGAGGCTGGTTGAGAAAATTTGAGTGAAATTACATTTAATGCAAATAAATTCATACATAGAACATATGATTTTCATACCATTTTTATGTAATTGCCACATATAGTTGTTACACTAATAGGAAGCAAACATTGAGTTTGCTCCTCACACCATACTAAAACCCTCTTGTTTGTCAATGGCAAGAGGGTTTTTTTTATTTTCACTGTTCAGTTGTCAGTTAGTGTTTACCCAATCCTGGCTGCTGCATCAAGGATTGCAGTACATACATTGTCCGGGATCGGCAAACTCTCTGCCATCGGGAAATAATTTCTCTTGGGTATAACTACATTTTTGGCACTGGTAAATTTGGGAATTAACTAAGCTGGTAGGCATACCGCACATTGCACAAGGTAAACCTTTGACTATTTGAGTAATATCAAACCCAGGTACATGACATTGTGGACAATGGCTTTGAATCTTGCTTAATAAATTAGAAGTAGCTTTGGCAATATTTTTCATCCTTGTGGGATTGTAATGTGCGCGCATGTCAGTTTCTAGATGAACTTTGCCATTGGGTGAATTATGAAATGCCCAATTCCAAGCTGCTATTAATTTTTCTTCGGTATTAATACCTTTAATTATTTCGCTGTTATCTTTAGCGCTCTGCTGATAACTCATGATTAGCCCATGTTCGGGAAAACCAATTTTTTGGGCAAAATCATAGGCTTGTTGGATATTTTCTACTACCTGATGATTAAAATTAGTTTCTAAGGATAATTCTTCGCCAATAATTTCTAAGTCGTTTTCTCGATCCAATAAAATGACAATTTCGCGATTTGAGTAAATATAAGGTAGATATGGATGAGGTGCAAAGCTACCTTCACTGGCGATCGCTAATTTTGCACCTGTTAATTCTAGGGCTTTTGTAGCTTTTAATTTAGCTGCTTCTATTTGCGTACCAGTCCGGGCTATTTCTCTAGTAAATGTACCGAAAACATCAGTATTAAAATTTGGCGGTACTATGATTTTAATACCTAATGGCTCCAATATGGGGGCGATCGCTTGCTGTTTTTGATGCATTGTCGCCAGTATTGCCACATGATTACTAAAAAATTGCTGATTTTTCACCGTGGGGTTACCTCCTGTAAATATTTCGGCAAGATTAGTCGGTAATAAAGCGTAATTACAATTATTTATTATCCCTAAGTAATTACCTCTAAAACAGACTAAACCTGCCGAAAATTTGCCAAATTAGGAACCTTGTTCCTGAGCAACCTGTGCTAGTTCTGCCGTCAGCTTTTCTTTATCACGCTTGCGTTTTTTAGCATAAAGCTGAATCGTCACTGCCATGAGAATAATTGATGCAAAAATTACCCAGACTGTGGTATCAGTAGGCAGATTATTTTTGAATACAGCTAGCAGTACAATTACCATTAACATCACTGTAGGTGCTTCATTTAAAGCCCGTAACTGCTGACTATTCCACCGACATTCATCTACTGCTAATTTTTTCATCAGTCGAGAGCAGTAATGATGATAGCCAATTAATAAGGTCACAAACACCAGTTTGATATGCAACCAACCCTCTTTTAAAACATCTGGTTCAGTAGATAAAAGTCCAATTGCCATTGCTACTGTTACCAACATTCCTGGAGTTGTGATGATATTGTAGAGGCGTTTTTCCATAATTTGATACTGATTTTTCAGTATCGTACGTGCTGGTTCTGGTTCTTGGTTAGCTTCAACGTGATAGATAAATAAACGTACTAGGTAGAACAAACCAGCAAACCAGACTACGAAGCCAATAATATGAAACGCTTTAAACCAGGAATAAGCCATGAATTGAACCTGCCTGTCTCAAGTTGTTTTCGAGTCGCTTTTGCCGAAATGGCCGCGACTACTCTCTTTATCAGGTTACGGTAAAATCTTCAGCGAGGATTGATTGCTAGCCCACAGATAGATTAAGAAGTATGAACTGCCGTGACGGCTTATGATTGACGACTATATCCAGGAAATCATGAATAAAAACCAAATTCCGGGACTTTCGGTAGCTGTGGTACGGGAGGGGAAAGGGGTTTTGGTGAAGGGTTACGGGTTGGCGAATGTTGAACATGCAGTTCCTGCAAGTGAAAAGACAGTTTATGAAATTGCTTCTGTTGGGAAAACTTTCACCGCTACAGCCACAATGATGTTAGTTGAAGCAGGGGTAATTTCTTTAAACGATGCGATCGCACAATACCTGGATAATATACCTGTAGCTTGGCAGCAGGTGACAATCAAGCAGATTTTGTCTCACCAGTCGGGACTTCCCAATTATACTGAGGTGGCAAATTACTGGGAAATTAGCCGTAAAGATTTATCAAAGTCGGAAATTTTGGCTTTAGTTACCAATTTACCTTTGAAGTTTCCCCCAGGGGAGTTTAGCGCCTACGATAACACCGGCTATTATTTATTAGGGTTGATGTTGGAAGCAGTCACTAAACAATCCTATACCGATTTATTGCAACAACTTATTTTTCAACCTTTGGGTATGTCTGCAACTGTGATGAATCATCCCAGAGATATTGTGTTGCACAGGGCAGCAGGTTACAGTTTTTTCCAAGGAAAGCTAATTAATAAACCATATTACAGCCCTTCAGTTACATATTCAGCAGGTGGGCAACTCTCCACTGTAGAAGATATGGTGAAGTGGGAACAGGCGCTTTGTCATGCAACATTACTACAGCCAGTAACTTTGGATTTGATGTGGACTCCCCATCCAGCAAATCAGGGCGATGATTGGGAAAAATCAAGATATGTAGCTGGTTTAGGTTGGTGGGTATTAAATTACGATCGTCGCCGTGTAGTTGGGCATAATGGCTCAATTTTAGGCTTTGCCAGTAATATTACACGTTTTATTGATGACAAAATTACGGTAATTATACTATCTAATTTAGATAAAATTGCCCGTCCAGATGCGATCGCGAAAGAAATCGCTGACTATTACTGCCCAGAATTGCGTAAAGTTGCACTTCAGCCACCAATAGAGCCTGATTCATAGCTATTATCGTAAAAATATTATATTCACCCATCTATGAAAAGTGCGATCGCCGTTAGGCGTGCCAAAGGTATCGCTCGGCAAACTGTCTTATTATTTACCTGCTCTGCGCTGCTGATAGGCTGCGGTAAAAGTAGCAGTAGTAATACAAATTCCACAACTAATCCAGCACCCACATCAACAACTGGTAATGCAATTCCCATTGGGATTGCCTTTGCTCAGACTAGTAATGTAGCATTACTCGGTCAAGAAGGAACTGATGGCGTCAAGATTGCCGAAAAATATTTTAATGGCAAAGGCGGCATCAACGGTAAACCAATTAAATTAATCTTTCAAGATACTGGTGGTGATGAAGTTGGCACTGTTAATGCTTTTCAAACTTTAATTAATCAAAATAAAGTTGTGGGAATTATTGGCCCTACTCTATCACAACAAGCTTTTAGTGCTAATCCCATAGCCGAACGCAATCAAGTTCCAGTAATTGGTGCATCCAATACTGCTAAAGGTATTCCCGAAATTGGGGATTATGTGGCGCGAGTTTCTTCCTCTGTGGCTGTTGTCGCACCTTATGCAGTTAAAGCGGCGCTCAAGCAAAATCCTAATATTAAAAGAGTGGCTGTATTTTATGCCCAAAATGACGCTTTTAATAAGTCGGAAACCGAAATTTTTCAAAAAACAGTAAAAGATTTAGGGTTAGATTTAGTTACAGTCCAAAAATTTCAAACTACAGATACTGATTTTCAAACTCAAGCTAGTAGTGCAATTAATTTAAAACCTGATTTAGCAATTATCTCTGGGTTGGCTGTGGATGGAGGTAATTTAGTAAAGCAACTACGAGAACTTGGTTACAAAGGTATTATTATTGGTGGAAATGGATTTAATACATCTCATATATTTTCTGTATGCAAAGCGCTGTGTGATGGGGTAATTATTGCCCAAGCTTATAGTCCAGAATACAATAATGAAATTAACAAAGCGTTTCGCCAAGCCTATTTTGCCCATTATCGTCGCGAACCACCCCAAGTCAGTGCTCAAGCTTTTACTGCATTGCAAGTATATGTAGAAGCCCTACAATCTTTAGATAATCGGCGGAAAATTAATCAGCTTTCATTGCCTCAGTTACGGAACGAATTGAATCAAGAATTACTCAAAGGAACTTATCAAACTCCTTTGGGTGAAATTGCTTTTACTCCAGTCGGTGATGTGATTCAGAAAGATTTTTACGTTGCCCAACTGAAGATGGAAGCAAATGGAGTTAAGGGTAAATTTGCGTTTTTAAATGTTAAATGATATTGGGCATGGGGCATTGGGCATTGGGCATTGGGTATTGGGTATTGGGCATTGGGCATTGGGCATGGGGAGAACAACCTCATCCATTCACCTTGGTGATGTAGTTTCCCGTCGCGTTCAATAAACAGTGGCAAAAACGCCAGGTTATTGTGCAGCAACTATTGGGTTCTTCATACCAATTTGAAAAAAACAATGCGACAGATGGTAGGGGCATGGCAGTGCCCATACGTGTCAACTTAAGCTAAAAGCTATATAGGGCAAGCATTGTACAAATACCTCGCGCCCTCATCCCCTAACCCCTTCTCCCTCAGGGAGAAGGGGAATTA
>NZ_JACJRE010000120.1 GCF_014697075.1 Tolypothrix sp. FACHB-123 | reverse complement strand
ATTCGCTCAACAATCAATGTATTCATCCTGAAAATCATTGAACTGACTCATCTACCAGTGCATTATTTGCCTTCACTTTAAATTAAGATGCGTTTGCCCTGGGAGACTACCCTAAAGCCATTGACTACTATCAACAAAGCTTGGCTCTAGCACGCTCTATTCAAGACCGTGAGGGTGAGGGTAATTCACTGGGAGGTCTTGGTGTTGCCTACCATTCCTTGGGAGACTACCCTAAAGCTATTGACTACCAACAACAATCGTTAGCGATCGCACGCTCTATTCAAGACCGTCAAGGTGAGGGGAAAGCACTGGGAAATCTCGGTGCTGCCTACATTTCCTTGGGAGACTACAAACAAGCGATTGACTATCTACAACAACGGTTGGCTCTAGCACGCTCTATTCAAGACCGTCAAGGTGAGGGGAAAGCACTAGGAAATCTCGGTCTTGCTTACCTTTCTTTGGGAGACAACAAACAAGCTATTAACTACCTACAACAAGTATTGGCTCTAGCACGCTCTATTCAAGACCGTCAAAGTGAGGGTCAAACACTAAACAATCTAGGATTTGCTTACTACAAACAAGGCAATCTCACTTTAGCAGAGAGTACCCTGATTGCAGGCATTAAAGTTTACGAATCTCTCCGAGGTCGAGACTTAAAGGATAATGAGAAAGTCTCAATTTTTGAAACGCAAAGGAGTATATATCGCCTTTTACAACAAGTCCTCATTGCCCAAAATAAAACTGATGCTGCTTTAGAAATATCAGAACGGGGACGGGGACGGGCTTTTGTGGAGTTACTTGCTTTGAGGTTATCTGCTAACCCCACAGAACAATTCCCCACCCCACCAAATATTGCCGAGATTAAACAAACTGCCAAATCACAAAATTCTACTCTCGTGCAATATTCAATTATTTATAATGATTTTACAGTTCAGGGTAAACAAGAATTTAAAGAATCAGAACTCTACATTTGGGTAATCAAACCCACAGGTGAAGTTACCTTCCGCAAAGCTGACCTTAAACCTTTATGGCAAAAAGAGAATACAACTTTAGATGAATTAGTCACCAACAGCCGCGAGTCAATCGGCGTTAGAGGTCGTGGCGGTATTGACCTAAGTTACAACCCCAATCCCACCAAAGTAAAACAACGCTTTCAAAAGCTGCACGAATTACTAATTAATCCCATCGCCGACCTTCTTCCCAAAAACCATGATGAGCGAGTTACATTTATACCGCAATCATCTTTATTCCTCGTTCCCTTCGCCGCGTTACAAGATGAGCAAGGTAAATATCTAATTGAAAAACATACAATTCTTACAGCGCCGGCAATTCAAGTTTTAGATTTAACTCGCAAACAACGGCAGAAAGTTTCTGGTAATCAAGTCTTAGTCATGGGCAATCCTACCATGCCCAGTGTTGCTCCCAAAATTGGCGAAGCACCACAACAATTAACTCCGTTACCGGGTGCAGAAAAAGAAGCTAAAGAAATCGCACAACTGTTAAATATCAAAGCGATTACAGGTAAAGAAGCAACCAAAGCCGCTTTTATTCAAAGATTACCCCAAGCACGATTTATTCACCTTGCTACTCACGGCCTACTTGATGATTTTAAAGGTTTAGGTGTCCCCGGTGCTGTCGCTCTCGCCCCGGATGGTAAGGATGATGGATTGCTAACTGCGAATGAAATTTTAGATTTAAAAATCAACGCCGAATTAGTTGTTTTAAGTGCTTGCGATACTGGGCAAGGAAAGCTCACAGGTGATGGTGTAATTGGGTTATCTCGCGCTTTAATTTCTGTGGGTGCGCCGAGTGTGATTGTTACATTATGGTCAATTCCCGATAGTCCTTCGGCATTATTGATGGGGGAATTTTATCGTCAGTTACAGAAGAATCCTGATAAAGCACAGGCGTTGCGTCAAGCGATGTTGGTGACCATGAAACAGCATCCTAATCCAAGTAACTGGGCTGCATTTACTCTGATTGGGGAGGCGAAGTAATCAGGACGGGAGTACATCAAAAGTGGAGCAGATTGTAGCGGTATCTCTGCAACCATAGCATTAAGTTTCCCAAGGTTGGGAATGATGTTCTTCGATTTTTATCTAAATAGTTGATTCCCTTCCCGCCAGGAAAATAAAAATCTGGCAGATTCTTTAACACTACCCAATTCTGGAGAAGCCTTTTTTTGACACAGTTTCAATCAACCTCATGGGCAAGTAAATCCTGTTAATCGGTGTATCAAAAAAAGTTTAAGCTATTTGGTACTGTATTTGGTAACGTAGCCATAAGGGTTTCAGCCGTCGCATAGCGGCTCGTGTCACGCTTGCTACTTGTGCCCCAGTTTCTCCTGCCATTTTTGGCTAACTTGGGGGTTTTGCAGTACCATTTTATGTTCACTTGAACATAAGCGATCATCCGTTCACATGAATACACGAATATAAAAGGACTTCAGGCTTTTAGTGACTTTTATTAAGAGTGTGTTCGCTCCTTGAGCTTAGTAAATTTGAAGCTAATAACAGTTCTGGGTAAACCTCAATCAGCCAATTTTTGTGTGGTTTACTATGCGATCGCAACCATCGTGCTTAAAATTCCACCTTTACGTAGAGTCGGAAATTGTGATTTGAACCATGTCTTGACCAAACGGTCACGACATACTTCATAACCCCATAGGGACAACATATAGTTCAAAGCTATAAATGGAGTTGAAAAACCTCAAAATTTAAGTACAGCAAGCAATAGGGCTTTTGTGGTTCATTTGTATGCAATGCAGCGAACAGAGCTTTTAAAACTGAGTCCAAATGCGCTGTGCGATCGCAGCCATGTTCAAGTGAACATAGAGATTTTTTAGTGACAAATTGTTTGTTAACAGCCCTTTCCAGAAACACCTCAGCCGTGAACAAACCTTTGGGGAACGCAACTCAGTGAGATTGAGCTAAAGGCGTAGTGCGCTCGCGGATTAAGCCTAAAACCGAAATTTATTCCAAAAACTCAAAACGGCTTTTTTGATTTTTCATGTTCAACTGAACATGACAGCAAGCATCAATGAACAAAACGAGAAACTTACACAACAACCGCTATTCAACCCAAAACTAAAAAATTAGCTTCTCTACACATTGCAACTAGGTGGAAGAAATACCATAAAGTATAACGTGTGACATAGAGCTTGGACAAAACAAAGTTGTATTTATGCAGTGGTTATTTTTGCTGCCGAGCTAAATAGGCATCTCGCTCATCCTTAGTTTTAAAGTATGGTACCCAACTCTGAGTATTCTGATCCAGAACTTTTTTAGTGATATCTGACCAAGATTTGTTACCGAATTCGCGGATGCTTGGTTTCTCAATCTCTCGGTTTATAGGACGTTGCATCTCATCTTCACAGATAACAGCGCCCAAATCAAAACGCCATTTACTTCTGTATCGCAAAAAACCTAAAAAAACTGCATTATAAATTTTAACGACATTAGATCCTAAGTGTTCAGGTAATAAGTCACATTTTTCTCGCTCGTTTAGTTCCTCTTCTAAGACTTCATAGGTAAGTAGTAAACGCCTATAGTTAATTTGTCTGAAACGTGGGATTTTTCTTGTTTGGTACTCTCCTGGGTTAAAATCAAACAGTAAAAGATAATTTCTACAAAATTCTCGAACTCCATAATAACTACGTTTAGCGCAGGAAATGCCCCAGTACTTCTTCAAATATTCAACAGCATAAGTACTAGGAAAAGCATTTTCTAAATTCCCCTGATCTGCAATGGCAATCATCTCAGATAAACGTTCAGAATCTATTTCATACTTGTGCTCTTGTGTAGCACTATCTTTTTGGGAGTTTTTTTTGATTGCTTTCCAATCTTTAGCTGTAAGGTAAATATACATATTCAAGCATCCCATCAATCGCAGAATGCGACGCTCATTCAATTTGCGGGCTTTAATGAATTCTCGAATTTGTGTTTTTTGTCTGTTAGCCTCAGAAACTGTTGAGACGATGGGTGCCGGACTAAATACAGGGCGTACCTCCGCAGGCGGCTCATTAAAAATATATTTTTTACCTTTGTGCTTAATTATTTTATGTAAAGCATTAAATTCATTGTAGAGTTCGTATTCTGGTAGAGCAGAGTTAAGTTCGTCAAAAACCATAACAAAATAAAAATAATAGAATTATTGCTTGTTTTAACATCCAGTGTTGGGTGCTTTCTCATCTGCATATTATTTAGTAGCACACTTAATACATAATATCTACTTTATAAAAGTAAAATAAATAAAATTTAATAAATTATTAACAATTAAAAAATCTATTACGTATTAAGTGTGCTGGTAAATTATGAATGGTCACAATTACCCAGACACTGACCAAGTTGACGGTATTAGGAGTTAAGTTTGTCCGAATACGGGGCAAAAGTAGCGAGCCTGTCATGAGCCGCCACGTATGTCACTTAAAGGAAAAGATGTCCGGAATTAAAGGATAAAGTGGCCGCCCTAAAAGCCTGCAATGCTTATTTTTGCGTCGCCCTACTTTCGCCATACTTTACAAGCGATCGCATTCAATCTTTTCAAATACTCTTCCACCTTAGGTTCTGTTCTGCGGCCACTTTTTGCTTTAAAAACGGTCACTTTATCCTTTAAGTGACATACGTGGCGGCAATCTTATAGGTTAACCGACAGCGATCGCTGGGGTCATAGTACCAAATTTGGCACTATCGGTCTTTGTGTATCATTTGCATCATCCGTTTTTGGCATCATGGATATTGATTCTGTATCTGCGTAATTTGCATCATTCATGTTTTGCACTACAGGTAAGTCTTTCAGCAGTAATGCGCCAACTTTCATGGAATCAAGGCGATCGCATTGGAACCAAAATGTACGCGCTCCAACTGATTCCTATGATAACGATAAAATTTCTACCTTCTTCAATACCTAATTGTCACGTCCGAATTCAGGCTTTGAGCGTATTTTCCTGTGATAAAGATTGTTATCACAGGAATATTGGGCTTAACGTACATTCCTGTTCCATTGCTAACAGAACCCTTATGAACCTTAACAGTAATAACCCACCAACAACCTCCATTCCTTGAAAAGCAGACTCTAACAGAAGTGCGGTTAATTAATTGTATTCCTAAACTCAAATTAGGGCTGGTAAGGATTTTAGAAAATTTCTTGGTTTACTGAGAAAATCGGATTTTAGATTCTTTGCTCGATTTATTCGGAGGCAACTCTTGGGAATGCTATGCGAACAGACCTTAAAAAATTTTGTTTGAGTGAATTACCAACCCTATTTTCCAAAATTTAAAATCTCAAATACGGTGATGCCATCAACCAAGTGTCGTAAATGGGACAGTTCATTCCGATGCCTCACTAACGACCAAAATTTTTTCGTTACTTAAACCAAGCCTATTTGCCTTTTACGGGTTTATTCAGTTAGGCGCAAGATGTGAGCTAAGTCTTATCAATAAAGCAGTCAAATTTTTGATTTTCCTAAGCTCCATGAATATGGTGTTTTCTCATGAATCATTTAGGATTACTATAGCAACACTGAAGCTAGCAATAAAGTTCTCTTCGTCGAAGCGAGCGCCACTTGGAGAAGCCGCATTAGTGAAGCCATTTGTATAGTAAATTATTGTATCCCCTGGCTCTAATTGTGCCTGAGTGTCTTCGTATTGGCTATTGGCATTTAAACCGATTGCAATTCCCATTGCAGAGCTATTATGCATAGATAGACTTGTGCAAGTTTAATTAATACTATAAGCTTAACAAGCTACTAATTTTCTTCGTCAATTTCTAGCTTTTTTAATTTTATTAGCTCTGTTCTTGCCCATCGCTCAATAAACTCAGAAGGAGAAAAATTTTGCAATTTAGCTGCATCTTTAATTAGTTGTTTAGCTGTCGGTGTTAATTTAATATTAAAGCTTTCTTTTACTTCGTCATAAAGAATTGGCTTACCTCTCCTTCTAGCCGTACCCTTCAAATGGCCCTTTGGCATTTGATACTTTTTAACTTTTTTAGATTGTCGTACCATAAATACTTACTGTAAAGCTAGCCATAATTATACAGAACTCATAAAGCTCTACAAAACAAGAGTTTAGTTTAGATTCCTAAACTAAATTAACATCCCAAACATTTAGCGCTTTAAAATTAAAAAAAAATTGAAAGTTATAAAGCTGAAATTCCTGTCAAATATAAGTTTAGTTTATGCGCTTATTATGCGCTTAATGTGATGGTGATTTATTTGTATCACCAATTTTGGATTATATATATCACCTTAAATTTCAAAAGTCTTGTAATTACTAATTTTTTAAGTAATTAGTATATATTTACTTATTGAAACCCATATCGAAGGATTAAAGTTCTAAGTTAAAAGATGATATAATCTAATTAGAGCTAATATAGATTTTACTTATATCTAGTTTAAGCGCATAATCTAAATTAGCTTTTAAGCCATTTGATTTCTATATCACTCCCATGAACTCAAAAACAATTTTTGATATCTACTCTGAATTTCAAGCACATAATACTAAATCCAATAAGTTAATTTTAAGAAGTGTAATGCATAGATTTATTGCTGAACACTGGGGAGGTAAATTTCCATCAGGAAGTAAGGCAACAAACGATGAAGTATTTAGCTTTTTAGAAATTATAAAAAAAATACCTGCTGCTAAACTTGAAGGAACTATGGAAGTTTTAGAGCAGGAGTTCGCAAAACAAGGAATTGATAAAGGGAACAGTAAATCATATAAATCAGCATACAAGGCGTTCTTAAACTGGGCAGAGAACAATAACTATTTGTCTTCAAATGTAGAAGAAATAGAAGCGAATAGTCAAGTTCAGTTGTTTAAACGTAATCCAAAAGGAAGCGGAACTAAAGCAAAACATTCTTATAATAGACCGTATAAGAATCCATACGCTTTGATGGCTGTTTATGGTCGAGGAAAAAGTCGAGGCGAATTAATTTATAAGAGTGATTATATCAATGATAAATTACAGGAAGAACTAAATTTATTTGAAAAGTTTAGAAAGGAAAAATATAGTTGTACTAAAGCAACGGTTACAACAGAAATTATTTATATTAAACGAATTTTAGGCTGGTTGCATAGATATAAGGATTTATCTTTAGAAAGTTTAAGTTTAACTTCAATTATTACATTCGTAAAGTTAAATATACCTCGTGATAAGTTTAGGGATAAGCCATCGGTGAGAGGTTAAGGTAATTGCACTTTTGTCAAGAGGGTGCAGGGAAAGGGGACAAATCCATCTTGGAGACTGGCTTTCGGAGATATTTAACCACGC
>NZ_JACJRE010000012.1 GCF_014697075.1 Tolypothrix sp. FACHB-123 | reverse complement strand
TATCAATTCCAATTCCTTTGAAATTAGCGATCGCTTGTGGGTGAAAAATCATCTTGACCCTGATGAGGAAAAACTACGGGTTTCAAGTTAGACGAGGTTTAACTCCCAATATGCCGAGAATATTTGAAGCTTGTCCACCTGTCACCCGTGTGAGAATATTTTGTACGCCGTCAGGGTTACTAAAATATACTCGTTGAGTGTCATTAATATTAAATTGGCTAAAACTGTGAAATAAATTAGCTCCTCGTTGCGCTCCACCCTCAATAAAATCGTAGTTGACACCGTTAATGGGAATGTTTGGTATGAGTTGAGAACTTTCTGCGCCTAATGTATTGTCGGGGGTGATTTGGGCTTGGGCGGGAGAGAAAAAGCTCACTTCGACTTCGCTCAGTGAGCAAATTGTCAACACGGTTGATGTGAGGCAGAAGGAAAGAATGCGGGCGTAGATGCGTAGGGGCTTGTCGTAAGACATCGCATGATGTATTTTCATATGCTGATGCTAAAAACTAGGCTTAAAGAAAATTGATAAATTTGTAGTAAGCACTGAAGTGCTTAATAATCAAGGACTATAGAACTTACTACAAAATTTATGAATACATGCTTTATTGAATTTGAGATGTTGTGGCTGATGGTGGCTTGGCTGTACAAATATTGGCAATAAATTCTTCGCGTTGCTTAAGGAATGATTGAGAGGGTTTGTCTACTTCATAAAGTGTCTGAAAAGCATCAGACCAAAGGTAAAATTTTCCTTGTTCCCTTTGATGTTTAATTTCGTAATTGAGAAAGTAATCGGCTTTTTCTAAGGCAATCTTTTCTGATGACGCTTTGTTAGCTTTAAGTTGTTGTTCTAATGTTTGCAAGTCGGCTTGAATTTTTTGCCGATCGCTTTTTTCCATAACTTGAAACCAGTTCCACGGAGCATTATTTGATACTGATAGTTGCCATTGATAAGATTTGCCTGGTTCTAGGGGTTTTTCTGCATCGTAAACAGCTTGTTTGTCGCTAACTTTGACGGTTTTTTCCCAGATGACTTCTTCGGTTTCGCGATCGCGTACCACCAGTTTCGCTTCTTGATCTTTGCCAAAATACTGCCACAAAAATATAGGGCGATCGCTCCAAGTAATATATGTCTCCACTAACCCAGGTGCAATGGAACACATAAAACCTCTTGACGCTAGCCGTCTTTTTGGGCGACGCTGCCAAAGTGAGCTAATTCCACTAGTAGCTTGGGCGATGATGTCTCCAGTTTGGGGAATCTGTTGGGCGCTACTCAGATCGCCAGATGCGATCGCAAAAGGAATAAGTGCCAAGCTAAATAATTTACGCATGATTGTTTCTCCTTGTAGCTGGTAAAACGTATGCTAAAAATACTGCCGAGGGTAAAAACCAAGGAAGTAAAATCGCGCCGGAAATGTATAGTTGCAATCCGCCAATACCGTAGAGAGTGACTGCACCTATGGAACCTGCCATAATTTGTCGCCGTCTGCTGAGGCTTAAACGCGACTGATTTTTAATGATAAATACAGTGATTTTACCGAAAATAATAGCAATCCCAATCATCCAAATATCCGGGATCGGAATCACTAAGCGTTTGGTGAGGAAATGGTGAACCATATATGCTAATGTTTCACCCCCAGTTAGCCATTGTTGCTGCGTCCAATAACTGATAGCTGCTGGTGATGGTGCGCGATCCGATTGCCCTGGGGCGATTCCTAAGCGTTCGTCACTACCAACAGCAATTAACACTACCTGTTTGGACATTAAAGGAAATTTGTTAATATCTGGCTGTTCGATTAATTGCCAAGCAGGTATGGTTTGATACACCTGTTTTGGTGGAATTGAATAATCTAAGATGGGTTGTAAACCAAAAGGCGATCGCCATTGCGATAATGCAGATAAGTTACCGGGTTTGTTATGCTTTTGAATAATATCGAGAACTTCCGCCCGTAAATTTTGCTGTCGGTTGGTGTTTGGTTGGGGAAATCCTTCAATTTCGTCTTTGGCTAAATATACCAGCGACAGCAAATAAGCAAAGGGACAAGTTTTGCGACAATCTTGTTGTGCATCTGGAACTTCGACAAAGTTGGGGTAAGCATCGATGTATCCTTGCAATGTCCAATCCCACTTATTAATCTCCAGTGCTTCATTTGCGCCGACTTCTCGGTTTTCTTCCAAAACAGCCGCCAACATTAACCACATATTTGCATCGACTGCTTGACTTACCGCTTTACCTAAATCTCGATCTGCCGATGCTGGATCTTTTTGTGGTGTATCAAAAATAAAGTCTAAACCGACAACCGAAGCTTTTAATTTGCGCGTACTATCCACCAATTTACTGATATAACTGCGGTTCAGGGGTAAAATTTGGGTGTTCGGCATTTGTGCACGGTAAAGGGATTCAGTATCAATTTGCACTAATGCGACTGGAGGGGCTTGTTCGGTGGGGATTTGGGCTGTGACGTTGCGGTAAACTGATTGGGTTAATACTCTGGCTTCTAACAGCAGTTCTTGAACGGGAACAAGGAAACCTAAACTCAGACTTAAGGCTAATGCGATCGCCTCTAAGCGATTGGGTATACTTTGACGCAGGCGTTGTTGCCAGCGAAAAGCCGGGATGCGGTAGAGTTCCGCCCCCGGATGGCAAAATAAGGAAGGCACTAAATAGGATGAAGGGTAGGTGTGGCTTTTATCCATCCTGAGAAATTGTCTAGCCTCAATCAAGGACTCGTATACATCGAGGTGCTTTGCTAATCCTTGGAGGAACCGCACCATAAACCCTTGGGCGACGCTATTATGAATGGGTTCGCGCATCACCACCACTTGTCCAAAACCCAAGTCAATTAAGGCATCAGCGATACTTAAACCACTACAAGAATTAAATATTGCTACTTGCAGTCCGTGTTTTTTCGCAGCGCTGAGATGAGGTGCAATTTCTTTAATCGATATAGAGACATCAGGTGCAATCCCTAATTCGCCGCCTGTCATCTCGGTTTCATTACTATGCCCTGCAAAAAATAATACATCCCAACCGCGCTCGTCGGCGATCGCTTCGGTAATTTCTTGAATGACTTGAGCAGCTGTATATTGTGGTTGCCAACCAGCAAACTCAACATCAGCAATCCGCATGAGTGATTTTAAAGCCTCTTTTTCGGCTTTAAAATTCAACCCAGTATCATCACCCAAAATCGCTAAAATTCGCGGTCTACCTTGACGTTTATCTTGAGATTCTGTAGAAATATTTAAAGGTGTGCGGATAATTTGAATTGCCTCATTCGTAGCAAATTCATTACCTAATTCCCAGGCTTCCCAAGGAAAACGATCTAACTCTAAAGGCGCACAGGTAAGGAATATTTGGATAGCTATATTAGTATCGGGATTATCCTTACTAAATTGTTGACTTGTTTGGGCAATTTGGGCGCGAATTTCATATAATTCTGCACTGCGTAACCAGCGATGAAACTCATACATAAATTTAGTTTCGGCTTTCACTAGTTCTGCGTGCCAATCGACAGTGAGTTTAGCCACACCACCATCAACAGTACGCCCGCGCATATTTTCCGAACGATAAAAATTTAGATATGCTCGTCGCCAATCTTGATATAGCTGAGTTAATACTGGGGGATAATTAATTTGTGCATTTAATCTTTGTCCCTTTCCCCAAGTGAGTTCAAATAAACAAATTTGGTCAATTTTCTGAACTTTTAAATTAAAAATATAGTCGTTATTATTCATAGTTAATTATTTATAGCTGTTGACTGTTAACTGTTGATTGTTGACAGACTTGAAAGCCTTTTATTATCAGAGATTTATCTTAGCTTGATGTCCTAATATATCTGGCTAAGGCTATACTATAATTAAATACTAGCCCCTAGCCTCTAGCCCTAAACCAAAAGGCGGAATTTCAAATACATTATCATCAGCAGTGACTATTACCGAAAATTGTTCGTTTAAACTGCCAATTACTTGAGCGTAGAGAATACCTTGACTGGGATCTAAGAGAGATTCCTCGAATAATTTTTGTGTTTCATCGCGTACTTCTAATGTTAAAGTATTGGGAATTGCTGCTTGTGGTTGGGAACCTAACACAATTAATAATATCCATTCAGGATTATCTGGTGTTTCATTTAATTCCCAGGTAATTGCATACATTCTGACACTACTTTGTGGACTATCTAAATCGCGGTAAGCCCCCCCTGCTGATGCAGGAATATATACTCCTTGCTGTTCTAAACTAGCGCGAATTGGGTCAAAACTTTCTTGTACATAACGGAAGGAACGCATTTCAGAAAATGCAGGCGATGGCATTAATAGCCAACCTAATTCTTGAGTGACTGTATCTATTTGATTATTCAGCCATGAACCAACATTAATTATGGGTTGTAATAAGGAAGGTTTTGCTGCTTGATAAACCCAGTTAATTAAATCGGGATTACTAAATAAGGTGATACTTTCATTAACTGTAAGTAAGTCCCAGAGATATTGTTTTTTTAGTTGCGGTTTTAATCTAATTAACTTTTGTTTTAAAGCCACAACTTTGTTAGTTTCTCTGGAAACACTTGCAGGTAAATGAATTGCATCGGGATTGAGACAGCGAAGATTTAATAATAAGGCATTGGGATTGGAATTAAAGCAACTTTGGGGTAACGTATATGTCCAATCTCGCTCTATTTGTAATCTAGCTGTTTGTTGGTAACTACTGTATTGTTCGTAGTTCATAAATCCAGAGATAGCAACCTGTTGTTCTTCTTCCTGAACTTGCATTAATACATAAAAATGAGCCGCAAAATCGGGACTTTCAAAAACAGCATGAGGTATACTATGTTGGTCATTAAAAACGCTAGCAGTAATGACACAAATTTTAAAAGCACCAACTTGAATATTACAAGCTGCGGCTAATAAATTCGCGGTTGCTGGTTGCCAAATAGAAGCAGCATCGCTGTGTATTTCTAAATCAGGGGCGCGTTCTTTTAACCATTGTGTAAATCCCAAAGTTCCCAAGGCGCAAAGGTAAACTGCCCAGCGTTGTTGTGATAAATGAATTGATTCCGTTAGCCGGATAGCTTGATTTAAATGTTCTGGTAATAATTCCGTTTGGGTTTCATTTAGCGGATACCAATCTAAATCATCGTTAAAATCTAAATCTGGTGTAGGATTGTTAATCATAGTTAGTCAGTTGTCAGTTGTCAGTTGTGATTGGGCATGGGGCATTGGGCATTGGGCATTGGAACAATAGAATTCTTAATTTTGAATTTTGAATTTTGAATTATTTGTCTGCCCTTTTTCCTTCTAAATAACTGCATAATCTCCGGGCTAATAAACCACATAAAGGTTGATTTCGCTGGGGGTTTCTGGTTTCTGATTCGGCTTCTTGAATAATGGTGTTAATTTGTTCGTCTAAAATTACTTCTAATTGGTTTTCTAAATTTTCTAGGCGTTGAGCATCTGTAAATTGTTGAGCGATTTCTAAAACGCGATCGCGTAAAATTATTAACAGTTTTTGGCGTATATCTGCCCGCAAATCATTTAACTTTAATAACCGCGTTACTTCATATTGTTTTTTCATTCCTAGTTCCGGAGCAATTTGGCTCATCGGTTTACCTTGACAATGAAAAAGATGTAATCCAGTAACAAATGATTGGCTAATTTCTTGATTTGCACTGCGCTTGCGTTGGAGTTGAGTAATAAAACTTTCCACAACTTGAGAAATCGCTGTATCTAAAGATTCGAGAAATTGCTGTTGATATAAATTAATAAATTCAAATTTTTCTGTGTCATCATCTTGGGTAATTTGCGAGCGCTCTACAATGGGTTGAATCTCTGGTTGATCGTAAGCCACTGAGGAAACATAGCCGCCTTGGCTAACAATCCTGTATTGTCTGAGCTTTTGCGCCATTGCTTGCAGTTGCTTTAACACTGCTTCTTCGCTAAGTCTGCGATTAGTTCGGCTTTGTAAATCCTGCGCAATCTCGCTTAACTGTTCCGATGTGGGAATCTGACAGCGAACATTTACCCCAGACAATTTTTGTTGTAAGCGTTCTTCACGGTAAACTGCGTGATAACTCATCAACAATTGACAGATTTGCTCAATCTCTCCTGGCGTTAAATGATACATTTCCGCTAGAATTCGTTGTAATTGCTTGGGATTTGTATTATTCAACAGCGCCCAATCGCTAATTAACAACACACCATGCTGGAGTAAAAAGCGCTTGAGTTCGGGACTTTGTTTAACATAGCGGTTTACCCATGAATTCAGCGTTCCTTTAACAGGATCGAATGTTTTTAACAGCTTGGTTGCTAAAGATTCATAAGTTGATTTGCGGACTCTTGGTTTTTCAGATGTAGTTAAGATAACTTGGTCATCCAAAACAAAGGGTAACAAATCCTCTGCTCTAAAACCGTGACGACTACCAAAGCGCAACGCTAAATCAAGGCAAACCTGGTAGATTTGGTAGGAGATATAGCAGCGCAAACAAATTTCTGCAAGGTGAGTTGATTCAGTGTCGCTAGTTTGTGACTGTTGTAATTGTTGCCACAAGTGACGAGCGATCGCAGCATCAGAAAGCTCAACCCCATCTGTTAATTGTGTTTGCAAATAACTTTTAGCTGCAACTATCATTTCCACCCGGCGCTTACTCGTAGACTCTAGCTTGACAAATTCCCAGAATTTTGCTGCTACCACGGTATTTTTACTTAATTTCAGCTAATCATTTTTCATTCTTTCACCTCCTTTGGGGAAATGCAATTTGTTTGGGCATGGGGCATGGGGCATGGGGCATTGGAATTTGACGACAATTCTTTATATTTATGGGGAGGGGGAACTTATGCAAAACCAATTTAGATGCTGATATCTTTACCAATGCCCAAATTTCATCAAAACTGCATAGCCTAAGTCATCACGGAGATATATGTTACTGACAGGATGACCTCAGTAACACCGATGAAAATACACAAAATCGCACTGATTACCCTCATTACCCTACTCATTGGACAAACACTCATTAACCAAAGCGTAATTGTGGGAATAAACCAAGCGTCAGCGCAAACCCCACAGGCGCGGAAAGCTGAAGCTGATAAATTGAATGAGCAAGGTATTAAGCAGTATCAAACCAGTCAATTTGAAGCTGCATTGCGATCGTGGCAACAAGCATTAATGATTTACCGAGAAATCAAAGACCGTAAAGGTGAGGCAAAGGTGCTGGGTAATA
The DNA here is from genome assembly GCF_014697075.1 of Tolypothrix sp. FACHB-123. Lineage (GTDB taxonomy): Bacteria > Cyanobacteriota > Cyanobacteriia > Cyanobacteriales > Nostocaceae > Aulosira. The sequence goes on along the minus strand of NZ_JACJRE010000012.1, from coordinate 144,924 downwards.
TTGGTGTTGCTTACCATGCTTTGGGAGACTACAAAAAAGCGATTGACTACCAACAGCAGAAATTAGCCATCGCTAGGGAAACGAGAGACAGATTAAGCCAAGGACAGTCTCTGGGTAATCTCGGTAATGCTTACGATGCATTGGGAGATTACAAAAAAGCGATTGACTACCACTCAGAAAGTTTAGCTATCGCCAGGGAAATCAAAAATCGGTTAGGGGAAGGACAGTCTCTAGGTAATCTCGGTAATGCTTACCATGCTTTGGGAGACTACAAAAAAGCGATTGAGTACCACTCAGAAAGTTTAGCCATCGCCAGGGACATCAAAAATCAGTTAGGGGAAGGACAGTCTCTAGGTAATCTCGGTAATGCTTACCATGCTTTGGGAGACTACAAAAAAGCGATTGAGTACCACTCAGAAAGTTTAGCCATCGCCAGGGAAATCAAAAATCGGTTAGGGGAAGGACAGTCTCTAGGTAATCTCGGTAATGCTTACCATGCTTTGGGAGACTACAAAAAAGCGATTGAGTACCACTCAGAAAGTTTAGCCATTGCCCGTGAAATTAAATATCGTTTAGGTGAGGGACAGTCTCTAGGTAGTCTTGGTCTTGCTTACTTTTCTTTGGGAGACTACCCAAAAGCCATTGAGTACCAACAGCAGAGGTTAGCGATCGCCCGTGAAATTAAAGATCGTTTAGGTGAGGTACAGTCTCTAGGTAATCTCGGTAATGCTTACTATGCTTTGGGAGACTACCCAAAATCGATTGAGTACCATTCCTCCAGTTTAGCCATCTCTCGTGAAATTCAATATAGATTAGGAGAGGGAAAAACGCTAGCTAATCTTGGTAATACTTACTATGCTTTGGGAGACTACCGAAAAGCGATTGATTTCTACTCCTCCAGTTTAGCCATCTCCCATGAAATTAAAGACCGCTTAGGTGAAGGACAGTCTCTAAGTAGTCTCGGTAATGCTTATCATGCGTTGGGAAACTCCCCAAAAGCGATTGAGTACCATTCCTCAAGTTTAGACATCTCCCGCGAAATTAAAGACCGTAGGGGTGAGGGACTGTCTCTGGGTCATCTTGCTCTGGCTTATAATGTTTTGGGAGAATACCGAAAAGCAATTGAATACTATTCCTCAAGTTTAGCAATCACCCGTGAAATTAAAGATCGTTTAGGTGAGGGTGCGATGCTAGGTAATCTCGGTCTTACTTACTATGCTTTGGGAGACTACCGAAAAGCGATTGAGTACCACTCTTCCAGTTTAGTGATTGCCCGACAAATCAAAAACCGTAATGGAGAGGGTAGAAGTTTAAACAATCTAGGACTTGCTTTCTACAAACAAGGTAATTTTCCCGCAGCAGAGCAAACTTTGTATGAGGGAATTCAGGTTTGGGAATCTCTACGAAATACAAAGTTAGCTGATACTGATAAAGTGTCACTTTTTGACACCCAAAGTAACACCTACAGAATTTTACAACAAGTCCTCATCGCCAAAAATAAAACTGATGCTGCGTTAGAAATTGCCGAACGCGGCCGCGCTAGGGCATTTGTTGAGTTGTTAGCAACTCGTGTCTCTACTAATAATAAACAGGCGGATAAATCACCGCAAGCACCGACAATTGCCCAGATTAAACAAATTGCTCAACAGCAAAATGCCACTCTCGTTCAATATTCTATTATTGGGGATAATTTCAAAGTTGCTGGGAAACGACAAACTAAAGAATCAGACCTCTATATTTGGGTTATCAAGCCTACAGGTGAAGTTACATTCCGCAAAGTTGACCTTAAACCCCTATGGCTAAAAGATAATACAACCTTAGATGAATTAGTCACTCAAAGCCGTCTAGGTATTGGTGTGGTTAGAAGTGGACGCGCTGGTGGTATTGTCTCCAGTCAAAATCCTGATGCTGCAAAAGTTCAAAAACCATTACAAAAACTGCATGACATTTTAATTAAAGATATCGCTGATTTGTTACCAAAAAACACTAGCGAGCGAGTTATTTTCATTCCCCAAGGTTCTTTATTTCTCGCACCTTTTCCAGCTTTGCGCGATGAACAAGGTAAGTATTTAATTGAAAAACATACCATCCTCACTGCCCCAGCAATTCAAGTGTTAGATTTTACTCATCAATTAAATCAAGGTAAAACAACAAATTATAATAACGCTCTGATTGTCGGTAATCCAAATATGCCTGTAGTCTCTACAGAACCAGGTAAACCAGCAACACAGTTAGATCCACTACCAGGGGCGGAACAAGAAGCAAAAACTATTGCTGATTTATTAAAAACTAAAGCGATTCTCGGTAAAGATGCAACGAAAGCTAATATTCTGCAACGCTTATCAACAGCAGATGTAATTCATTTAGCTACTCACGGTTGGGCTGATGATAACCGGGGTTTGGGTAGCTGGATTGCGCTAGCACCTTCGGGTAAAGATAATGGCTTACTCACGGCTGAGGAAATTTTAGATTTAAAATTAAAAGCGCAATTAGTCGTTCTCAGTGCTTGCGAAACGGGAAAAGGTAAACTTTCCGGTGATGGTGTAATTGGGTTATCGCGTTCCTTAATTTCTGCGGGTGTTCCTAGTGTGCTGGTTTCCCTGTGGCAAGTACCCGATGCACCGACACAATATTTAATGGTGGAATTTTATAAGAGTTTGCAAACTCAGCCAGATAAAGCGCTGGCTTTGCGTCAAGCGATGTTGAAAACAAAAGAAAAATTCCCGAATCCTGTGAATTGGGCGGCGTTTACCTTAATTGGCGAAAGGTAGTTTGTAATTCGTGATCCATAGGTGTTGCAATGATGCTCGTATTTATAAGTTTTGCTTAAGTTTTTTAATTAAAATATAAGCAGTTATCGAAAATGCGATCGCATTTGCTATTTTCGCTTACGCATTTGCTATTTTCGCGAACTCATTTGTTATTTTTGCTTACGCATTTGCTATTTTCGCTTACGCATTTGTTATTTTTGCTTACGCATTTGCTATTTTCGCGAACTCATTTGTTATTTTCGCTTACGCATTTGCTATTTTTGCGAACTCATTTGCTATTTTTGCGATCGCATTTGCTATTTCCGCGATCGCATTTGTGATATTCGCGATCGCATTTGTAATGCCCAATGTCCAATGCCCAATGTCCAATGCCCCATGCCCAATTCTGTAAAATTAGACAAAGGTCGATAGCGATCGCATTACTCTAGATTGTAAAATTCAATAATATACAATGCCTTTACCCAGCAAATAAAGGAAGGGCGAGATGCAAGAGCGCGTGTTTGGACGTAAGCAAGTAAGTAAACCAAATTCTTCTCATCAATCGCTGGTATTACCGAATACTCCCACCCTGGCGAATTCTACAAAAAGCTTTGGTTTACCAAGCCATAATATTGTCCAAACAGCAACTGAAGAATCAGCTACTCTTCAAACAGTGCCATCGGTTGAGGGACAAACTTTATCATCACCAGCGATTGCGCCAAAATTTTTTAGTCATGATTTTAGCCGCATACCATTGCATCGTCCCCAAACAAAGCTGACAGTGGGAGAACCTGACGATCAGTACGAGCAAGAAGCTGATAACATGGCAGATCGGGTAATGCGCATGGTTTTGCCCAATCAACTTAACGCTTCTATCATCCAGCCTCCACAAAATTCCTTACAGCGCAAATGTGCAGCTTGTGAGGAAAAAGAAAAACTGCAAACTAAGCCATCTACACTATCAGCTAAATATGCAGGCTTAGAAGCAGAAAATAATCTTGAGAGTCGTTTAAATAGTAGTAAAGGTGGGGGTAGTCCTTTATCTCATGAAGTGCGTAGCTTCATGGAACCACGCTTTAATGCTGACTTTAGTGGCGTGCGTGTGCATACTGGTAGCGACGCTACCCAAATGAATCGAGAATTAAGCGCTCAAGCTTTTACCCACCACAAAGATATTTACTTTGGTGCGGGGAAGTCTCCTAGTAATGATGCCTTAACTGCTCATGAGTTAACTCATGTTGTACAGCAAAGCCCAGAAATTGGCAATCAACTAGCATACAATCAACAATCTACCCAGCAAATTCAACGCGCAACCGGTGATGGACACGATTTGAGTTCACCGCGATTTGCCGGAGATGCAATTTTAGAAGATATCTATGATGGTACTACCACCTTAAAACAAGGTGACGAAAATGACGCCGTGCGCAAAGTTCAACACGCCATCCATGATGCCGGTATTTTATTTATGATTCATGGTGTTGATGGCAAATTTGGGCGAGAAACGGAACGATTAGTGACTCAGTTTCAAGCGCGACATCGCATCACTACCGATCCTAGAGGAGAAGTAGGCGCTGCGACTATCGCTAAATTAGATCAACTTTTTCCCGCATTAGCATTACCTAGCACATCTGGCGATCCCTATACATTTGCGGGAATGTTAGAGATACTTTGTCAGTGGAATTCAGCCATGATTAGAGATTTAAGAAATCTCCGGGTAGAAATGGTTGGCGGTTTAGAATGGGCTGATGAAGAATTTGATGGTACAAATTGGGTACCTCGTCCCATGCCGGGAGCTGGTGAAACCTCTGGAACTTCAATTATCATTGCCACTAACGGTAGTAACGAAGAAGTTGCAAAAGCTCTTTACCATGAGTATCAACATGCTAGAACTCCATCAGTGTATCGTTTAGGTAATTGGAGTGATGAAGAATCACGAGTTTACACAATGGAAACCAATTGGTCAATCGATCGCGGGATGACACCCGATCCGAATTTGACAACTACCGATCCCGTAACCGGAGAAGTCACAGCTGACACAACTGGAATTCAATCAACAGTCGAAAGCTATCCTGGCTTAGATGCGGCTAATCCAGGTGAAGTAATTGCTAAAGTTGGCACTAACAGAGTGAGAGTACGTATGCCCAACGGTAGAATTACAGTCAGGAATGCTGTAGCCGGAGATTCTATACCTGGCCCTCGCCATATTATTCCACCACGCCATGTGGTGCGCGATCGCGAATGGCGCTGCTAAAGTTGCTAGTATTTCTAGGAATCATCCTATCTGTAGTGCTAATTTTTCACATTACCCCGCACAATGATGCTACTGAAATCATACAGGTAAACAAATCAGCTATGTTAAATGAATCGCTGATCTCCAGGGGAATTCCCGTTGAAACAAGCTTCTACTCGCCACAAGAAGCAGTCATTACGCATGGAGTTATAGAAATCGCAAATCACAGCCAAACTGTTTATCAAGCTGCAATTAAAAAAGTGATTTGTCATGTCGGTGCAGAAACTATTCCCGTTGATAGTTTTTTTCTGTATCGCTTACCTGATTATGAGGAATTAGACTCCAATAAATTTACCCAAACAGGGTTAACTACAAGTCAGTATGAAGTCAGTTTTTCATCTATTCCTGCTATTAGCTATTTAAATCGGGAAATTCAAGTTGAAATAGAACTGAGTTTCAATGGAGAAGTTATTTCTCTGCGGAGTCCCTATATGATTACTATCCGTACCAAAAAACATTAATAACAATTCAAAATTATACTGTTTCCGCCTTTTGATGCCAGATACAGCTTGTCAACCGATGCATTAATATAATACCAATTTAAATAGTGTTTCCGGCACATCAATATATTCTAGAGGGCATGGCAATGCCAATGCCCCTACCATCTGTCGCATTCTTGTTTCAAATTGGTATAACAAGCCGATGTTTTTGTATAACGAGTCAATTTTTTGTTACAGAAGGTGATTTTTTGTTATGGAAATTGACTTTTTCTTATAACAAGTTGCAAAAAATTATGATTTTTTCTAAAAAATTAGAAAAATATTTATATTTTATATAATCAAAGCCAAGCAATAGCTGCAATTTTATCTTGAACATTTGACGATTTTTAATATATATTAAATTTTTTCATATACTAAATCTTAGAAAAAAATATTGTTCTGATTTAAGCCTAACTCTATCAGTTAAGATCTGAGTTATAAATAAGACATCAGTGTTAATATTGGTGTCCTAAAACTGAAGTATATTAGGAAACAAAAGTGAAAAATCAACTATTCAGGATAGCTACCGGATTAGCACTTATATCTACTAGTGTAATTATCCATACGGGTATAGCTAATCAAATAGCCTTAGCAAAAACAAAAAATCCGACAAAATGTAATATTTATGCTTACATTGATGTCTCGTCTGGGCAAGCTTTAAATGTGCGCACTGGTGCAAGTAGCCAACATAAAATTTTAGGACAAATACCTGTGAATGAGACTGTTCAAGTTATTGCTGCTGTACCAAATTGGGCAAGAGTTACTAATGCTAGCGGTGGTTACAAAGGAACTGGGTGGGTATCTATGCCAAAGTTAGGTCTAGCAACAACAGGCTATGGTACTAAAGGTGTGAAGCTTTATGCTAAAACCAATCAAAAAAGCCAAGTCATCGTTCGCATTCCACCTAGTACAAATGTTAATTTATTAGGTTGTCAAGGCGGCTGGGCGCTGGTGGAATATAAAGGAATTAAGGGTTGGTTATTCAGAGAAGATCAATGTGGTGCAGCGCTGACTAGTTGTTCTTGATGTAGGTAATAGGCAATAGGAAAGCCAATCAGTGCGATGTGGAAGATAAGGAGAAATAATAATTTCTATTGCCTATTGTATTGTTAACCAATAATTAATGACCAATAACTAATTAATCAGCAATAGCTTGTTTTTTTTCTTTCACCGCTCGTCTTCCCCAAGGCTTGAGAACAGAGATAGCGATGATGACTACAAGCAAGAGAATTTGAAATAAACTTCCAATCAAAACTCCTTGAACATCAAATGAATAAATTGAATTCTTAAACGCTTCTAATCCTTCCTTGGCCGAGATACTTTCTGCGGCATTTCCCCAAGGAAATAGCCAGAAGGTGCCAAATATTACTAATCCAGTCGTCAAAATCCACTTCACAATTACCCAGTAGAACTTAAAAAATCCATAATTGGTTGTCCAGCAAAGCAAAGTTGCGGTAACAACTGAACCAATTGCTGAGGGAATTACAATATAGTCGTCCAGCAAGGTAATTGCTGAGTTAAGCGCATAGAGAGCATCTGCGTTGGTAGTATTTGTATTTCTCTGTGACAAAAGAAGCATACTTAAAACAGTTCCTGTCCAAAGTGCAGCACAACAAACATGTGCTGACAATAACCAGTTTTTTTGTTGGATACTAAGCTTTGGCATTTTTTCTCCTCAATAAATGTTTCTAACTGATGATCTGTACAAATATGAAGTCTGTGTTTGTCTAAATTGTATAGATCAATACTTAAAACCTTATTTGATCAATCGTAACAGGTCAAACTCTTGGCGAATATTGAATAGCGATCGCTCTAGTAACGGTTCAAATTCTATACAAGGTAGTAACTTCTTACAATTGCGGTTTTAAACCAAATGGGAATTAATTCAATAATTACCCCAGGAAGTACCCACAAAATCGCTCCATACAGATGCAGCGCCCTTCTCAAAGTGTTTGTGTTTTCGGCAGAGTTTCGGGTTAAAGAAGGAGAAATCTTAAATTTTCAAGGTAAAAATCTTTACTCCCTCTTAAGATAGTTATGTTTATTTCCATTAGGATAATTAGAAGTCACAAAAGTATGAGTTTACTTGAATATTTTCAAAGTCAGAGAAATTACAAATTAAATTGTTGATATTAATTGGCTATAGGTGAAAACTTAAATACTAATAAATTATCAGCTTTTAGAGGCTACTAATTATAATTAATGTCAATAAATTTATTTAAAAAATTTAGTCTGTAGAGAGATGTATTTCTTTACGGATCAGAGTTTGATACTTATTAATTACAATTTGAGTTTTAATATAAAAACGTAGAACTTGATGTTAAAAATGATTTATGACTTACGATAACCGCGCGGTGGTACGCAAGGTTCTAATTATCACCTTATTATTAAATCTGTTTGTCATGGCATTAAAAGCCGTTGTCGGTTACTCAACAGGATCTCTCAGTTTGCTAGCTGATGCTTTGCATAGCGTTACAGATAGCGCTAACAATGTTTTAGGATTAGTTACTAGTAAATTTTCTTCGCCACTACCAGATCGCGAGCATCCTTATGGTCACCAAAAATTTGAAGCTGTGGGTGCTTTGGGAATCTCTGCATTTTTAGGAATAGCTTGTTTTGAAATTCTCCAAGGCGCGATCGAAAGAATTATTAAAGGTGGTGCACCTGTCAAAATTTCAGCAACAGAATTATGGTTATTACTAATTGTGTTGGGCGTAAATATTTTTGTAACTTTTTACGAACGCAACGAAGGAAAGCGCGTGGGTAGCCCAATTTTGATTGCTGATGCCACACACACCATGAGTGATGTCTGGGTAACTATCACTGTTATGGGTGGCTTGGTTGGGGTGTCCCTAGGTTATCAATGGTTAGATGTAGTTTTAGCCTTTCCTGTAGCTGTGTTGGTATTTTGGAGTGGTTGGTCAGTTTTAAAAGCGAATTTACCTTCATTAGTAGATGAAATGGCGATCGCACCAGAAGCCATTCATGCGATCGCTCTTTCCGTTCCTGGGGTAATTAACTGTCATGACATCGCTTCCCGTGGAGTTCTCGGTCGCCAAGTCTTCATCGAAATGCATCTAATTGTCGATGCTTCCGATGTAGACACAGCCCACCGCATCACCGAAGAAGTAGAAAGACAACTCGAAGAACGTTTCCGACCAGTGCGCGTTCTCATTCACGTAGAACCACCAGCTTATCAATCTGAGGCGATTACGTTTGAGAAGTAGTTATTGGGCATTGGGCATTGGGCATTGGGCATTGGGCATTGGGCATTGGGCATTGGGCATTGGGCATTGGGCATTGGGCATTGGGCATTGGGCATTGGGCAAGAGAGACGCGATTCATCGCATCTGTACAATTGTCCTTCTTGTCTCTCCTGCTCCCTGCTCCCTGCCCCTCTGCCTCCTAAGAAGCCAGCCGATTCCGCCTCCGCTCCGGGCTACCTGTGGGAATGGCGGCGATGAGTTTTTGGGTGTATTCTTCTTTGGGTTCGCGATAGATGCTTTCGGCGGTACCTTCTTCAACTATTTGACCGCGATTCATGACTAAAATGCGATCGCTCATAAATTTGACGACGCTTAAGTCATGGGAAATGAAAATATAAGTCAGTTGAAAATCTGATTGCAATTCTTTCAGCAGATTCAATACTTGCGCTTGTACTGATACATCCAGTGCAGAAACCGATTCATCGCAAATAATAAATTTGGGATTTAATGCTAGAGAACGGGCAATACAAATCCGTTGACGCTGACCGCCAGAAAATTGATGGGGATAGCGGTTAATTGCATCTGCACTCAATCCCACCCGTTCCAACAGTTCAATTACCCGTTGTTGTCGTTGTTGCTTTGTTTTCCCTACCGAGTGAATTACCAAGGGTTCCATAATTGCATCCCCTACTTTCATCCTTGGATCGAGGGCGCTAAAGGGATTTTGAAAGACTATTTGCATTTCCCGGCGGAGTTTTTGCAGCGGTTCGCCTTTGAGTTTGGTAATATTTTGTCCCTCGAAGATAATTTCACCACCCATCGGTTCAATTAACCGTAATAGGGTTCTTCCCAAAGTCGTTTTACCACAACCTGATTCACCTACTAATCCCACTGTTTCCCCTGGTTTCACATCAAAGGAAACGTTATTTACTGCCATAGTGTAGCGTTTTGTCCCACCAAACAAACCTTTAACAGGGAAGCCAACTTTGAGATTGCGGATTTGCAACAGAGGTGATTTTTCGTTGAGGTCAGCTAATCTGTTAACTATCTCTTCTCTGGTAACTTCTGGCGCTGGTGAGGGTACTTTTTCTTGAATGACCAACTGTCCTGTTTCTGTTTCCTCTGCAATCATGTAGTCGGAAACTGTCAAAAGTTTTTGGGGATGGCGAGTGAGTGTAGGACGGCAAGCAACTAAACCTTTAGTATAGGGATGCTGGGGATTGCTGAAAATTTCCGTCGCTGTATTATATTCAACAATTTTGCCGCGATACATCACCGCGACGCGATCGGCAATTTCTGCGATTAATCCTAAGTCGTGGGTGATAAAAATCATTGCCATGTCGCGGCGTTGCTGCAATTCTCGCATCAATTCCAGAATTGTCGCTTGTACTGTGACATCTAAAGCTGTGGTTGGTTCGTCAGCAATTAATAACAATGGGTTGCAGGAAATCGCCATTGCAATCATTACCCGCTGTAACTGTCCTCCAGAAAGTTCATGGGGGTAGCGTTCTAAAATAGATTGCTTATGCTGTTTGACTAATTCAGCTAGTTTATGTCCCTCTGGCTTAGGGGATTTAGAATTAGTTTGGTTCCAGGTATCGAGATATTGCTGTGCTATTTGCTCATCACTGGGGAGGAGTTTGACTTCTTGTAAACCTGCGATCGCAATTTCTCGCGCTTCCTTGGCTGACACATTTTGATGTCGCAAAATTGCTTCTGTTAATTGAAACCCAATGTTATAAACCGGATTGAGTGAACTCATCGGTTCTTGGAAAATCATGGCGATGTCTCCACCTCGATGGAGCTGCATTTCCTCTGGCGGTAACGCTACCAAATTAATTGGCGTAGCATTTTCCTGAGGATGAAACAAAATTTCCCCGCCACTAATTCTACCGGGACTCTGTAACAAACCCATGATTGCTAGGGATGTTACTGATTTCCCACTTCCCGACTCTCCTACTATTCCTAAAGTCTCTCCGCGATGTAGTTGAAAGGAGATACCATCAACGGCTTTGAGGATGTTACCATCACCGGAAAATTCAACTTGGAGATTACGAACCTCTAGGATAGTCTCTCTCATGGAAGTAAGTTATAAGTTTTGCCAATAGTTATTTGGAGTTTAACAGTGATTTTAAGCGATCAGTTCTCAATTACAAAACAATCAATAAAAATATAACGGATGTGAGGAATAGTTTAACTTCGCTTTTATCGAAGCAATTATCCCTAACATCCGTTAGCAACGATCCATAAATTATTGATGTAGTGGAATACTAAAAGGGAATGTCATCAATATTTGGTTCTTCCACTGGGGTATAAGTAGTCCGTTCAAAAGTTGCTGGTTGAGGTGCAGGTTCGGGATTGCTGACTCTCGGCGCAACGTTAGCTTTTGGTGTAGCTGGGGCTGGTGCGGGACGAGGTGATTCGTAATTAGCTGCACTTGTCTGTGTCTGTGGCGGAGTAGAGACTACAGGGGCGACAGGGGCGGTAGCTGGCGGACGAGAGTAAGTTTCTGTCATTGGTGGTGTATTGAGATTGAAACTACCACCGATATTTTGAATTTGCTGTACTGTCAATTCAGCCCGTTTTTCTTTAAATCCTTCGGGACGATCGATAGTATTCATCCCTAATCTTCCTACCAAAATGACGCGATCGCCTTGATGATAGTTTTGCTGAATTTCCGTAGCTAAGTTACCCCAACCTACAACTTTCAAAGTAGCTGGTGCATCTTCTGGTTTTTGGGAATTGGGAAATTGCACAAGCATTTCCGTCACCGCCAATTGATCTGGCGTATAGCGTAGTTGTGGTTCTTGGACGATTTCCGCCATCAAAACGCAGCTATTCATTAAAATCCTCCTGATAATCGAACTTGCTGTGTAGAAAATAGGGACTAGGGACTAGGGAAGAGAGATTTTCATGTTTGGTTGTGATATTTTGTCGTGATTGACTAGCGTTAACTACCATCTATATATTGTTAACTTTGGCATTTTTGAATATACATTCTTTATATCTAGACAGTTTTAACATAAAAGCCAAGCGATGGATGCTTACGCACCCTTCGCCTGACTAGAGCAAGCATTGAATTCTACAACTGAGTAGTATAATTGTACCATTAATCTAGTGGAATGAGGCAAGAATTATTTTTGGGAATTAGGAATTGGAGATTGTGGCGATAACACAGATAAGAAAGACACAATTTTTGGTGCAATGAGGGAGAAGGTTGAGCCTTTGAACATGGAAGTTGAGCCTTTGAGGTTGAAGTTTGAGCCTTTGAGGTTGAAGTTTGAGTCTTTGAGCATGAAAGTTGAGCCTTTGAGGCTGGAAGTTGAGCCTTTGAGGGTGAAGTTTGAGCCTTTGAGGGTGAAAGTTGAGCCTTTGAGCATGGAAGTTGAGCCTTTGAGGGTGAAAGTTGAGCCTTTGAGGGTGAAATTTTGACTTCCTAGCCTGAAAGGTCACGAATATACCAATTAAATCAATGATTCATTGTCATACATCGTCGTAAAGGGAGGGGAAACCCCGCCCAATGCCCCATGTCCCATGCCCAATGCCCCATGCCCCATGTCCAAATTAAACTTCCACATGAACTGGAAACACGCCCAAACCAATTAATCGGGCGGGGAAGTCGCGCAGGATGGGTAGGCGGAGGAATGCTGGCGGTTGAAAAGTCTGATCGGATGTGAGTATGCGGGCAAATATTTGTTTTTGGATGAAGGTTTGAAATGCTTGGATGATTCTTGTGGGTAATTCTCTTTGGTTTTGGACTTTTGCTAAATCTTTGAGTTGTAAATTTTGATTTTTTAGGGGCTTCGCCAACGCATTTGCTGCAATCACAGCATCTTGAATGGCGTAGTTAATCCCCACACCACCAACGGGGGACATGACATGGGCTGCATCGCCAATCAATAGCAATCCGGGACGATACCAACGCTTAACGCGGCTGGATTCGACGGAAAGAAAAGCTACTTGTGACCAATCATGTAAATTAGAGATGCGAGCGCCTAATTCTGGTACAACTTCAACTACAGATTTTTTTAACTCCTCTAAACCCGCAGTGCGTAGTTGTTGATAGCCGCCTTTAGGAATGACATAAGCAATTTGCCATTCTTCACCTCGATCCAGCATCACGAGAATGTGTCCTTTAGCAATCCTTCCCATTCCCCCTTCTGCGTCTTCTGGTTGACGGGGAAGGCGAAACCACAGCACATCCATTGGTGGGGAAGTTTCCACAGACTCAAAACCACCCAGTTGTCTCAGCTTGGAATGGCGTCCATCTGCACCTACAGTAAGTTTTGCGCGAATTTCATGCCAACCACCGCCTCCCCGATAGCGTACACCGGCAACTACGCCATCTTGCATAATTAATTCTTGAACATTCGCCCCCATAACTAACTGAAAACTGGGGTATTTTTGAGCTTCCTGGGTAATAAATTCCAAGAATTTCACTTGAGGAAGCATGGTGATGTAGGGGTAATTGGTTTTTAGGTGGCTAAAATCTGCCAAAGTCACGCTATCTTCAGCAGTTTGAATGCGTAGCTGGCGAATTTTACTATGGGGGAGCGCCAACAAGCGATCGCTCAAACCCAATTCCGCCATAATCTCCATTACAGATGGGTGAATGGTGTCACCGCGAAAATCGCGATCGAAGTCCTTGTGTGCTTCCAACAGCATCACCGGAATCCCTTGACGGGCTAATAATAAAGCCAATACAGCCCCAGCCGGGCCACCACCAACAATACAACAATCAGTGGTTTGGACATCTATAATGTCATGAATATCATGGGCAGGATTTTCAGATAAAGAGTTAGTCATAAGCTGACCTTCAGAAAGTCCTAAAATTAACGTTAGTTTGCTTTTATGGCTACGAGCTACTTTTTTAACTTTTCGTATTCAGCTGTAACCTGTAAGATCAGCGCTAAACTCTCAATTGTTAGTTGTCAGTTGTCAGTTGCCTAATGCCCAATGCCCCATGCCCAATGCCCCATGCCCAATAAGAATCATTAATACTCGTGTCTCAAGTTGTCTTAGAAAATATTTATAAAAGTTTCCCCCCACGTAAAGGGGAAAGTATTGCCGAGCCAACCTCAACGGCTTCATCCTCTGGTAAAAAAACTGATGCACAGCGAGAACGTGCAGATAATATCAATGTCCTGCGGCGAATTAACCTCACCATCGCTGATGGGGAATTTATGGTATTGGTGGGGCCTTCTGGTTGTGGTAAAAGTACCCTGCTGCGGTTAATTGCCGGTTTAGAAACGATGACGGGCGGTAATATTTGGGTAGGCGATCGCTTAGTGAACGATTTACCACCAAAGGAACGCGACATCGCAATGGTGTTTCAAAATTACGCCCTTTATCCTCACATGTCAGTGTATGACAATATCGCCTTTGGACTGCGGCGTCGTTTTGACAGTAGGGAAAGAGAAGATGCAGAAATTGCCAATTCTTCCCGGTTTCCTATCTCCGCATCTACTTTATCAACTTGGGCAGAAAATTTATTTGTGGGGATAACGAGATCGCTACCGAAAGGACTGCGTTACATTTCTCACAAGGAACGGGAAGTAGATCGGCGGGTGCGGAATGTGGCGCAATTATTACAAATTGAAACCTTGCTGAATCGCCTACCCAAACAGCTTTCGGGGGGACAAAGACAAAGGGTAGCCTTAGGAAGAGCGATCGCCCGTAATCCCCAAGTATTCTTAATGGATGAGCCATTATCTAATTTAGACGCGAAATTACGTGCAGAAACCCGCGCTCAAATTGTCAAATTACAGCGCCAATTAGGGACGACGACAATTTACGTCACCCACGATCAAACCGAAGCGATGACAATGGGCGATCGCATTGCGATTATGAATCAGGGACAAATTCAGCAAGTTGCTTCGCCTTTAGAACTTTATAATCGTCCAACCAATCGCTTTGTCGCTGAATTTATTGGTTCACCACCAATGAATTTCATTCCTGTAGAATTTCATGCACCTTTATTAATTACCCATTCTCAATTTCGTCTCACTCTCCCAGAAATTTGGGGAAGCGCCTTACAAAAATATGATGGACAAACTTTAATTTTAGGCGTGCGTCCAGAACATTTTACTGTTAGCGTACCCGCTACCAAAAATCTGCCCGTGCTAGTAGATTTAGTAGAAAATTTAGGCAACGATAGCTTTATCAGCGCTAGACTTGGCGAATCAGGTTTTGCTCAAAATACGAACGATTACCTACAAGTGCGCGTTCCACCAGAAAGATTAGTAAATGTAGGCGATCAACTTTGGTTATCCCTCATTCCTGAGAAAATCCACTTTTTTGATCCGATGACAGATTTAGCAATATTTCCTCATGTTGAATAACAATTATCAGCAATCAACGAGTACTTTCTTTTAAAGAATTCAGTAATAAATACTGAATTCTTTTACAAAAATCTATCCATTAATTCTTGTGGTGATAATTGCAGTAATAAAGGAGTAAATTCTTCCGGTGATAATAATGATAAAGGTTCAATAATCCTGGTTAAATCATCATTTAAAACACCAAACCTAATGCGCAGTAAATTTTCTATAACTCGACGACGTTCTGCATTTACGCCTTGCTGAATTCCGGCTTGAATTCCGGCTTGAATTCCTTCTTGAATTCCGGCTTGTTTAGATTCTGCTAATTTTTGTTCATAAATAGGAGATAAGCGCATAATTAACTCTCTATCTTCTTGGTCGATATTTTGATTAACTTCCAATGTAGTCTTCAAATTTAATAATAAATCGATTGCTCTCGCACGTAAGGGATTTGTTGGCGGAAGTGCTTCTAGTTCATCTATCGCTTGTTGCTGAACTCTTCCTTTACCTAAAATTCTTAACCATAGTGTTTCCTGGGTAACGGGTAATTGATGAATGGCGACAATTGCGGTACGGAAATAATCTCCGAAAAAATGTATTCCTACTCCCCAATTTTCTATATCTAAGTTGGTTCTAAAACCATTTAATATCCCTTCAGAGGCTGTTGGCGACAAAATCCACAATTTAGGTAAATCTGATTCAGCAATTTGCTTTTTCTCTACTTTAGATTGACGCTTTGACTCAGCAAAGATATCAAATAATTTATTCAGACAACTACGAATTTCCGCAATTGTCGCTGCATTTCTAAAGGGTTCAATTAATGCAGGTGTAGCTGCAAGTTTTCCTAGCAGCCCTAATTCTATTGTATCGCTGGTTAATTGGGTTGTCGGTGTGAAATATACGTCTATTTCGCGGATTTCCGCCGCTACTTTTCGACTCGTATCTACTTCCCCTAAGGGTTGTAAGAGTTCTGTCAGATAATCTTTGGCAAACTGATCGTAGAGAAACCTAGTCATTTTCTTTTTGGCGTGGTTTGTTTAACGCAAACAACGAATCGCTTCTAACAAACCTCTGGCTTTATTGAGGGTTTCTTCATACTCTTTTTCAGGTTCGGAATCAGCTACTAAACCCGCACCGGCTTGGACGGTGACGGTGCGATCGCGAACTACCATTGTCCGAATGGCGATCGCACTATTTAATTGTCCTTCAAAGTCATAATAGCCATAAACGCCAGAATAAACCCCGCGACGGCTTGGTTCTAATTCGTGGATAATCTCCATCGCCCGAATTTTTGGCGCACCGCTAACTGTTCCCGCCGGAAAACAAGCTTTCAGTAAATCCCATGCTGTTTTATCAGTGGCTAATTTACCTACCACATTACTGACAATATGCATAACATGAGAGTAGCGTTCTACTACCATTAACTCATCAACTCTCACGCTACCGCTTTGGCAAACTCGCCCTAAATCATTTCGCCCTAAGTCCACTAGCATGACATGTTCTGCCACTTCTTTGGGGTCTTGGAGCAAATCTTCGGCTAATGCTGCATCTTCCTTACTAGTTTTCCCTCTAGGGCGCGTTCCCGCAATTGGACGGACTGTAGCGATTGTGTATCCATCGCGATCGCGTTCGGCTTTTACCATTACTTCTGGACTAGAACCGATAATTTGCCAATCCTGGAAGTTAAAGTAAGCCATATAAGGCGAAGGATTTATCTGCCGTAGGGAACGGTAAAGGGCGAAGGGGTCGCCTGTATATTCTGTAGATAATCGCTGAGAAATGACGACTTGAAAGATATCGCCTGCTTTGATGTAATCTTTAGCTTTTTGGACGCTGGCGCAAAATTCTGGGCGCGTAAAATTACTGTTATATTCTGTTGCTGTGGCTTTTTTGTTACCAGGAGGCGTCCATGCAAATTGGGTTTTCTCTGGTGATAATGGCAGAGATAACTTATTGAGCATTTGCGTCACGCGATCGCCTGCTTGTTGATAAGCTGCTTGTAAATCTACTTGCGGATCGCGTAAATCAGCATAAGCGATCGCCCAAATTTTCCGCTTCACCTGGTCAAAAATTAACAGGTGATCTACCTGCATCCACAACCCATCAGGTAAATTTCTCTCATCTTGGGGGTAAATGGGTACGCGGGGTTCAATCCAATTAATTAATTCATAACCCCAAAAACCAAATAACCCACCAATTCCCGGTGGTAGTTGGGGTAATTTGACTGGTTTATAAGGTTCCAGACATTGCGCTAAAGCTGTAAAGGGGTCACCTGCAAAAACTTCCTGAGAACCATCGCGGTGTGTTTGAGTTGTACTATCACCCCTTGCTTCCAACACCCACAACGGATCGCAGCCCAATAAACTATAACGTCCGAGCTTTTCCCCACCTTCTACTGATTCCAATAAAAAGCTGTAAGGCTGACCAGCACAAACCTTATACCAAGCAGATACTGGTGTATCGAGATCTGCTACCCATTCCTGATATACCGGAACAAAGTTACCTTGTGCAGCTAATTGGGAAAATTCAGAAAAATCGGGAAAAATCATAAACTACTGAGGGATGGGGGATTGGAACATTTGGGTATAGGGAATAGGGCATAGAGAAATAAGTATAAAGGATAAACGATTGGTAGAAAATCTTTTCCAACCTCTAACCCCTAGTCCCTAGTCCCTAGTCCCTAGTCCCTACTAGTTCCCAGTACCTATTACCTAAGCGTCGTAGGTATATTTACCGCTGAACTTCAGTGCAGATGGATTGGGGTTGCTACCAATGTTGCGTGGCACAAAACGGACTTTCTCACGGCCTGCGTTTACCTTTTCAGGGAATACGCCATCAGCGGGGTGAATCATAGTGGTTTCACCAGAAGGCAGAATCCGGTAAATTTTGTAGTCGGTGATTTTGAACTTCCGGAGTTGACCGCCCAAAGCGATACCATATTCTTTCCGAGCTATATACAACAGGTTTTGACCCTCTTGCATAGTAGCAGCGCCACCTGTAGGCAATTCAAAAACTTGAGCCTTGGGGCTAGTCCAGGTGATAGCGTACTTTTCTTCCGTTGCTGCTTTTGTCAGCAAGCCACCAGTGCTGCCAGCAAATAGCGGAGTTTTTCCAGAAAGTGCTTCTGCCATAAAGTAGTCTCTCAACGTTTTTAGGGCATCCTAACACCGCCAAACGGATCATGTTGCAATCGTGTTATAGACTGTAACAGTTTTTAGTCGTTTTTTGGTTGTTATTGGTCAGTTGTCAGTTGTCAGTTGTCAATTATTTCCTTTCCCCCTACCCCCTGCTCCCTGCCCCCCTGCCTCTTCTTTACCCCCCTGCCTCTTCTTTACCTCCTTGCTCTTCTGCCCTCCTCCCTTGCCTCGTTCCGGGCTGCTCAGCACAATGGGAATGGTAAAGTGAAACTGGCTGCCTTGGTCTTTGCCGTTGGAAGTCGCCCAAATTTCCCCACCCCAGCCGTTGACAATTTGGCGACAAATTGCCAAACCCAAGCCTGTACCGCCTGTACTGCGACGCAATGCGCCCTCTTCTTGATAAAATCTGTCGAAGACTATTTCTAGGCGATTGGGTTCGATACCCCGTCCGGTATCAGCTACGGTAACTTCGACCATTTGCTTGTCGTTGCGGATGGCGCTAATGCTAATGTCGCCGTGGGAAGGCGTAAATTTAAAGGCGTTGTCTACAAGTTTGGCGATGACTTCTACCAGCCAATCGCCATCGGCTTTGACTAAAGGCAGGTTTTTGGCAATATTCGTGGTAATTTCTGGCGGTTTTTCAATGGTGGGGCGAGTCCGCATTCTACTTAAAGCTAAGTCTATACATTCTTGTAATGTCAGCGATTCGGGATGCCACTCTACGCGACCACTTTCTAAGTTGGAAAGTGTTAAGAAATCTTGCACTAGTTTGCGCATTCTTTCGGAATCAGCCAGGGCAGTTTCCAGCATTACCTGCTGTAAATCTAGCGGCATATCTGGCTCGCTGGCGAGGCTTTCGAGGCAAACTTGAATTGTCGATAGGGGGGTACGCAGTTCGTGTCCGGTAATGGCTATCAGGTTACTGCGGGTGCGATCTAGGGCTTCTAATTGCTGATTGAGTTCTTCTAGGTTGGCGTAGGCCTCTGCTTGAATTAAAGCTGCGCCTACTTGGGTAGCGATCGCTTTGACTAAATCCAATTCCCCTGGTAAACATTCATGGGGGGAGGGATTGCAATAATGTAACTCTACTATGCCGAGCAATCGCCCTTGATAAAATACTGGTTCAATTAGCCAAGAGCGAATATCAAATTTTTTAGCGATCGCTGATAAAATTCGCGAATCAATCACCCAAGGATCTTCTAGGGTATCACTGACGCACACTCCCTCGCCTTGTTTGACTATTTCCAGAAATAGGGTATTTTGCTCTAGTTGCCAAGTTTCTCCTAATACCGATGAAACCCCTGGATTTAAAAATTCATGTTCAATGGTGGCTTGGGCGTCTGTAGCTTGGGCGCGGTAAATTAAACAACGTCCCGCCCCCATGTGCTGTCCTAATTCTTGGGCAGCTATTTGCAACACTTCATGGGGATCGAGCGATCGCCTAATTGCAGTACTAATTGAGTTAATTAACTGTTCTTTGCGTGCTTGGGCTGTAATCGAACGATAAGCTTTATGCAATTTATACTGACTAGCTTGCAGATAAGTTACCAAGCGTTGCACAAACGGATCGGTATCGATGTCACAAGCATATTTGCTGCTTTGTTCTGCTGTTGATGCAATTTTTGGTTTCCCAATGCCAAACCTTTGGCGTGCTTCTTCGACTTTAGGAACCAAATCTGGTCTGTAAATTACAATTCTCTCTAGTAGTAATTGGGCTGCTTTGAGACTGACTCCTCTTTCTGATGTCCAAATTCCCTCAAACCTGCGTGCTGTATCCATATCCAGACTCGGTATCATTTCCGGATTCTGCTGATTTTTGGCAATAGAGCCGAGGCTTTCCCTACAGACGAGGCAAGTAGCATAGTTATCTGAAATTACCACCAAATGCCATTCTTGGCTTAAGGCATCATCCGGCTCAAAAGCTACTTTTTCATAATATTCTGAGCTATTCGTAAAATCTGTTTCTGGTGCAGATAATACGTATATTTGGTTACTTCGCTCCGATAAGCGTTGGTAGCGATGCGCTTCTTGGCGATAGAATCGCTCGCGTTGGAAGCTAGCAATCACCAAAGGCTGAACTAAAGTCGCCGCCAAAACTTGGTCTTCCATTGCATGGGAGAGCGCCGTTAGTGAAGCCTTGAAATATAGCTGGGGTCGTAGGTAGGGGAGGAACTGTAGCAGATCACTCAGCACAGAAGTTGAAATGCTCATGAATATCGTTAAGAAAAGCCCAATTCGATCGGAATCCAAGTCACAGATGCATTGTACAAATTACGACGGACTCTAAAACCATCGAAACGATGGCAATATGTAAAGAATCGTAAAAATGACTTTTTGCAGCAGTGCCAAACTCTGATTCTAAGTTAAGAGGAGCTTGTACAGCTTTATTAGTCATTTATTTTTTTGTCGTCAGGACTAAAGTACTGGATGCAACAAGCACACTTTGTGCTTACTACAAACCTATCAAAAATTTGGCAATAGACAACTCGCTAGTAATCTTGGATCAATTATCACAGATCAATTCAACATCAGCCAATTTAAATATCAACTAGTTATGGCTTTGCGCTAAGTTATATTTCTTGCATATTCTAATATTGGTGAACTTTTTAATATTTTTGTATTAATGTATCACCCTTTACATGAATTTTTATTTTATTTGTCTACTAACCTTGTGCCGACTTAGTTGTAGATAGTATTTATTTATGAGCATCAGAGAATTATTTTTAATAATACTTGCTATATATGGGTTTTACTTGGGAAATAGATGATGAATAATTGCGTAATTTTCTATATTTTCTAATTTTTTTCAATATGATTTAATCAATTAAATTGAATCTTTGTTAAGACTGGTATTAAGATTTTTACTTCTCATAAATTAACGAGTAAAAATAAAAATTACATCATTAATTATGCTAAATATTATGTTTATCTACAAGAGCAAATGATGATTGAAAGAATCAGCTAAATTAGGGCATAGTTGGGACAAAATATATTGTATCTCCACCTGATCTCTACCTCACTAAGTTGAAATTTGCTGTCTATTATTCAAACCAATGAAGGCAATGATTTTGCCCTAATTTCTCGCTAACCTAATTGTAGAGACGATTATTTTAAGCACAGGTATTTTTTGAATCGCCACATTTTTGCTGAATCTGCTTTAAATAATATGCCAGAGGCGGTATAGAGTTCAAAAACTAAAGAATCTGCCTATAAAAGGTAATATAGAAATTTAAATAAAGATTAATCCGCAAATAATCTCAAAAATTAGTGAAAATAGCCTTTTTTTAGACTTGACGTAAGCTTAATAAAACTTTAAAAAGTATAAGTTTACCTTCTGACACACTCAATATTTAAGTATTGACAGCATCAAATAGAAATCTCAAACCAGCAGTATTACTTCTAGATTCTCATTGCTGTAGATTTTATAGCTGTCCTTTTTCTCAGAGTGTGTCAGTATGATTTTGGCTGGAACAGCTTAACTACGTTTGCTAGAGCGTCTTTTTACCTAAATTCTCTAGAGAGAATTCTTTGGAGTGAACTTTTTTCCTGTTGACGCTAACGCCTACGCGAAAATCTAGACCTGTACACGGAATGTTGCCTAATGACACCGGATATACTAATGACACCGGAAAAAATTTTCCTGGACGGAAAAACTTATATTCCTGCAGAACAACTACCTATACCAGAATGGCCTTGTGTTATCAGTGAAAGACAACAACCAACACTGACGGTCAAAGATGATGATTTATTTCTGGTGACAGATACGCTGGGAAACATTTCTGGCTGTTCTCTCAATGATGGCAACCCCAGTATGGGACTGTTTTGTTGTGATACCAGATTTCTCAGCCGCCTAGAGTTACAAATTGAAGGGCGATCGCCTGTGCTGCTCAGTAGCACAGCGGAAAAAGGATTTGCCCTCTCGGTGCTATGTACCAACCCCAGGATTGATGAACGCCTGAGGCCTGATACTGTAGGGATTCGCCGGGAATTGGTACTCAATGGGGCACTGTTTGAAGAAATTGAAGTAGCTAATTATAGCACAACTACTATTAGTTTTGAACTTACCCTCAGCTTCGATGCCGATTTTGTCGATTTATTTGAAGTGCGGGGCTATGACAGAGGCAAACGCGGTAGATTACTACGCTTAGTGGAACCCCTACCGGAAGAAGGAACATCCACAGAAGGTGATGGCTTTGCAGGTGTACAAACTCAGCCCATGCTGTTACGTGACGAATCTTTGACGCTAGCTTATCAAGGTTTGGATGGCTTAGTCATGGAATCCCGTCTCCAATTTCAGCATCGCCAACCAGACTACTTTAAAGGTTACACTGCGGTTTGGCAGTTAGAGTTGACGCCCCACGAAACCCAAAAGTTGGCTTATCGGGTGAATTTATTACGCAATAATCAGCCCAGTTCTACCGTCAGCGCCGCCATTACCCTACCACAGGCGAAAGCTGCTGAGCTAATGGAAGAGAAACAATGGGTACACCAAATTACCCGGATTAGCTCAGATAAAAGCATCTTCAATCGCGTGATTGAACGCGCTGAACAAGATATGTATCTGTTGCGCCAGTCTTTTGGTAAATATAAGACTGTTTCTGCGGGCGTACCTTGGTTTTCGGCGCTGTTTGGGCGAGATTCCATCATTACAGCGTCCCAAACCTTGATGTTAAATCCCACAATTGCCAAAGAAACGCTGATGCTGTTAGCGAAGTATCAAGGCAAAGTTGAGGATGAATGGCGGGAAGAAGAACCAGGCAAAATTCTCCATGAGTTGCGACTGGGAGAAATGGCGCGTTGTCAAGAAATTCCCCATACGCCATATTACGGTACAGTTGATGCTACGCCTTTATGGCTGATGCTCTATGCTGAGTATTATGCTTGGACAAACGATCACGAAACTTTAGAGCAACTTTGGCCCAATGCCTTAGCAGCTATGGAGTGGATTGACCGCAATACTAAACACACTAGCTACTTAAGCTACTATCGTAAATCTAAACGTGGTCTAGCTAACCAAGGTTGGAAAGATTCTGGCGACTGTATTGTAGACCATAAGGGAGAGTTAGCTAACGGTGCGATCGCTCTTTGTGAAGTGCAAGCTTATGTTTATGCAGCGAAAATGCGCCTAGCAGAGATTGCGCGGATGAAAAAGCGGCTAGACTTAGCAGATAGATGGCAAGAAGAAGCGAGAAATCTGAAAATCAGGTTTAACAGAGATTTTTGGATGGAAGACCAAGATTTCTGTGCTTTAGCTTTAGATGGCGACGGTAAGCAGGTAGATAGTATTACATCTAATCCCGGCCATTGCTTGCATTTGGGTATTTTTACACCAGAAAAAGCCTATAGCGTTGCTGAAAGATTACGCGCCCCAGATATGTTTAATGGTTGGGGAATTCGGACACTTAGTAGTTTATCTCCAGCTTACAACCCGATGGGGTATCACATCGGTTCAGTATGGCCCCATGATAACGCGATCATTGCGATGGGATTGCGATCGCTTGGCTTAATCGATCAAGCCTTAGAACTATTCCAAGGTTTATTTGATATGACTAGCCAGCAACCATATCAACGTCCGCCCGAACTTTTCTGCGGTTACGAACGTAACGGTGATAACGCCCCCGTACAGTACCCAGTTGCTTGTACGCCGCAAGCTTGGGCTACTGGTAGTATTTTCCAACTATTGCAAATGATAGTCAATCTCGTACCTGATGCGCAAAATAACTGCTTGCGCATCATCGACCCGGCTTTACCAGAGTCGATTAATCGTTTATCCTTCCATAATTTGCAAGTTGGTACCACCATTCTCGATTTAGAATTTGAGCGTTCTGGTAACACTACCGCTTGTCGTGTTGCCAAAAAACGCGGCAATTTACGAGTAGTGATTGAGGCGTAATTAGTAGGGCATTGGGCATGGGGCATTGGGCAGGTTTTGATTGTTGTTTCTCCTTTTTGTCCTTGTATCCTGTGTTCCTTACTAACAATCTAAAACGTAAAATTAAATTCTTGGAAGGGTGGGAAAACCCCACCCCTACCAGAATCTTGATTAAATATCAAAAAACCAACTGACAACTGACAACTGACAACTGACAACTGACAACTGACAACTGACAACTGTACGGGCGGGTTCACGAATATCTTCGCCGATCAATGATGATCTTAATAAACCCGCCCCTACTGACCACTGACCAATAAAAAAAGAAAGAAGATCTAAACTCCTTTCTTTACCTTTTAATATTAATTTTTTCTTCGCTCAGGAATTAGTACTCCGATTTAGCCTTCTTCTTGATTCTCAACTTTACGACCTGGAGAAGATTCATATAAAGCATCTAGTTGCTGGCGGGCATCTTCTACATTGATTGACCGCATTACTAATAAAGGCTCTTTAATTAAATTACCTGCATTATCTAATAACTCTGGATGTGGTGTAAACTGCTTTCGTGATGAAGGATAGCCAAATTGTCCCTGATTATTCATTGCTGGATAAGTTCGGTCTCGATCAAAGCTGAACATAATCAAGTTGCGAATTAAATTGGCTACAGCAATCACAGCCAGAATTGTAAAGGCAAGAATGTAAAGCAGGTGTAACATCGGAATTGTCCTCCAGAGGAAGTGAATTTTAAAAGTTTTTACTGTAACGTTTCGCTTTGCTGGTAATTTAACTGACAGCTATGGCGACTAAGTAACGTACTATAGGTACGTATTATGTGGTCTATTTAAGGGAAATGTGGTAACTGATTATTCAGAACAAGGTAGCATGGGATACCTAATTTTCTGATTTATTCAAAATTTATTAAGGATTGTGGACTTTTGAAAGAATCTACATACCACTAGACAAAATTTAAAAAGTTAATCAAGTTAGACTCGCAAAGATTGCGACTAGCTAGTCTATCTACGCGCTGGCTTTTCTATATACCGACTTGCTGCTATTAACTAAGTTTAGCGAACTTAATTAATAAAAACTTTATTTTTAACCCTTCTGTTCTTGATGAAAGCGCATAGCCACATTCCAACATTTTGTTACCAGGTTGTGCCAAGGCGTAATTGTCGCCATATCAATTCCAACTTGTCCATCGGTTGCATTGAATAGCATTTTTGCTGTGTTTAGTTCGTCTTGTGCTTGCTTGACTTGTAAAAGCAAGTCGTTTTGCTCTTGCTCACTCATAAATGAGAGTTGTTTGGTTTCCAAAAAATCGCGCGATCGCGCAAACCAATAATGAAAATCATCCAACAGTGGTTCTAAAACGCTTTTGAGCAATTCAGACCCTGGTAAATTTGAGTCTCGCATAAATGAGAAGCATAATCCTAAGTTTCCTTCTAATCTTAACTTTATTTACAAATCTTCACATCCTTTTTTTTTGCTTAATAGGATAAACTTCACAAAAAAATGTATAGTGATATACATTTTTTATATTAACGGTTAGTCAGGAAAATTGAATAGCTGCCTAAGGATAGGATTTCTGGTTAGGTAACTATAAAATTAGCCAAAAGTCAACGGCGATCGCTATAAAAATAAATCAGCCTTACGATAGAGCATTAATTATGATGAGAGATTGCGAAATATTGCTCTTATATTAAGCATTTACATTGGGAAATTTCAATGATCAATATCTGCAAATCTTAGCAAAGAGCAGCTTGCGTGCAGCTAAAGCCGTCAAGTACCGAAAAGTTCTATTATTTGTATTCTATGAGCTAAGGTGAAACACAGCACATCCAGTAGCCCATTGTGGAGAAGGAGGACAAGGAAGATAAGTATTTATAACTCCTAAACGGATTGCTGTAGTGCGATCGCAATAATTATGTACCTAGCTCCTCAATAGCAAACAAATTTGAGTACATATATATTGATATGCACTTCATTGCTATATTCAGGCTGCACATTCACGTCCTCGGCAGTTAGCACAACCCTTGGAAGCACCAAGGGCGCACTGGCTCGGCTAAACGAAAAAATCTAGCCTGCGCAGGCTAGATTTTATGCATCTTCAGATTAAATTGGTATCAGTTTCTTGAGCTTGTCGCCGGAAAATAGTTGAATTATTACCTATTCTCCGTTCCTTGTAAAATAAATTGATACAACCGCGATAACTAAGACAATGAAATATGAGAATTACTTGCCTTTTAGAGCTTGTCTAAAGTTGCGACGATAGGATTTATTAGTAACAAATAAAGCCGGCCACAACAAAGCTAAACCTATCCGATTAGGCAGACTTGGAGTAAAGTGAGTGCGCTCAAAGCCTTTCCAGAACTTCCAAGCACCATAGATATAGCCAGCAATTAAACCAAAAATAATTAACTTAATCATTCTTATAACTCCCAGAGGAACTTTTTAGTTTTTCGGTTACCGAGTGACTTAACGCTACATTCTCTTATTCCAGTTTAGAGTAGGCTTTGACATCGTAGCTAGTGACGATGTCTCAGACAAGCCTAAGCACAATTCAAAAATCAAGAAATAACAACATAACGGCTGTTTCCTAGCAGCATATTCCATAAGAATTAAGTATATATACTTTGTTAACTTAGATGCCTCTTGTGGGAGTTCCTGAAATATCAACATTCATAAGAGACTAGAGTAAGAAAAACACAACGTATATTGCGGGTATTAAAGCAGCAAATGCTGCAAATAGCTAAGGAGGATTTATGCGTGCAGTGCTGATGGCAGGCGGTTCGGGAACGCGGCTTCGTCCCTTAACTTGCGATTTGCCCAAACCAATGGTGCCAATTTTAAATCGACCGATTGCTGAACATATTATCAATCTCCTCAAACGGCATCAAATCACAGAAGTAATTGCGACGCTACATTATTTACCTGATGTGCTGCGCGATTACTTTCAAGATGGTAGCGATTTTGGCGTACAGATGACCTATGCTGTGGAAGAAGACCAACCTTTAGGCACAGCTGGCTGTGTGAAAAATATTGCCGAACTTTTGGATGAAACCTTTTTAGTAATTAGCGGCGATAGTGTCACAGATTTTGATTTAACAGCCGCAATTGAATTTCACAAACAAAATAAATCAAAGGCGACTTTAATTTTAACCCGCGTCCCTAACCCAATTGAGTTTGGAGTAGTAATTACTGATGAAGATGGTCGAATTAATCGATTTTTAGAAAAACCTTCTACTAGTGAAATTTTCTCGGATACAGTCAATACGGGGACTTATATTCTCGAACCAGAAGTTTTAGACTATCTGCCAGCGAACACAGAATGTGACTTTTCCAAAGATTTATTCCCCTTATTACTAGCCAAAAATGAGCCAATGTATGGTTACATTGCCCAAGGTTATTGGTGCGATGTTGGTCATTTGGATGCCTATAGAGAAGCGCAGTATGATGCCCTATATGGTAAGGTAAAACTCGACTTTGCTTACACAGAAATTTCGCCAGGTCTATGGAAAGGTCAAAATACTTATATTGACCCCTCAGCAACCATCGAAACCCCAGCGGTAATTGGTGATAATTGCCGGATTGGTGCCAGGGTACAAATTGAAGCCGGCACTGTGATTGGGGATAATGTAACGATCGCGGCTGATGCCAATTTGAAACGTCCCATTGTTTGGAATGGGGCAATTATTGGTGAAGAAGCCCAACTTTCGGCTTGTGTGATTTCTCGTGGTACTCGTGTTGATCGTCGCGCTCATGTATTAGAAGCATCTGTAGTGGGTTCTTTATCTACGGTGGGAGAAGAAGCCCAGATTAGCCCGGGAATTAGGGTTTGGCCGAGTAAAAAGATTGAGTCCGGTGCTGTTTTAAACATTAACTTGATTTGGGGAAATATTGCCCAAAGGAATTTATTTGGACAACGTGGTGTCCAAGGATTAGCCAATATTGATATCACTCCAGAATTTGCGGTGAAGTTGGGTGCAGCTTACGGTTCTACTTTAAAACCAGGTTCTAAAGTGGCAGTTTCCCGCGATCAGCGCAATGTATCGCGGATGGTGACGCGATCGCTAATTGCGGGTTTAATGTCAGTAGGAATTGATATTCAAAACCTTGATGCTACCGCTGTACCCATCGCCCGCACAGTTATACCCATCATGGGAGTAGCTGGTGGTATTCATGTGCGCGTCCATCCCGATCGCCCTGATTATATCCTGATTGAATTTATGGATAATAAGGGCATCAATATCTCTAAAGCCCAAGAAAAGAAAATTGAGGGGGCTTACTTTAAAGAAGATATGCGGCGGGCACAAATTCATGAAATTGGTGATGTTGCCTATCCCAGTCAAGTTAATGACCGTTACTGTACTGCTTTTGAGAAATTATTACATGTTTCTACTCTCAGCAACAGTCGCGCCAAAGTAGTAATTGACTACGTTTATGCGGTGTCTGGGGCTGTATTACCGCAAATGTTAGATAAATTTGGGGCTGATGCGGTAGTTTTGAACGCTAGCTTGAATAAGCACGCTGTATCAACTGCTGAGCGAGAAGGACTGTTAACTCAGTTAGGACATGTGGTGGAAGCGTTGAAAGCTAACTTTGGTGTCCAAGTATCGGCTAATGGCGAACAGCTGATTTTAGTCGATGAATCGGGTGCGCCCATTCGCGGAGAAATGTTAACCGCACTGATGGTAGATATGATTTTAACCTCCAACCCCAGAGGTACGGTAGTTGTACCAGTTCATGCTTCAAGTGCGGTGGAACAAGTCGCCCGTCGCCATGATGGTAAAGTCATCCGCACTAAAGCTAATCCAACAGCTTTAATGGAGGCTTCGCAACAATATAGCAATGTGGTGTTGGCTGGTAGCGGCGATACTGGTTTTATTTTCCCCCAATTGCATCCTGGATTTGATGCGATGTTTTGTATTGCCAAGATCATTGAAATGTTAACAATTCAAGAGCGATCGCTTGCTACTGTGCGTGCTGAATTACCTCGTGTAGTTCACAGATCCCATACAGTTCGTTGTCCTTGGAGTGCTAAAGGCGCACTCATGCGTTATTTAGTGGAAACTCATCCCGCCCAAAACTTAGAATTAATCGATGGTGTGAAAATTGGTCAGCCCTATGATGACAATTGGTTGTTAGTTTTACCAGATGCTAGTGAGCCAGTAGTACATTTATTTGCTAATAGTAATGAGCGCGATTGGGTAGATGAAACTTTAAGAAACTACCGCAACCGCGTGCAAATGTTTATCGAAAGGCAACAAGAACAACATCCGGCAGAAGTTCAATAAGTTGATACTCAATTGGGAAGCCAACCAATTTTTGTGCAATACCCTTTTTGGGTATTGCTAGAGAAACACAGCCTTGGTAATTCGATTTGATATTGACAGGGTATTTCTACTAAATGAAATATAAGGCTAGGGGTACAAGATTTTGTGCCCCTAGGAACAATTATGTAAATCGGAATTTTACCAATTCTCAGAAATAAGGTAAGAGATACAAATCAAGAAACTCATGTTGTAGCTTCTATGAAGAAAGAGCGTTATTGCGAATCACTAGAAAACCTCTAGATGTATTTAAGCTATTTGCTTTTAAGTTGCACATTAGCTGACTAATCCTTATCTAGTAAGGATTCTAATTCGGCTTGTAAGGCTGTGAAATCAGCTACTCTAGCTACTAGTAAGTTATCTCTGCCAGCATCTGTTAAACGTCTTTTCCAATAGTTGATACTGTCTGAGTTATGTAACCAAAACTGAATTACTGTGTCTACGACTTGATCCAAGTTCCAACCCCATTTGGTGGGCATGGTTTCAATGGATTCTAAGAACGCATCTAATGTACAAATATGGGTTCCCAAGTATTCCACACCTCGATGCTGCGCTTGTGTTTGGCTCTGCTGTTGGTGATTAAAAAAATTTAAAACTGGAGATACTCCTACAAGGTCAAAAGTATATTTCATTCCAGTCCTCTCCCATTATTAATCGATTATATGAAACTTTGGTTTTAATAGCAATTATTATGTCTCAAATTTTATCAATTGCCATCTCTAACAAGGATAATTCTTGCTTATATCATAAGTATTAAATTTCCCTGATAAATTAGCACTATCAAGCGGTGAGTGCTAATTTTTAGATAACTATATTGTGGTGTTATTTAAAAGTTTCAAACATGAATTTAGAGAGGTAGGCTATTTTTAATAATTATTTAATTTTGCCAGTTTCCAGAATTGATAGGGCGATCGCAGACTTAGTTCCCCACTCAATTCACTCTCAAACCCAAAAATAGCCAAAAAAAACCTCAGCTTGGCGGCTGAGGAGAGGGGGAGAAAACCAAATGACGATGGGAGATACCGATACCGAAATCAAAACCGAAATGAAAAATTTTTCGTTAATACCTAAAGCAATAGGTCTTTTGATTTATTTATTAATTTATGTAAATAAATTTAACAGAATTGTAACAACATGTCAAGCTCTGTTGACAGTAAAAGGCTGATAGCCTGAATAAAAGGTGTTTACTCAATCAGTAAACAAGCGCAAATCACCAAATTACGTAAAGAAAAGTAAAGTAATTTTCTCTGGCGATCGAGACAATGACAAATGGAGCAAAGATAATGGATGATGAAAAAACGAGATTTAGCTTAAAAACGGAACTACTGCAACGAATTGCAGAGTTAGGCTGGCAGCAAAGCATATTTCCCTCGCCCGATGAAACAAGCGATCGCCTTGTGCAACAGTTGGAGGGGCTAAATCCCCGCGATCGCCCCCTTAGCGTCAATCATCTTTCCTCCCTAACTGGTAGCTGGCGATTAATTTACGCTTCGCGCGGTACTGTAGTCACGCGCCGACTATCGTCATTCAGAGAAATTGGGGGAGGAGTGAAAATTATACGCGTGTGGCAAACCTTAGTTGCAAGCCATTCCTCGCAAATTTCCGCCGCCAACTGTGCGGAATTCGCTCTCCCATTTTTAGGAGAATGGCGCTTAATAGCTGACGGCGTATGGAGATGGGGTGAAGATGAACGGGTTGCTCAAGTAAGTTTTGGGGCGTTTTCCGTACAAGGAACAAAGCCCTTGGGAATCTCCAGTTGGAGTTTACCAGCGTTGAAAATTCCGGTGTGGGAATTTTTGCGAAATGAAGCGCTGTGGACAACCTCATATTTAGACTCACAAATTAGAGTCGGAAGAGGTGCAACAGGTAATCTATTTGTATTTTGCCGCGAAGAAGCATCTACGCCTAACTAATATCGCTTCATCTCATACACAATCAAATATAGCGTTTGTGTCTTGTTACTCAACCGCAGAAATAAAGAATGTCGAAATAGCAGCGTAACCCGCAAACAAAATCAGGGCGCTAAACATATCAAGCTCCTATTATTACTCTAGTCATAGCTAATTATTGATGCTCATTATCATATGACCATTTTTTCGCCACCACATCTGCTACAAAGACTATTTTTGCTAATAAGTTTTTGTCCACAGTGAACAAAATTAGCCATTGAGAATTATACCTAAAGAATTACTGACAATTATGTACAGTTACCTCAGACTTTCTCTGATTTGCTACCTGTTTGACTGCTAAATAAATTAACTAAAGAGTAGGATAGCGACTAAGCAATTGCAACTGTAGGATAAATATTTTGGGAGTGCGATTAGTTAGCAGATGAACATCGGCATAATTGAGCCTTACAGTAATGGATTTATAGAAGTTGTTCCGGAGGGTGAAGGTAGCGACTACTGGCACATTGCAGCTATACACATCAATGGTAAAGCCTTTTGTCCTAGCCCAAAGCTTTACCGTTCGGAAAAGGTAGCTTTAGCAAAAGCGGCACAAATTTATGATTGGCTGGCTGACAATGAAACGGAAATTAGTGATTGGGGTGGCTACTGCGCCAAATTACAGGTAATTCTCTGGTATCAACCAAAAGCCTCTTAATCTGTCGATAGAGGTATGACTATGGGAGTGCGATCGCCATTATTCTCAACTCGTGCTAGTGCGATCGCTTACATATTTTGTGTCTAGCAAAGATTAAAAAATAATAACAAAGATAGGCTATGAAATCCAGCCTAGAAAAGTATAGAAAAATATAATGTCATCTTATCTGGAATTTACATAGTTGCCTGGGTAATATTTATTTAGCGAATTTTCAGCTTAATTTAATAATATGGGTATTCAAGTCAAAAAAATCTGGCTACTGAGTCTGACATTAATTAGTTTCGGGATGCCACTATTATTTAAGTTGCATTCCTCTATATCAAAAGTGCCAAATGTTGCACCTTCTCCACCAAAAACCATCACCTACGAACAGCGCACCTTACCGCAAAGCGTAGTTCATATTTTATCAATTCCCAATGATAGGCGATTTCTAGTCACAGTTGCAATCGCAGATAAAGTAGCCACTGTAGAAGAATTCGCCAGAAAACAGCAAGTAAAAGCTATTTTAAATGCAGGCTTTTTTGACCCAGTTAATCAAAAATCTACATCTCATGTTGTTATTGCTGGTCGTGTAGTAGCCGATCCCACAGATAACGAAAGACTAGTCAAAAATCCTAACCTCAAACCTTATTTGAATAAAATTTTTAATCGCACAGAATTTCGCCGCTACCTCTGCGGAGAAACTGTCACCTATGATATTACTCCTCACAATGAATTACCCTTAGCCGGATGTCAGTTACTCGATGCAGTAGGTGGTGGCCCCAATCTTTTACCTGAACTTACTTCAGAACAAGAAGGATTTGTTGATCAAGCCAATGGTAGAGATGCAATTGGTAGCAATCAACCTAGTTCTAGAACTGCTATTGGTATTACTGATGATGGCAATATTCTCTTAGTTATGGTAGCTCAAAAGCCTAATGTCCGCTTGGCTAAATCGGGGATGAATTTATCAGAATTAGCAGCCTTTATGAAAACCTTAGGAGCAAAAAAAGCGATGAATTTAGATGGAGGAAGTTCTTCTTCACTTTATTACAATGGCAAGACTATTTACGGCAAGCTAAATTTGGTAAGAAAACCAATTAAGCGACAAGTGAAATCGGTTTTATTAGTCCAAGAGAATCGATGATAAAAACTCTTAAATTTAAAATGTCGGTTTTGTCTATGGACAGTCAACAACCATACATGTAATATTTCACAAATCCAAGAGCGGATTTCAATAGGAATTTTAGTTAACATTACAAATAATGTTGTTATTTTTATATCTTTACAAAATATTCCACATTATTACTGATGTGAAGATAAACCATATTTATGAAGCTAGATATAGTGTATCTCCGATGTATTTATGAAATTCAGTCCAATCTTAAAAGTAGTCACAATTCCTGTGTTGACTTTATTGACCTGCATAGCCACATCACATACAGCCCTAGCTGATTATTTAAATAGTGAGGGTTTTGGAGGCAATTATCGTTATGAATTATGGTCTAGCGATGATAATCGTAGTTACTACTTAAAGATTTGGTCAAAAGAAGCTAGTCCAAACAGTAAATCTTACATCACAACTCCCACTTTTGAATCTACTAGGGAAGCTCTAATTTATTTTGATTGTAATTATGCTGAGAAAAGTTTACCCGAATGTCCCCGATGAACTTCCCAGATAAATTACTAAATTTTAGATGGAAAATTTCAGATTTAAAATTACACAATGTCTAGAATCAGCCAATTTATTTGCAGAAGACTGCATTGTTGATATCCAAATAATTATAGGGCACAACATTATTGTGCCCCTACCTTCGTACTTCATCTATTTGGAATATTCTCTCTATTTGTGTCATCTCAAAACCCAAAACCACAATTTGCAGTAACAGGCAATGGTATTGTAGAGAATGTACGCCTGGCGCATGAGAGGGTAATTATGCCAGATGTTCAGTTTGATAAATATTACCGCTACGAAGATCTAACAAACATCTTGCATAGTTATGCTGCGGAATTTCCGCACCTAGTACGTATAGAAAGCATTGGTAAGAGTTATGAAGGTAGGGACATCTGGCTGCTGACAGTTACTAATTTTGCTACCGGAACAGACAGGGAAAAACCAGCCCTTTGGATTGATGGTAATATCCACGCTACGGAATTAGCACCATCAATTGTCTGTCTATATCTACTGCAAACATTAGTTACAGCCTACGGTAATCATCCGGCGATTACTCCTTGTTTAGACACCCGCGTCTTCTACATTTGTCCGCGAGTTAACCCTGATGGTGCGGAGTGGGCTTTGGCTGACAAACCAAAATTTATTCGTTCTGCTACCCGTCCCTATCCTGAAGGTAGGGAAAGCAACGATGGTTTAGTTATGGAAGATATCGATGGGGATGGGCGGATTTTACTGATGCGCATTCCCGATGCAAATGGTGCTTGGAAAATTTCCCTGACGGAACCGCGTTTATTGGTGCGTCGGGAACCAACGGAATTTGGTGGTAAATATTACCGAGTTATACCTGAAGGACGTATAGAAAATTACGATGGAGTACAGATTAAGATTCAGCCGCCTCAACAGGGGTTAGATTTGAACCGCAACTTTCCGGCTATGTGGCGACAAGAGTTTCAGCAGCCAGGGGCGGGCCCTTATCCCACATCCGAAGCGGAAGTGCGATCGCTTGTCCAATTCATGACGACTCACTCTAATATCACAGTGGCAGTATCTTTTCATACCTTTGGCGGCGTAATCATTCGTCCCTACAGCTACCACAGCGATGAGGAATTTCCTGTCAACGACCTCCGGATTTATCAATATATTGGGAAAAAAGCGACGGAAATTACGGAATACCCAGCGATTTCTGCTTTTCACGACTTCCGCTACGATCCGAAAGATTATATTTCAGGAACCTTCGATGATTGGGCTTATGACGATCGCGGTGTCTTTTCTTGGACGGTAGAAGTTTGGAGTCCCCAAAGTCAAGCAGGAATTAAAGAATATAAACATGTCGAATGGTTTCGAGAACATCCCTTAGAAGATGAGCTGAAGTTGTTGCGCTGGAACGATGAACAGCTCTCAGGAAAGGGCTATGTTGATTGGTATCCCTTCGATCATCCCCAACTTGGTGAAGTTGAATTAGGCGGTTGGGATAGCATGTATGCGTGGTACAATCCACCCCCAGAGTTTTTAGAACATGAAATCGCCCGCTTTCCTGATTGGTTAGTTTGGCATTTGTTAATCTCCCCGCGGTTGGAGATTTATCAAACTAGCGTCCACAGCTTAGGTAACGATTTATATCGAGTGCAGTTAGTTGTACAGAATACAGGTTGGTTACCTACCTACGTTACCCAAAAAGCTTTGGAAAAGCAGCTAGTCAGAGGCTGTATCTGTGAAATAGACTTACCTGAGGGTGTAACTTTAGAAACTGGTAACATCCGCGAAGAGTTAGGACAATTAGAGGGACGGGCTTACCAACCTTCACACCCAACAAGGAGACAGAGCGATCCGACCAAAGACCGGGCAAAGGTAGAATGGATTGTGCGGGGAGATGGAGGTAGCACAGTGAAACTATTAGCTCGTCATGAACGTGCAGGAGTTATGCGGACTGAGGTGATATTAGGTTGACTGGGAGAAGTGTTGATACGCTGCTGTTGACACGGAAAAGTTGGTAGAGTTGTTAATAAATATCAAGCTACAGGTATGAATAACGATGTTGTGATTTTTATAGTCAGTGCTGGTTTGTTGATCGTCTATCTGGTGTTCTCTGCATGGACGGAGATGGGGACAAAGCTACCCTGGAAGAAGTAGCAGCTATGGTTGAGGATTTGAGGAGTGCGATCGCTTTTTCATCTCATAGCCATTTCAAGGTTTTTGCTGGAGAAATATGCAATCTCGTTGTTGTTGGGAAAGAGATGCAGACAAGTTGAGTAAATCTTCATTTGCTAACGATAAATTCCCATAAAATGACTGTGTTTGCATTCTGGAAGTGTAATCAAAAAATAAAGCTAATCGATCGGTTGCTACAGGGACTTTTCCGCGATGGAAGATACTACCAGTAGCAGCAATGATTACTGTACCAGCCGCACCCAAACAAGATTTATATTCAGTAGGTGATATCACTTTTTGCATGGTTGTATCTTGGATGTAACCATGATGATATTTCAGTGATTGAATTAATGATGAAGTTAAGGATATGGGAATATATTGAAATGGCCCGCTATCTTCATACATATCCTGCAAATAAACAATAATTTTTAAGACTTTTCTATCTTCTTTATCTATATGCCATAGTCGAGATTTTTGCTCGACTTGATTAGCTATATCTCTACGCAGGTAAACCCCATGATAGGCTACAGGTAAGCCTATATAAGTTTCCACTATATTAATTAATCGTTGTTCTACTCCCCATAAAAAAATCTCTGGGTATGCCATAATTTGCTCAGGGCTAGCATGAACAACAAATTCATTGTTATTATCTGTATTACTGCTGGGTATTTGATGCATCAAGCTTTTTGCTGCCTGAAACATACTTCCACTGGATGCAATTCCTAAAGCTGCTAATGAAGTAATTACTAGTCCTTCATTGTTGATAGTTTTGATCAGACTCATATCATCAGCAGGGATTATAGGTAAATTTGCCAGATGTTTCGTAACCGCTTCCTGATATTCAAGTTCAGCTTGATGTTGTAAAAATGGCAAATTGTAAATATTTCTAATTAATCGATTTTGTATCTTTTGCAGAAGGATACCCATACTGTTTTGCGCTAGCTGATATATCAGCTATATAAGGATAAGATATGCAGTTTTAGTCTATTTATCTAGATTTATGCAAGGATTTATTGATGAATTGGCAAAAATTTATTTTAGCTTCATAAACTTCTCGGAAATTAAAGCATGATTTGGCGATAGGTAAAAGTTCGTTTGAGTATGATAGCTAACATGATACTATTCGGTATTCATCAAATTAACTACTTGGCAAATATAATACGGCTTTATCAGTATTATCTCGATAAAATATCCAGTTACTAATATATATCACATTATTTTTTTACAATTGAGAGCGTTGATTAGTGAGCGAAAAATAACTTCAGGTGATGTATTTTGCTGTATGTTTACATCCTTTATGAAGATGGTGGGGAAAGGATTTACCAATCCCTGGTTAGATGCCTGATTTGTATATCTGCTATTACATGAGGATTAAGTCGTTAATCATAAATTATTTGTAAAAAGAATAATCAAAAGCGGATTTGAAGTCAAAAAGTATCTTCCCTCCTTGGGTTAACGAGATATAGATAAACAGGCTAGTACAGCAGTTCCACAAAAAAAGATACCAACTAGCAAAGCTCGCCATCTGAAAAATTGGTATTTTCGATGCGCAATGAAGATTGAGAGAATTTTGTACCGCAGTGAGAGAGATTAACTATGCTGAAAGCAAGGAAGTGCGATCGCGCTTTTCTAGTCTAAGCTTGTCCTGGCGCTGTCTTACTCAAATAATTACTGCTGTTGTCAACTATCTAAAGAAGGAAAAAAATCTCTAAATATTTAGCCTTTAGCTAGTTGTTAGATTTATGTAACGGATTAAAAATATTAAAGATGGCAATCCGCGACTTTCTTGTATCTTAATAACAGGCTCATGCAACTCAAAATTGATGTAATTAGACTAGTTCTTAAAGATAAGACGACTAAGAAATACCCTTTTTCACAGTTCGCATTACTCAAACTGATAATGTCGTGAACTTATACTAAGATGCTCTTAGTTGTCGGCAAATCTCAGACACCTTTAGTAGCTTTTTCAGCTAGGTTTGATCTGTAGTGACGAAAAAGCTCAACTCTCATCACTTAGAGTTGCTCTGAAAATTAAACATTTGCACGGAAGTTATGAAAGACAAGGAAGGTGGATATATTGGTAAATTTTTAGACTAAAAAATTTAACATTTCGTGTTCGTAATTTTAGCCCAGATGCGCACCTTATCATCAGCACTTTCCCATATTGAATTTAAAAATTGAGAATCAACTCTATTGACTGTTGGAGGAAATATTCATGTTTAGTTGGTTACGCGGCTCATTCTTTAAAAGCAGTTTCCTAGCTTTAGGAGTAGTAATTGCTACTTTAAGTCCTATTGTAATTTCTCGCCCTGGTTCGGCTCAAAGTACTTTGCTGTCGCAAGATACAACCACACCAGGGGCTACAACAACTAACTTATCTGATGTTGCTTCTAATTACTGGGCAAGTCCATTTATTACCGCCTTAGCGCAAAGAAACATCATTGCAGGGTTTCCTGATGGGACTTTTAAGCCCGATCAAGCTGTGACTCGCGCGCAATTCGCCGCAATGATCCAAAAGGCTTTCAACCAAAACCCAGTCAGACAATTAACTACTGGCGGATTTTCGGATGTTCCCGCTAACTACTGGGCGGCGGATGCAATTCGGGAAGCCTACGAAACTGGATTTATGTCCGGCTATCCAGGAAACAGATTTTTACCCAACGAACAAATTCCTAAAGTACAAGCGATCGTTGCTTTAAGCAGTGGTTTAACTTTAGCTAGTAGCAGCGATGCAGCTACTGTGTTGAACAGTTACTACACAGATGCCTCATCTGTCCCAAATTATGCGGTGAATGCTGTTGCAGCAGCTACACAAAGCAATATTGTTGTTAACTATCCAGAAATTAGACAACTCGATCCCCAAAGGACTTTAACACGCGCCGAAGCTGCCGCACTTTTGTATCAAGCTTTAGTCAGACAGGGACAGTTACAACCAATAGCCAGCAATCTTCCAGCTGCTAGTTATATTGTTGCAGGTGGTGCTACTACCCCAACTCAACCAGGCAGTACAGATATCGTTTCCTTGGCTGCATCTAGCGCTTCATTTACAACTTTAACTTCTTTACTAAAAACCGCTGGGTTAACAGATATCCTGCAACAACCAGGCCCTTATACTGTCTTTGCTCCTACAGATCAAGCATTTGCGGCTTTACCAGCAGGGACTCTACAGCAATTACAGCTACCGGAAAATCGCGAAACATTGATTAAGCTGTTGCGATACCATGTAGTTTCTGGTCAATTAACTTCTAGCCAACTGTCAACTGGGCAAGTTACGACTCTTGAGGCTCAACCTGTCAACGTTAAGGTAGATACAGCTAATAATCAAATTGTCGTCAACGATGCCCAAGTTATTCAAGCGAATGTCCAAGCTAGCAATGGCGTCATCCATGCGATTAACCAAGTTCTAATTCCGCCTAACCTTACCAGCGAGCAACCAGGTACAGGGACTCCAGGGACTCCAACTCAAGGAGGAACTACTGGCGGAGTTTCACCAGGTAGAACCACTCTTGGCGGCCCTAGCTATATCGGTGTTGGCGGTAACATTGGCTTAACTGGTAATAATTCTTTAAGTGTAGGTAACTTCTCGGTCATCAGTAAAATAGGTTTGACACGTAATATCTCCGTGCGCCCATCAGCAGTTTTTGGGGATAACACATTAGTTCTGGTTCCCGTAACTTTAGATTTTGCCCGTCAAGCAGATACCGTCACAGGACAAAGCCGCTTCCCGATCGCGCCTTTTATCGGTGCTGGTGTCGCTATTGATACTTCTGGTGACACGGAAGTTGCTTTTATGGCTACTGGTGGTGTAGATATTCCTATAGCAAATCGCTTTACACTCACAGGTTCTGTAAATGCAGCCTTTTTTGATGAAACCAGCGTTGGTTTAATCTTAGGGGTTGGTTATAACTTCTAATCTAGTTACTGTAGTTAGGACTATAGTCCTGACTACAGCAGATACTATTTTATGAGAGAAGTAAACGCTATACTAGCGCTGGAGATTATTGTGTAAGAGATAAGATGCTAGAGGGCAGAGAAAAAGAAAGGTTATTTGAGAATCTGTTTCCGTTTTTCCACCTAGATAGTTATCTTCGCCCAGCTGTATTGGTGCTGACGGCTGGCTTATTAATACTCTTGAGCGCTTGTGGTACTATTGGGCTGCTACCCACTAATCAGCTAGTGCAAAAAGCGATCGCTGTGCAACTAGAACAAACTCAACAGCAACTTAGCCAAAAGCTAGATCTCAAATTACAAGGCTTGAAAATCCAAAAACTCGCAATTACTGAGCAAAAACCCCTGACTATCGAGAATTTACCTGCGTTTCGGGTACGGGGAAAATATGACTTAACAATCGAGTTACCCAAAAGACGCTTGACGCAACTGCAACAACCCTTTGAAGTTTATTTGCAAATTCAGCAAGAAGGTAAAACCTGGCGATTGCTGCTACCAGAGAGGGTGGGGAAAAATACTGAACCAATTTGGCATAGCTATCTAATCCTGTAATTGGCTGTGCAACTAAGCAAACTATCACATAATACCCGTATAATTGCCCAGGCATCGCCATCATCAAAGTAATAGTTTGATTGAGGGCGAGGGAAGATGTATATTAACTTTTTCATCAGTTCCATTGTCGGAATTGTAGTTGTGGTACTGGTGTCTTTTGGTTTGTTGCAATGGTTGCATATACCCGCCGGTAGCTTTCTTGACTGGATAATTGGTGGTGCAAGTTTTTGGTGGCTGTTGGTAATTGTTACCGTACCTTGGAATGTGCATTTTCAGGCGAAAGAAGTATTAGCTGAAGCAGCGCAGTCAAGAGAAAAAGGCATACCCGTTGAAGAGAAACAAATAGATTATGTCAAACTGTTAGCAAAGCGATCGCTCTGGATGGCTTTAGCCTTGCATTTATTTTCTGCTATTGGTCTTTATATACTCGCGGCGACTGGTATTAGTGCTGTAGGCTATATTAGCTCTGGTGCAGCTTTGTTATTAACTATCCTGCGTCCAGCCATTCGTGCTTACGAATATTTATATGCAAGATTAGCGATGATTCGCCAAGAATGGCAATACCCTCGTGAAGATATCATGGAACTACGTGATCGCTTTTCTGTATTAGAACAAAAAGTGCAGCATTTAGAAGAACAACTCGATCCCGAACAATCTTACTCAATTCCTGCAACTCAACAACGGTTTAGCGAAGAAACTCGCCGCGATTTAGCAAGAATCATCGCCAATTTAGAAGAATTACGAGCGACAAATCAAACCGAACATGAACGTTTATCCAGGGAAGCGAGAAATGCGATCGCGCAGCTTTCTACTGATGGGCAATTTTTAGATCATGTGCGCGAAATTATCCGCTTTTTCAAAACAGCTTAGATGGATAAATTTGAGGTTTTGAGGACGGCTGGATATACTATATAGCATCTAGCACAGAAATAAATCACCCATTCACAACCACAAATGAAATTACCCTCTGTTGCTGTTGCTTTAAGTTTTACTCTAGCAATCATATTGGCTGTATTTGTCGGGGTGAAACCCAGCAATAGCAATGTACCTCAGTTAAATAATCAAGAAACTCAAAATCAAACATTGGAAGTAGTACAAAAACGTGCTGATTTAATTCGTCTCAATGGACAACGGGTGAAACTTATTGGACTTTACACATCCCAATCCTGGAAACCCAATCCACAAAATACAGGAATTGTAGGCTTTTCGGGACTTTATACAAAGTCGCAAATAGTCCTTGAAGATGACACTAAAGTTAGCATTTTTCCTTCTTGGAATAAACAATCGCTGCGATCGCCAGATGAAGTAGAAAAATACAATAATCAAATTGTTGAAGCTATTGGCGTAGTCCACTTTGAAGCTAAACCTGTTCCTAACTTCCGCACCAGTGAATCTTTTATTGATTTAACGCAATTAATGCTTGTAAGTAATTAAGAGAATGAAGCACTAGCGCAATCCTAAATGATTTGTGAAATATTAAAAGCAAGGATGTTGACTGTTAACCGTTAACAGTCAACAGCCAAAACCGATATTTTTCGCAACTGAAATAGGATTGCTATAGTATAAAGACTCATTAGGGGTAAAACCCATAAGGGGGTATACACACTAGCGCATCATCCACAGTTTTCGTAAGATTATGCTTCCACAAATACCGATAACACCAGCGCCAGCTTTACACCGTATTCACTGGCGCTTTTATTTTAACTAGCAATATCTGTGAAAGTGCAGATTTAGTTCACTATTTAATGTTGTCATCTGTCATTGGTAGTTTTTTGTTTTTATGGTATAAAAGCAAAACTAGAGATAACCCGATCGAATACTCCTTGATTAAACATGGTTGTTGGTCGTCCTTGATTAAAATTAAAGGGAGCCGAAATGGTAATCAGATATTTGCGATCACGGCTCAAGAAAGCAACCCTTTTTTCAACCCCTAAAGTATTAGAAATATAACTAATAGCAGCTTGATTAGCGACTTTCGTATTAGTAAATTTTTCCGCTGTGGGATCGTTTTGCTGAATAATATCAGTTACACTGCGATTGTTTGCATTAATTGAAGTCGTGTAAATTGAAATATGTTTCGGATATTCTCTTGGTACTTTGTTTTTTAGTAAACATTGTGCCAGGGTAAAACTATTAGGGTCAAATACGAGAATTCCATTTTCACGAACTGCCATAGTTCTGTAGTTTGTGGGAATATTAAATTGATAACCCAATCGCTGTTGACGAATTACTCTACTTTGAGTTGTTGGAGATACAATTTCTTTTTGGGGGCAAACTTCAGCCTGTGCTAAAACGGGATGAGCAGCAAAATTTACCCCTATTAAGGCGGCTCCTAGTAAAATATTTTTGAGTTCCATAATCGGTCTATCTATATCTATAATGCTAAGTTAAGCAAACTGAAAAGTTAGAATTGATTTAGTTTGATGCTTGAAGCCGATTTAGATATATTGACGATATTAGAAGATAGAAAGTGCCTTGTACTTTGACAACAGTATTAGATAGGCGATCGCATTCCATATGCAGCGTATTTTAGGTAAATTAAGTACAAGCATAGAGGCATAAAATATTATGCCTCTGGTTAAAAATCAAATCCAAAATTCTGGTTGTATGAAATCAATAGCGATCGCTAACAAATTGGCAAAGTCCAACTTATAAAATAGTATCCAGAAGCGCACTTTTTCGCGTATTTGCTCAACACCATCAGCAAGTAAAACTCGTCTAACCTGTATCAGGAGAGATAAGCAGGGGTAAGTTTGACGAAGGAGACGAAACCAAAAATAGCAAGGTTTTGTCAACATATAATTAGACACAAAATATGCTTTCAACAGTCGCGTTAAACGGTTGAATATTTAATTCAGCTTGCCATTGAGATAAAGGTTTTTCCCATGCGTCTTCCCACCTTTGTGCAAATAAAAGCTTTGCTTTTAATCCCATCATCCAGCCTTGAGAAATTGTATGGAGAAGTTGGGGTAAATCTTCAGGAGTCAGCAAAGTCATAGAGATTAAAGCATTAGCAATCAACATACCTGCTAGCGGGAGACGAAACTGTGCCAAATAAAAAGCCTGAAGTCCAATTTCTTCAATATTGCTAACGCCAAATCCTGTAATAATATGCCAAATATCATGGGTTTGTTGCCAACGATATTCGATATAAGCTGTATCTGAATTGATGTCAATTTCTAAATCAATACGTTGTAAACCCAATTCTTTGAGTCGAGAAGCATAGACATAACCTAAAGAGTCAGATGGAAGTGTTAGTAATTGTTCTAAATTATGGGCTGGAGGACTATAACGCTCTGTGATTAAATTAGCTACATTCGGATCGATTTTCATACTTTCCGCCGCTAGTTCATAAGCACGGCTATGAACTAAAATGCTACTCAGTTCATCAACTGCATCTAGATTTCCTTCTGTTGTCAGTAATGTAAAAAAGCCTTTGATTGCTGTCAAAAACTGAAAATTTAGCTGACGTTGCAATTCTGAATCCAATTTTAGCGGCTGAATAGTTGCCGGATGGAGGGTTTGCATGACAAAAACTCCTGAAGAGGGAATAATTTCGATATAATATGAACAACGTTCATGTTTATAAGATATGAACAATGTTCATGTTTTGTCAAGAGTGAGATTGATGACAGCAAAAAATTCCCCCAACGCCTCAAAAATGCGTCGCCAACCCCAGCAGATGCGAAGTCAGGAACGGGTAGATAGTATTTTGAATGCAGCGGAGGAGTTATTTATTGAGATGGGATACGAACAGACAACGACACGGGCGATCGCTACTCGTGCGCAAGTTCCTGTAGGTTCTTTGTATCAATTTTTTCCAGATAAAGAAGCAATTCTCAAAGCCTTAGCAACTCGATATTTCCAGCAAGAGTATCAGTTGTTTGCGCAATTACATACACCAGAAGCCGAGAATTTACCTGTTGAAGTGTATGTAGATCGGGTAATTGATGCCTTTGATCGATTTATGAATAGCCATCCGGGATATCGGGCGGTTTATGAGCAAATGCTAAATTTGATGACATATACAGCAATTGCAGCAATGGATGAATACGAGTATCGAATTGTCGATGAACTCGCCACCTTTTTTACTAAACTTAACCCCAAGCTAGATATTGCTAGATGTCAGGCGATCGCTTTGTTAGTAGTGAAAACAGTAGGTGATTTGCTATGGTTAGCTACAAGTCAAAATCCGCAAATGCGCCAATTACTATTAACAGAAACGAAAATATTAATGTTGGGTTATCTGAATAATTATATTGGTAATAATTCTGTAGAAACTAATGTCTAAAGGAACTCAAAAAAATAAATTATTCCGTTCACGTTGTTGACGGTTGACAGTTGACTGTTAACCGTCTGTAGGGGCGGGTTTTGTGAGATATTCACGCTCCTAACAGATCTGTCGGTTAAACCCGCCCGTACAACAATAGTAATGGAATATTTTTTTACTTGGAAGTCCCTAAAGGGGAAAATCAAAACTTCTCAAAGTCCCGCT
Organism: Tolypothrix sp. FACHB-123; assembly: GCF_014697075.1. Taxonomy (GTDB): domain Bacteria; phylum Cyanobacteriota; class Cyanobacteriia; order Cyanobacteriales; family Nostocaceae; genus Aulosira. Next base: position 100,139 of record NZ_JACJRE010000012.1, on the reverse strand, counting down.
TAATAAAGGAGAATTGAAGGGAATCTAAAACATTTTGCTATCAATAAATAGCAGGATTTTGAAAACATCCTCCAAGCTTTTCGCTATAGATACTCGGTATTCACGGAATATACAATGTAATTGTGCGAGATTGTTGCAAATTATAAATAAATATTAATAATATCCTGTTTTATTTAAAATAACGTGATTGAAATTGATGAAAAAAAGGCACAAAAGCAGAGATAATTTTTACAAGCTAGAAAAAAGAAAGACCATGCATTTGGCTCAGGTTTGATGTTAATAAACTGCTCCGACTTCAGCGAATAATTTACAAAAGAAGATTCGGTTGTATTCAACTTGCAGCGCAATTGTTGGGAAGCAAAAGTTAAGTGAAAGCAAAAAAGTAACAGAGAGTTTAAATTTGTATGGCAAATAATAGTGCAATGACAGCAGCGCTAAGGTTAAGCGAAAAATTGCCTTTTGTGCTCAAGCGTTTGGCAGATTTGGCTTATAACTATTGGTGGAGTTGGAGTGGCGATCGCATCTCCTTGTTCCAAACTATTGATCCCCAAGAGTGGGAACGCTGCGGTCATAATCCAGTGGCGATTTTAGAGGCTGCAAGTTACGAACGTCTCACTCAATTAGCAGAAGATCCTGCTTATCTTAAGCAAATATCTGCTTTAGCGCGTGAGTTTGACCAATATATACAACAAAAAGAAACCTGGGTAAGTCAGGTTGCACCGCAACTGAGCAAAGAACATCCAGTAGCTTATTTCTGCGCAGAATTTGGCATTCATGAATCCTTACCAGTTTACTCCGGTGGGTTGGGAATTCTCGCCGGGGATCACCTGAAATCATCTTCAGATTTGGGTGTACCGATGGTAGGTATAGGCTTGTTATATCGCCAAGGATACTTTCGCCAACGCTTAAACCGTCATGGCTGGCAAGAAGATTACTATCTTGACAATCCTTTTATGCACATGCCAATTGAGTTAATTAAAACTCAAACTGGCGAACCGCTGACCATTCAATTAGAAGTGCGCCAACGCACAGTCAAAGTCCAAATTTGGCAGGTACAAGTAGGAAGAGTTACTTTATATTTACTCGATAGCGATCGCGAAGACAACGATCCCATTGACCGCTGGCTGACTGGACACCTTTACGGCGGTAACTTAGAAACCCGCATCGCCCAAGAAGTAGTATTAGGTATTGGCGGTGTACGCGCCCTAGAAGCTTTGGGAATTCAACCTGCTGTCTATCACCTCAACGAAGGACACGCCGCTTTCTGTACATTAGAAGTCGCCCGGTTGGAAATCGAACGGACTGGTAAATCATTTTATGACATTGAAGCCACAGTCCGCGATCGCTGTGTCTTCACTACCCATACACCAGTTCCCGCCGGACATGATGTCTTCTCCCCCGATTTAATCGACTCTTTCTTTGCCCAGTACTGGCCGCAATTGCGCCTTTCTCGCGAACAATTTTTGGCATTAGGTGCGAGAAGATTGGGCGATCCCTGGGAACCATTCGGGATGACTGTTTTAGCCTTGCGGATGACAAGGGCTTGCAATGGCGTCAGTGAATTACACGGGCAAGTTTCTCGCAAAATGTGGACAGTCCTTTATCCCCAACATTCCGAAAATAAAGTCCCCATTGGTTACATTACTAATGGCGTTCACGCACCCACTTGGACTGCTCCTTTATTAGGTGACTTATACAATAACTATTTAGGAGAAGACTGGAAAAGCCAAGCCATGAACGCCGAAACCTGGGCGAAGGTGGATGCAATTCCTGATGAAGAACTGTGGTGGCGACATCGAGTATTAAAAGAAAGACTCATTGCCTATACTCGTTATAAAGTCAAAAAAGCCAGAGAACAACGAGGTGAAAGTTACGAATCTATCCAAGCCGCTGCTACCTTACTCGATCCCGATATCTTGACTATTGGCTTTGCGCGACGTTTTAGCCCTTACAAACGGGGAGATTTAATTTTACGCGATGCCGAACGGGCATTAAAGATTTTTGGTAACGCCAACCGTCCCGTACAAATTATCTTTGCAGGTAAAGCCCACCCAGCCGATGAAGAAGGTAAACGGATTATCCAAAGATTAATGGAATGGTGTCACCACGAAGCGATTAAGAACCGAGTCGCCTTTATTGAAGATTATGATATTTACACCGGACAAAAACTGGTACAAGGTGTCGATGTGTGGCTGAACAATCCCCGTCGTCCTCTTGAAGCTTCCGGTACTAGCGGACAAAAAGTTTGCTTTAACGGTGGTTTAAATTGCAGCGTCCTTGATGGTTGGTGGTGCGAAGGCTACAAAGCCGATAGCAATGGTAAAGGACTTAACGGTTGGGCAATTGGTGAAGATGCCCACACTAGCGATCAAGAATTGCAAGATGGTATTGATTCGCGATCGCTTTATCAACTCCTAGAAGAAGAAATCGTTCCTCTATATTACGAGCAAAATTCTCAAGGTGTTTCCCCCCGTTGGGTGCAGATGATGAAAGCGTCGATTAAAACCAATTGTCCGCTTTTCAACACCGACAGGATGATTGCAGACTACGTTTCACAGGTGTATGTACCAGAAATTGCTACCCGCGTAGAACCGATTTTGGCGAAAGTTCTCGTTTAGAAAGTTTTGGTTGAGAAAGTTTGGGTTTCATGGTTAAACAAAGGGGTGGGTTACCTACCCCTTTTTTTTGTTGCCAGGTGACAAGATGTAAATAAGCCAACCATTGATTAAAAGCTCATGGGTGCAACAATTATTATTTTTATAATTTTGGGGCTGATTGTCACTACTATTCTCATCAGTCCTTTACTGACTAAACAGCGGCGAAATCGGATTAAACATCGTTCTTTTCCACCTCTTTGGCAAGCAACTCTAGAAAATAATCTACCTATTTATCTTCGTCTAACTCCAGAAGAACGCAGACGACTACAAGGTCATATTCAAGTATTCTTATTAGAAAAACAATTTATTGGCTGTCAAGGATTACAGGTAACGCCAGAAATGAAATTAACAATTGCGGCTTTTGCCTGTTTACTGTTATTAAATGAAAGAACAGAATATTTTCCTAAATTGCGTTCGATTTTAATTTATACCAATACCTATGTGGTAACTGAAACTGTATCTACTGGCAGTTATTTTATTGCCGAAAAGCGGGTAGCCAAACTGGGTGAATCTTGGACTCGCGATCAATTAATTTTATCTTGGGCACAAGTGCAACAAGACATGAGCAATTGGCATGATGGACGGAATGTAGTGTTACATGAATTTGCCCATCAATTAGATCAAGAAGATGGTAAAGCGGAGGGCGTGCCGATTTTACCAAAAAAATCAGATTATGCAATTTGGGCGCAGGTGATGACAGCAGAATATCAGCGGCTTTGTGATGATGTAGATAATGGCTTGCACTCAGTTCTTGATAGTTATGGTGCGACAAATCCCGCAGAATTCTTTGCTGTCGCTACAGAAACTTTCTTTGAGAAACCAAGGGAATTACTACAGCAGCATCCGGCATTGTATGAGTTGTTGCAACGCTATTATCAGGTGAATCCTCAATTATGGGTAGTCTAATTTAAATCATGTTTGCGGTACATCAATATTGTAGGGGCATGGCAATGCTATTCCTTTACTTACCATTTTTCGCATTCATTTTGCAACTTGGTATGAAATTTAGCATGGTTCTTAATCATTTCTCTAGGTGGTGGTGCCCAGACTACTAGCGACATATCCCCAAAACCATGAGTATAATCGATTACTATAGTTTTTTTGGGTTTAGAGGATTGATTCATGGATAAGTCAATTATTCAATTGGTTGACGAATTACCATCAGACAACATTACTGTCAAGGTATTGAAGGCTCTCGATTATGTAGCTCCAGGTCAATGGAACAACTTGGTAGGGTTTGATAATAATATCCGTACAATCACGGGAGAAACTGACGCTAAAGTTATTCAAAAAATTCGCGATCGCGCTGTCTCTCTCTATCACGATCCTCAAAATGGCTATCAAACTGCTATCAAACTTTATCAAACTATCGATAAAGCCGACACGGCTATGGCTACAGCAGCTTTAGCTAACAAGGTTGGCGAAAAAATTGCTTTTCTCGGTTTTTTAAGTAATATCACTCCCAAAGCAGATTTAACTCAAACTATAGATTTAGTCTTAAAAATCGCTGTTGAAATCATCGCTTTCTCTAAACTCAACGGACTTCCTAGCCCCAATCCTCAAGCATTTGCAGCTACTTTAAGTGAAAACTATAAAGATGCATCCTTAACCCGGATGGTAGCTTTAGTTTGTCTAGATGGATTGCTACCTTTAGGCCCTGATTTCCTCACCAAGATTCACACTATTATTAGCGGTACTGACGCTAATGTAGTCGCGCAAAATCCTGTGTTTTCAGCAGTTAGCAACTCTTTACCAGGTAATAATGCGACAGAGAAATTTGGCTTTATTACTCAAGCTTTTAACTCGGTTCAAGGTTGGATGAATGGCTTAGTGGCGAAGACTGGTGTAACTCCCCAATCTTTGTTTAGTCATTTAGGTAATTTTATCCAAATTGCTGATGATAACTTAGATTTCGTGGCTGCATTCTTGGATCAAGCTACCAATTACTACGAGCATACAGGTATTCAAACTGTAGCGCGGGCTGTGATTGTGCGATCGCATTCCTTAGTGAAAGCGGAACTAGCACAAGAGTCACCTCAACCTATGCGAGATAATTCATCCGCATCCGCTGCAAAATCTGCTAGTGGTGAATATGCAGTCAATAAAACTGTAGAAGTTTGGGATGAAGATGAAGAAGATTGGTATCAAGCCACCATTGAGAAAGTTGAAAACGACCAGTTCTTTGTGCATTACCTCGGCTATGGTTCATCCTACAACGAATGGGTAGGCGAAGATGAGATTCGGTTACGCGAACATGGTGCAAGCGATCAGAATGGCTTTGCAGTAAAGCAAAAAGTCAAAGTTTGGGATGAGGAAAACGAAGATTGGTATTCCGCCAGTATTGAGAAAATCCAAGGTCAGCAATACTATGTGCATTACCTAGATTACGACTCTTCTTATGATGAGTGGGTAGATTTGGAAGAAATTAGATAATTCATAATTCGTAATACCCTGCGGGAAGCCCAAAGCGCTACGTAATTGGTAATTAAGAATTTGCTGATATCCCCGACTTCGTGGAAAAGTTGGGGATATTTTTGTTCGATGTTTTAACAGTAATATCGTTTTGATCGTCATCAAAGTCGTTTTGATCGTCGTCAATATCGTTTTGATCGTCGTCAAAGTCGTTTTGATCGTCATCAAAGTCGTTTTGATCGTCGTCAATATCGAGTTATTATGAATTAATCAATTCTAAAGTGAATTGGTGATATTTCAACAGAGTAGGACGATGACCGACACTGATAAAAGTTGTGCGTGTATCTACTAGATATTGATATAAATTGCCTTCGTTTTCTATATCTAAAGCGCTAGTAGCTTCATCTAAAATCACATACTTTGGCTTGGTAATCATCAAGCGAGCAAAAGCAATACGCTGTTGTTCTCCTAGAGATAGCACATCAGACCAGTCTTTTTCCACATCAAAACTGCCAAATCTTTCCACTAAATTTGGTAGATTGACTTGTTGTAATACTTGACAAAGTTCATCATCAGTTAAATCAACAGTGAGTTGAGGATAGATTAGCTGATTGCGGAGATTACCCAAAACCATATAAGGGCGTTGAGGTAAGAAAAGAATTTCCTCTAATTTTGGTCTAATAATTGTACCTGTACCAGAATGCCATAATCCGGCGATCGCTCTTAATAAAGAACTTTTCCCACAGCCACTAGTACCTTTAATTAAGAGTCCTTGTCCAGGTTCCAAGGCAAATGAAATATCATTAAATAAAACTCTCTGATAATTTGGCGTATACAAAGTTAAATTTTCAACAGCTAAAAGGTTCTGTTCTATAATATTAATAGTTTTATACTGCGCTACCCGTTGCTGAATTTCTCTTTCTGGCTGTTCCAAGCAATTATAAAATTCAAACAAACGCTCAATTCCTGCACCTAAACCAGTCAAATTTTCAAACCTTCTGACAAGAACATACAAAGCTCCGTTAAGAGCCATAAATGCTCCTGCTGTTTCTGTAATCTTTCCTACTTCTAATTCTCCAGCTAGAACATTGGGAGCTAGAACCAATGCAGGTAGAATTGGGGGAATAATATCATAAGCTCTCATGAAAGCACCAAAATATACTTGTTGCCACATTATCCAAGTCTGGAAATTATTAAATACTCGCTTAAATAAGGATTGGAGCAAGTTTATTTCCTGTGCTTCTCCGCGATAAAAAGCTACTGATTCAGCATTCTCTCGCAGACGAACTAAACCAAAGCGAAAATCACCTTCTTTTCTCTGCTGCTCGACATTAATATTAACTAGTCTTTTGCCAAAGAAACCAAGTGAGATTAGAGTACCACCGCCAGCATAAATGATTAAAAAAATCATCAGAGTAGGTGAAATACCCCAGAGAACTCCACTAAAAGCAATAATTTGTAAACAAGTATTAAAAAGATCTAAAAATATAGAAATTGAAACTTCCGTAAAACCTTGGATATCTTCAGCTATACGCTGATCTGGGTTATCAATTTCTTTTTTTAAATGATTTATTTCATAAAAAGAACGTTTATTTAAATATTTATCAATGAAATGATTAGTTAACCACAATCGCCAAGCTAGAATCGGTTTAAACCGGACATAAATGTACCAAACTCTCACTATAGCTAAAACAACCCGCAAGCCTATAAATATGCCTATGCTTGTCCAAAATCTCTGAGTATCTTTATCTGCCAGAGCGGAAACAAAATTACCTTGTTGAGTGTTAGCAAAGACATTTATTTGTGTAGATAATTGCAACAATGCCAAGAGCAGAAAAATGGAAAAGATTGCGCCCCATTTTTCCTTACTTGACCAGTAAAGTTGAGCAATTGCCCAAAATTTATGGAAAATATTAAACTTATTTTTTAGATATTTTTTGGGATTCATAAGCGCAAAATGATTTGTGGGTTTAAAGAATAAATTCAGATAAAACAAACAAGTTATTTTATACTTGCAGGAAGTATAACAATGGTGTATTTGGCTAGCTAAATAGCTGTATATGTTTGCGTAAATAAACCCTATGCAACTGCCACAAGTCTAAAAAATTGGTATTAAATCGTTGCAGAGAACGCTCCAATTTTCGCCAGATGCTATCCCTATCTTTTTCTTCAGTCTTAATAGCTAAAAAATTTCCTTCGCTCCGTAGCTAGCAGCAGTATCAACATACTGAATACCGAATTCAAACGCTGTTTGAATGATTCTTAAAGCATCAGCTTCTCTATCTTTATTGATTGAGTCGTGTTTGTATACTTGCACTTCCCAATCCAAAAATAGAAACTTTTACACCCGTGAGTCTTAGCACTCGCTGTAGCATTGTCGCGATTGACTGAGCAGCATTGGACGTTCCCCGTTGCAAAGTATGTCTACCCCCAACACCGCTCGCTACAGTCGAGCTATTAGGTAAAACATTATACCTTGTTTTGTTTTGTGCCATCTTTTCTAAAAACTATTTAACTAAATAAAATTTGTAAATTGAGCAATTGAAAATTTTTGCAGTTAGACAGAGCTATACTTACGTGTTTATTATTTCTTAATTTTTGAATTAAATCAAATTTGATATCTATATAAATGCTGATGATTGATATAGATATCATCAATGATATAGCCAATATATCATCGATAAACAGGCAAATCATGCTAAAATCGGGGTTTGAGCCTGAATAATCACCATTAATACAACACTTAAATGAAGCAAAAGCATCAATTTTTAATGAGGTTACTAATATTAAAAGTTGATTTTGAAGTTGAAAAACTAATGATAAGTTCACGAATTATTGCGTTCAGCCGCAAATAAAATATGGCAGATGAACCATCATTTAAAATATAAACTGATGGTTAAATATACAGAAAAACTAGTTTTTAAGCTTGTTGCTGTTGCTTATACGTTGTATCTCAAAATACAAGCAATATTAGCTGACTTATATCTTGCAACTGGAAACTTGGATATCAATTCCTGTGAATTCCCATGCTAATGGTTTAAGTCTAATGAACTAGACTAAACAATATTTTAGTATAATTAGGTGCATCTAAGCGCTAAATTACTTTTAATGTCAATTTAAATGCTGCTGTAACAGCCCAATGAATACCTCTGGCATTTCTAGATGGGGTAATATGCCCGTATCTGCTATTTCATAAAATTTGCGAATTGCCCCGTAATTTAAATTGGCTAACCTTCTACCCAATTTAATGCTGGTAAATTGCGCCTTTTCTCCCCAAAAAAACATTGTGGGAATTTTGAGTTGCTGAATATATAAGGTTAAATCAAAATACAAGTCACCTCGCAAAAATGCCAAGGCGGAAAATTTAGCATTAGGCTGTTGGGCAGAGGTTAAATAAGCTTGCACCATTTCTTGAGAAACTCGTTCTGGCTTAGCAAACAGAAAACTTTGCAGAAAGTTACGCACGGCAAACTCATTTTCTGCACCGATCGCATAAATTAAATTATCCAACAATGGTGTATTGATGACTGACAAGGGCAATCTCCGTCCTGCGCCTTGTCCAAAATCATCAAAACCGGAAGGACATACTAAAAATAGAGACTCGAATAACTCAGGCTGGGTAATAGCCAGGCGAATAGTGAAAGCTGCTGTTAAGGATGAAGCGACAACAGATACTTTTTGACGACAAGTTTTGCCGATAAATTCTGCGATCGCATTGAGATAATCTTTAATTTGATAATCCCACACAGGATGGGCAGAATCTCCCCAACCAATTAAATCTGGGGCTAATATCCGGTAACTGGAAGCAAAAGCCGGATAAACTTTAGACCATTCGTAGGCTGATGCACCGCCACCAAAGTTATGCAAAAACAGCAAAGGGGGTAAATCTTCAGTATCAGCGATCGCCCACGGTGCAGTTGTTTGGGTATAGTAAACCATTGCCCCCAATGAGGTATGAATCACTTTGTGCCCAAAGCCAGGAGGTTGGAACTGAAGCATAAAATTAATTATGAATTATTAATTATGAATTATGAGTTATGAATTATCTAGACATCCTCAGGGTAACTTGTCACCAACTAGACAGTAATGCAATCGATACCACTACGAGGACATAAAAATCTCTCTTTTCCATGCCCAATGCCCCATGCCCAATGCCCCATTTCACTTTTCATCCTTGCCAGTAATTTGCACAAGTTGCTGGAGATTATCTCCACTAATATGATAAGCAGCCCCAAAACCGACGACAAAACGACCTTCCCTAGGAGTTAATTGGAAAACGCGGAAGTCATTTAAGCTACGCAACAGTTCAATAATTTCCCCAAACCGCTGTTGAAATTGCTCAACAATTTGATTCCATTGGTCAGTGTCCCGTTCAATTAAACTTGCTTGACAATCAAAACTTAAACGCCGACGGGCAAAAATTTGATTAGTCTGGCTTTCATCTTCAATAAATAAAACACAAACATGAGGATTGGTATAAATATTTTTAGTATGCGTCGCCAGTCCGCTAACGTAGATATAAATATTTTGCGCCCTATCCATCACAAAGGGAGCATAGCTAGCATTAGGTATTCCCGCTTCATTAACGGTACTAATAATTACGCTTGTAAATTGTTCGGCAAATTTTTCGTACTCAGCTTGAACTTTCTCCAGTTGGCTCATAAGCTAATTTCCATGAAATGAGTAGCAATTCCTTAAGTATCCTAACGTTGTTTAAGTGGGTCGGCGTAATTCAAGCTAAATTGGCTGAGTCCGTCATGTGTCTTCGGTCGTTTGTAATTTGTCAAGGGTTTCAGCTTATTTATTTAAGTTTGTTAACATAATTTTGTTTATATAAAGTTTGTGGCACATCCATATATTCTAGAGGTCATGGCAATGCCGTGCTCCTACCCATTATTGGATACATTAATCAACCGTCAACCATCAAGAATTCCTTCACTTATAACAACGGAAAAATAACTAATTTTAAAAACTAGGACACACTTACCAGTAATTAAACGTCAAAACACGAGGCGATGGTATGAGCAAGTAAAATTACCTGTCGTTGCGTAAAAATTAAGAAAGATTGCAGATTTATCTCTGAGGAGGTTTGACCTTCAGCCAATTTTGCTATCAACAACTTACTTCTATTCTCCAAAATTCGCCAACAAATTCAATCCCTGAAGCCTGATTCTGTAGGATTTTCGTAATTACAAATTACGAATTGAAATTTTATTTAGATTGATGAGGAGGAAAAATCTTGATGTCTAAAAATCATTTTTTACATTCTTTATTAGCAATTACACAGAGTTTGTTACCTAATTCAGGCATGACAATAGATATTGAGATTCAGCAATTAAAAAATAACACCAGAAAAGCTTCCGTAATTAAGTTTTGTTTAGTATTACTCAGCGCTAGCAGCATGGTAATTTTTCCGGCTGTGGTGATTTCCCCAGAAACAGCATTTAGTAGTGAAGTGGTGCAAACAACTTCTTGGCGAGAGGTATTGAATATTAATAATTTATTTCAGCGCAGGCGCAGACGCACGGCGGCACGGGGGAATTTCTGCCCAATTTCTCCCGGCGTACAGGGGGAAATAACGCAAGTTTGGAGCGATCGCCCTTTGTTTATTTGGCAAGGTAATATTCAAACTATTGGTTTACGCGCTCGTGGTAGCGATACAGATAATTTGTGGAGTCAATCTGTAGAAGCGCAGCAGAGTATAAATTATACAGGCGAAAAACTGCAACCAGGGCAAATTTATGAATGGACTGTGTATCGCGGTAAGAATCCGGCTATGTTTGTGCCATTTCGATTGATGGATAGCCAAAAACGCGATCGCATTACCCAGGAATTACAAACGCTCGAAACAGAACTGCAAACCAAAGGAGCAGACAAAGAAGCGATCGCTTTAGCAAAAGCCAAATATTTTGCAAATCAGCAATTGTGGTCAGATGTCTTACAACAAGCTTATTCTATTTCCCAACCTTCCGATGAGTTGAAGCAAATTCGCCAAGATATCGCCCAACAATTATGTACAGCACCTCCAGCCAATAACAATAATGCTGCCACGCCTAACAAGAAGACTTGAGGATGATGACAAATTCTTCATGAAAAATTTATCCGCACTGAGATTTTTGCATAGGTTGCCACCCCTGAGAAATATATACTTATGAGCAAGCCAATAAGCAAGCAATATGAAATTGCTGCACCAGCATGAATAATTTAGGAGATGCAAGGATGAAAGGCTTAAAATTAGCAGTTGCAATTTTGACATTAGGAACATTAGCGATCGCTTCCCCATCTGAAGCCAAAAATTTATCCCAGAATCAACAAACACAACCATCACAAATTATTGCGCAAACTCCCACACCACCTGCAAGTAACAGCACTGTTTCCAACCACCTCAAACGGGGGATTGAAAAGTTCCAATCCAAAAACTATTCCGGTGCGATAGAAGACTTTAACCAAGCGCTAAAGCTGGAACCAAAAAATACTTCAGCCTATGTAGGGCGTGGTGCTGCTAGATTCTTGTTAGAGCAATTTCAAGCTGCCAAGTCTGATTTTGACACAGCACTAGAAATTACGCCAGATATCGCTTATGCCCATTATTTCCGGGGTTTTACCAATTATGCTTTAAAAAACAAACCAGCTGCGATCGCTGATTTACGCAAAGCATCCACATTGTTCCAAAAAGAAGGAAACCAAGAATTAGCTCAAAAGGCCGACAGCGCCGCCAAGCAGATAGAGACTAATTAAAGCATTGCACAATCAAATAACTAATGTAACAACCGGGTTGTGCAAAGCTTTATTTGTATTCCCGGTTTCTTTTATCCTCAATTACAAATCTAATTTTTGCATATGTTCCCCCAGGCTCAGAGATATATAGATATATCACTTCTGATTCTCCGGCGATCGCTCAGCAGATTATCAAGCTCAAATTATCAATTTTGTCAACGATAAAAAATGCATTATTACAAAATTAGCTTAACCGCACTGACAACTTTCATTTTGACCATTTCATCAACAGCAGCAAATTTCTCTGTCATATTTCCACCATCACAGGTACTAGCGCAAACTGCAAATAACCAACAAGCAGAAGCCAGCCGATTAGAAAAGCAAGGTTTTCAGGAATTTAACAATAAACAGATACCAAAGGCTAGGCAATTTTGGCAACAAGCTTTAACTCTCTATAGAGAAATTAAAGAGCGCAAAAAAGAGTCATTTTTACTAATACTTATAGGAATGACCTACCAAGTTGAAAATCAACATCAAACAGCAATTAATTACTTGGAACAAGCTTTACCCATAGCGCAGCAACTTCCAAATCGCCATAACGAAATGTCAATTTTCCAACTTTTAGTAATGAGTTATAGCTCGCTAAAAAATTACGATAAAGCCCTGGAATTTGCTCAACAAGCTTTGGTAAGTGCCAAGACAAACAATAACTATGAATCTGAAAAAACTTGGCTAATCAATATTGCTGAAATATATGAAGACAATTTACAAGATTATGGTAAAGCCATTGAATATTATCAACAGGCTCTGGTGAGGGCAAAAGCAGAAAATGACCAAAAAACAGAGCGGAATGTGCTAGTTAGTCTTTCTCAACTTTATCAAAAAATGCCCAACCCCCGATAGAGGATTTTTTTATTAATCTTGAAAAACTCACAACTAAACACTTTGTGCGGTAAAAACCATGAATTATCACAAAACTACCTTAACTGCAATTATCACTTCCATCTTGACTATTTCATCCCTACCTGCAAACTTTATCCCATTATTTCAACCATCACAGGTATTGGCACAAAGTACAACTAGCCGCGCCATAGAAGCCGAAAGACTTTTTAAGCAAGGTATAGAGTATCTGAATGCTCAACAAATTGATAAAGCTAGACAATCTTTGCAAAATGCTCTAACGATTTATCGAGAACTTCAAGACCAGAATCAAGAGTCGGTAGTCTTGTTAATGTTGGGACTTACTTATCAGAAATTCCGTGATTACACTACAGCAATTAATTACTTCGAGCAAGGTTTAAAAATAGTAAATACTCTACCAAATCGAAATAATGAATTTGTTTTTGTCCGACTTCTCGGGGATAATTATCTAATTTTAAATAACTATCCTCAGGCAATTAAATATTACCAGCAAGCTTTAGTAATTGCCAGGGCAAAAAAAGATATAAAAAATGAAAAGGAACTGCTAGGTAATCTAAGTATTGGTTATATTTATGTCAAAAACTATCCAGCAGCAATTGAGGTTTCCCAGCAAGGTTTAGCAATTGCCAACAGTTCTCAAGATGCAAGATACAAAATGATATTTTTCCAAAATTTGGGAAAAGCACACTTTTTTTTGAAACAGTATAACAAAGCGGCTGATTACACTCAACAGAGTTTACAAATAGCCAGAGCAATTAAAGATAGTAAAACCGAGAAAGAATTAGTTAACATTCTCGGGATGATTGCCTACGAAGTTAAATCTCAAGCACAGTAATTAGGTTATCAAGAAAGGGAGAAGGCAGGAGACAGGAGGCAGAAGGGAATACTGTTTCCCGGCATAAAAGAACTGGCGCGAGGAGTTAGAATATCCTTCCAATTACTCCTTCTGCCCTCTGACCTCTCCCTCCTGCCTTCTTCAAAGCCTACTTTGAATTCAATTGAATCAGGGAAAAATCATGTATTCTTCAAAAATTAATTTAGCTACATTGCTCACGGTTGTGCTAACTATTTCATCCCTACCCGTGAATGTTTTAATACTATCCCATACTGATCAAGTATGGGCACAAACTGTAAATAATCGAGAAGAAGAAGCAAAGCTACTACTTCAACAAGGTGCAGCACAATTGAGTAATGGAAATATTGCGAGTGCTAGAGAATATTTACAAACAGCTTTGGCTATTTATCGAGAAATCAAAGAACGTCAGGGTGAATCTGGCGTTTTATTTTTTTTAGGAGTCTCTTACAGAAAACAGAGCGACTACAATACAGCAATCGATTACTACCAACAGGCTTTGAAGATAATACAGGGACTGCCACAACGTCCTAATGAAGGGCAAGTTTTAATACACCTGGGAGATGCTTATCGCCTACAAAATAAATATCCTCAAGCATTACAATATTATCAACAATATTTAGCCTTAGATCAGCGAGTGCAAGACAACCAAAATCGCATAGCTGTTCTCGGAAATATGGGCAGAACTTACACAGGAATGAATGATTTACCAAAGGCAATTGCATATTATCAGCAAGCTTTAGCACTGGCAAAAAATACCAGCGATCGTCAGAACCAAATAATAATTCTGTATTACTTGAGTAAAATTTATCTGAATATAGAAGATTATGCCGCAGCTATTGATGCTTCTAATCAAGGTTTAGCGCTGGCTAAAGAACTATCAAATAGTTCAGCAATGCTCGATTTTTTAGAATATCTCAGTACTGCTTATTATTTCATTGCTGACTACGATCGCGCAATTCAATATGCTCAACAAGGTTTAGAAGTCTCTCGTGCAATTAAAGACGTTAATAATGAACGTCAAGCTTATAATAATATCGGTAATAGCTATTATCAAAAAAGGGAATATGATAAAGCTATTGAGAACTATCAGCAGGTTTTAAAAATTGCTCGTTCTCAGCAAAATCGTAAAGCCGAAGGGCAAGCTTTAGGAAATATTGGATTAGCTTATATCAGTAAAGGAGAGGCAGCTAAGGCAATTGATTTCTTGCAACAAGATTTAGTAATTGCACAGGAATTTGGCGATGCGTTAATTATAAGTCAGACATTAGGATATTTAGGTAATGCTTATATTGAATTAAAAGATTATAGTAAAGCCGTGGAATATTTCCAGCAAGGCTTGGTAATGACACGAAAAGCCAAATACTCTAGAGGAGAGGCAATAACATTATACAATTTAAGTCGGGCATTGATTTCCCTTAATAAATTGCCAGAAGCAGAAAAAAGTTTACTAGAAACAATTGAAATCTGGGAAAAATTGCGCGAAAAATTAGGTCAAAATGACAAATATAAAGTTTCAATTTTTGAGGAGCAATCTAGAACTTATCACTTACTACAAAGAGTCTTAATTGATCAGAAAAAATATGATGAAGCTTTAGTAATTTCTGAGCGGGGAAGAGCTAGAGCATTTGTAGATTTGTTAACTTTACGGTTATCTGCCAATTCTCAACGAAGTGTTAACCAAATTATAGATGCAAAAGTCGAAAAACCAACCTTACAACTGTTACAACAAATCGCCAAACAACAAAACGCTACTTTAATTGAATATGCGATTGATTACACAATAAATCAGAGTAAACAAATCGATTTAGCGCTATATATATGGGTAATTAAACCCACTGGTGAAGTGATTTTTCGTAAAGGTGATTTCTTACCTCTAGTTCAAGAACAAAAGATAAATATCGGACAATTAGTAGATGGTACTCGTCAAGCAATGGGTGTGGTAGATATTCAAAGTCGGGCTGGTGGTATTATTATCGCTGAGAATGAAAATGGTGTTGATAAAACTAGCCAAAATAAACGCTTAAAGCAACTGCACGAAGTGTTAATTAAACCGATCGCAGATATTCTTCCCCAAAATCCCAGCGATCGCGTTATTTTTATTCCTCAAGGTTCGCTGTTTTTAGTTCCTTTCCCCGCGCTTCAAGATGAACAAGGTAAATACCTGATTCAAAAGCACACCATTCTCACAGCCCCATCAATTCAGGTATTGGATTTAACACGTAAACAAAAGCTAAAACAAAGAAACTCGAAATTAGCTAAAGGAGAAGCCTTAGTAGTAGGTAATCCCACTATGCCCCGTGTAGCTTTAAAGCCTAAAGAAACACCAATACAGTTACCCCCGTTACAAGGTGCAGAAAGAGAAGCAAAAGCGATCGCACCCCTATTAAAGACAAAAGCGATTATTGGTAATCAAGCCACAGAAACTGCGATCGCCCAAAAAATGCCCCAAGCGCGACTGATTCATCTAGCCACACATGGTTTACTCGATGATAGCCGGGGATTAGGAAGTGCGATCGCCCTGACACCTTCCGCTAAAGATAACGGTTTACTCACCGCAGAAGAAATTTTAAACCTGAAACTCAATGCAGATTTAGTTGTCTTAAGCGCTTGCGACACCGGAAGAGGACGAATTACGGGTGATGGTGTCATCGGCTTATCGCGTTCTTTAATTAGCGCAGGTGTTCCCAGCGTCATTGTCTCCTTATGGGCAGTTGATGACAATTCCACATCAGTGCTGATGACTAATTTCTATCAAAATCTCGAACAAAACTTAGACAAAGCCACAGCACTCCGCAAAGCCATGCTAACAACCATGCAAACAAATCCTGAACCTTTACAATGGGCTGCATTTACTCTTATCGGTGAGGCGCAGTAAAAAAATGGGGGATTGTTTCTGAAGAATTGGAATAACTATTTCTTCAGCCAGAAGTTTTACTGCACAACTTGAACAAAGATATAACCTCAGACATCCACCTATTTATTGATAATTAAAAACTCTCTCTAGAGAAAGAACTCTTTAGGAATTTTATTCTCTAAATTGATGTTAGTAAATGCAAAGTTTAAATTACCACAATAGCTATGACTAACGAACCTAAAGAGCAAATTAATCAACCAGTAAGTAAAGATTGGCATAGTCAAGAAGAGCCAAACGTCAAAGAAAGAAACTTAACCGCCAATCCTGGAGATAGAATCGCTGACGAACCGCAGTCAGTTGAAGAGAAAGCTCAACAAGTAGCTGTAGATTCACCAGATATTACCGGAGATCATATAAAAGTTCCTACTTACTTTGTAGTTGATTATCCCGATGGTGAACAAAAAGCACTTCACCATGTTAAAGACGCTGAAGAAATTTCCGATGTAATTCGCCAAGCAAGAGTAGACGAAAACGGCGATCGGATTTGGTGGTAGTGTGGAAACTTTGGAAGGAAAGGCAGAGGGCACAAGGAATATTTTAATCTGCCATTCAATCTCTAATTTCATACCCTGTAATTGGTGTAGCTTGTAGTATTAGGGTGGGTAATGCTCACCCTAAATTTTTTAATTTTATAGCTAAAATTCTAGCTAATTTCTAGTATTTATTTAGGTTTAAAATTGTAGGAAACTTGCAATAATCCCGATTTATAGGTTTTGACATTTGTCAAGTCCAGCAAAGTTTCTAAATTACTATCTTTCCAAATAAGTGGAATCCCATCTCCGAGAATAATCGGATGCATGGAAAGAATTAACTCATCAATTAAACTGTGAGATAAAAAATAATGAATTATTTGTCCTCCGCCGACTAACCAAATATCATCACCGCTAGATTGACGCAACTTGTTGATAAAAGTCTGTAAATCAGCGCCAACAAATTCTACGTTATCGTCAGATGTACCTTGTAATTTATGGGAAAAAACAAAACCTTTTTTACCTTGATATGGATATTCTCCAAAACCTAGCATTTGCTGATAAGTTTTACTACCTATCAGTACCGTATCAATTTGGTTAAAGAACTCGGTATAACCGTAATCTTCATCTGTGAATAGCCAATCCACATCTCCAGATTTTCTCGCAATATATCCATCGAGGCTAGCGGCGATAAATAACCGTATTTTGCGCATAATCTATTGATTGTTGAAAAAAAATCGCAGCGATTAATAATAGCATTAACCAACTAAATCTAGGAGTATAAAGCCCCTGCGAGCGACAAGGCGCTGGCTCCCCTACACTTGTTTACATCTTTAGAAACTTTCTCGGTTAGCTAGAAATTACAAATCACGAATTATCCATTGCACTGACATAAGCATCTATATTTTTCAACCGCATAATAACTTATCTCAAAAGACATTATGCCAGCTGACAGTGCGATCGCCAAAATCACCCAAAATTAATCTTGAACGCGGAACTCCCAGATAAACAAAAACCGCCCAAAGTAACTTGAGAGCGGTTTTGAGATAATAATAATATATGGGGGCTTCATAGTTGTATGCCCCAGTTTCGGTATAAATCGTTCTGTATATAAGGGTATACAGATTGATTTTGAGCCATTCCGGAAAAATCTTCAGGTTAATGCAAAAATATATCTTGAAAATGGGCATTGGGTATTGGTAATTTCCCCCTTGTCTCCCTTATCTTCCTTGTCCTCCTTCTTGTCCCCCTTCCCGTACCAAGAAATTTACCGCTAGATTGATGCTTAAGGGTACATTAGAATCTAAACTAGTACGGGCGAACTATTGTGAGTAGATAATGTCTGATTTAATTTTATTTTGGCATCGTCGGGATTTACGAATTGCTGATAACACAGGACTAGCGGCGGCGCGGCAACAAAGTTCTCAGGTAGTGGGAGTATTTTGCCTAGATCCGAATATTCTGGAAGGAGATGATGTTGCATCGGTGCGCGTAACTTATATGATTGGCTGTTTGCAAGCTTTACAACAGCGATATAAGCAAGTAGGTAGTCAACTGTTAATTTTGCGAGATCATCCTGTAAAAGCCATTCCCCGGCTAGCTGCGGCGTTGAATGCCAAAGCTGTATTTTGGAACTGGGATGTAGAACCTTATTCTCAAGAACGCGATCGCAATATAATTGAAGCTCTTAAAGAAAAAGGTATAAGATTTTTAGAAAAAAATTGGGATCAAATTCTGCATACACCAGAAGAAATATTTACAGGTAGTAATAATGCTTACACTGTTTACACGCCTTTCTGGAAAAATTGGATTAATAAACCTAAAGCCAAACCAGTAGAAACGCTGCACGATGTCGAAGGTTTAACGCCAGAACAACAAGAAATAACCAAACAAGCAGGAGCGATCGCATTACCCACAGCTAAAGATTTAGGATTTAATTGGGATGGTGGCTTAATTCTTTCCCCAGGAGAAGCCGCAGCGCAAGAACGGCTTGAGGAATTTACTCGTGCTGCTATCAATGAGTATCAAGAACAACGCAACTTTCCCGCCATTGATGGTACATCTCAACTGAGTGCAGCATTAAAATTTGGTGCTATTGGGATTCGCAGCGTTTGGCAAGCTACCCTAGAAGCATTAGAAAATAGCCGCAGCGAAGAAACCGAAGTTAATATCCGTACTTGGCAACAAGAATTAGCATGGCGAGAATTTTATCAACATGCAATGTATCATTTCCCAGAATTAGCCGATGGCGCATACCGCAACACGTTTAAAAATTTCCCTTGGGATGATAACGACGAACATTTTCAAGCCTGGTGCGAAGGTAGAACAGGCTACCCCATTGTTGATGCAGCCATGCGACAAATGAATGAAATTGGTTGGATGCATAACCGTTGTCGGATGATTGTTGCTAGTTTTCTCACCAAAGATTTATTAATTAGTCCCAAATTGGGCGAGAAATATTTTATGCAACGGCTAATTGATGGCGATTTATCTGCTAATAATGGTGGTTGGCAATGGAGTACTTCTAGCGGTATGGACCCGAAACCATTGCGCATTTTTAACCCAGCTAGCCAAGCTCAGAAATTTGATGCCGATGGTGAATATATCCGCCAATGGGTACCAGAATTGCGTTCTATTGATACGGAATATTTAGTAACAGGTAAAATCACGCCCTTAGAACGTCGTGCTGTTGGTTATCCTGACGCGATTGTGGATCATAATCAACGCCAAAGGCAGTTTAAAAACCGTTATCAACAACAAAAAGAACTGGTGGGATAGGTAGTGCGATCGCTTTTAAATCAACATTACCTATCAGTTATTTTTAAGCGATCGCTTTTGAGGTGAAAAATTATGCGAGGCGTTAGTACAGCTTTAAATTTAAACGCAAAGGTAAGCGGAGGTATGCGCAAAGGTACGCGGAGGATTTGTGAGGAATTAAGGAAATTTTGGATTTAGTTAATTTTGCAATTATTTTGTGTGATTTTACCATTAGCGCTAAAATCTCGTTATATATGTCAAAATCGGTACTATGAGCGTGCAACCAAAATTTAATATTTGCGTGTTTTGCGGTTCTCAATCTGGAACTAAACCTGCATATCAAAATATTGCTGCTACCTTGGGTCAGAGTATTGCAAAACGCCAAATTGGGTTAGTATATGGTGGTGCTTCTATTGGATTGATGGGTACAATTGCAACTGAATGTCTGAACGCTGGCGGTTATGTTGTTGGAGTGATGCCAGAAATTCTCATATCTTATGAAATTGCTCATCCTGGATTATCTTCTCTAATAACCACAAATACTATGCACGATCGCAAAGCTATGATGTACAAATTATCAAATGCTTTTGTGGCGCTTCCTGGTGGTGTTGGTACATTAGATGAATTATTTGAAATCGTGACTTGGGCGCATCTTGATATTCACAAAAAGCCCATTGTTTTGCTGAATGTTGCTGGATTTTTTAATACTTTACTCGCATATCTTGACCATACCGTTCAAGAAGGATTTGTATCAGATAAAGTTCGCTCTTTAATACGTGTTTACGATGATGTGGAACTAATGTTAGACAATCTTGAGCAAGAAAATTCTTTAGTTGGTAATAGTATTTCTATGAATTCTTTACAACAATCTCTAGATGAATATTCACTACTGGCGGAAGAATTAAATAAATAATTTATTACACCAAAGCACATTACAGGCTTGAATGCGAAGGGATGATTTTATTACTTTGCTACTTCACGATAATCTTCTATCTTTAGTTTGTCTGGAAGTCGCTTCTAAAAAATCGGTAACCACTTGGGTAAATTTATGTATTCCCTCGCTACCTCCAGCAATTAAACCCCCTGTTAAGAAAGCATCAAAACACCTAAAGATAATTAGTTGAATAGGATTATTCACATCAAGAACTATTAGCGGTTCTAGAGAACGAATGCCAATTGCGCTAATTAATAAACCGCATAATAAAGATGTCCATAAAGCAATTATTCTCGTGTTAGACTTATAAGCTAAACGTTGACGCTCTATAGAATTTAAATTGTTAATTATACTATTTAATTCATCAATATATGGTTTTATTTGTGGCGATGAATCTACAAGTGTTGGGGGATAATCTTGAATAAGTTGCTGTTCTAAAGTAGTTCCGCCTGATTGATTAACTTGAATAGGACTTGCATCTACATAAGGTATTTGATTTTGTTGTTGCTCTGAGATTAGTTTGCGTTTCTCGGCTATCAGGAAATTTTGTTGCTGAATACTTACTTCTAACTGTTCTGTGGTGGGGCCTCGCCAAGTAGTAATAAAAACTTCTAAGGAACGCTCTAATAATAGGGAAATGAAAAATGGTAACGCAAGTAACTGCATAATATCATCAAATCCAAAGGGTCTTAACTCTAAAGGACGTTGTGATAACCAAGCAGTAAAAGTTACCAATAAAAAGCTAATAACTATTAAGAAAATAAATAATGGAGATTCCAGAGAAAGTTTGAGCAACATTCCTATATTCCTGTTCTGTTCCACAATATCTAACACGGAGGGAAATGTAGAACAGCAGGAAGAAATGGGAATGAAAGAGACAAGGAGACGCGGTGACGCGGAGAAATTGTACAGACATGATTAACCGCGTCTCTAATGACTAATGATAAATTAAATTCCCGCACCATCAAGAAAGTCTTCAATTACACGATCGCTCTCAGAATGGTTAGTATCAATTACTGCTTCATCTACTTCAATTGGCGATACATTTGGCTCAGTTTGTAAATGTTCTAGCTGTTTTTCTAAGTCTTTGACTCGTTGAAATAAAGCGCGGATGGCTTCTGCTTCTACGTCCCGGACTTTACCATGTGCGAGAATATCGCCATTTGCGTTGTTCTGGCGAGTAATTCTTCCGGGGATACCTACGACGGTGGTATCGCTGGGTACATCGCGCAAGACTACTGAACCTGCACCGACACGGACGCGATCGCCTATTTGAATATTTCCCAAAACCTTTGCACCTGCTCCTACTACTACATGACTACCTAATGTGGGATGGCGTTTACCAGTCTCTTTCCCTGTTCCACCAAGGGTTACGCCTTGATATATCAGCGCATAATCACCGATAATAGCTGTCTCGCCAATTACTACCCCCATACCGTGATCGATAAATACACCCTTACCAATGACTGCACCAGGGTGAATTTCAATCCCCGTCAAAAACCGACTGATATGGGAAATAAATCTGGGAAAGAAGGGAACCCCAATTTTATAGAGCCTGTGTGCTAACCGATGAAATAGCAAGGCTTGCAAGCCAGGATAACAAAACAATACCTCTAGCCAGTTACGCGCTGCGGGGTCGCGCTCATATATGGTTCGCAAATCAGTTAGTAACATACATCCCTTGAGTGAGAAGGTCTTTGATGGGCGAGGATTGGGAATTTATCTAAATATTTCAACTATTTATATAAATTTTATTAGATAATCTACGGTAAGTCGATAGGTATACGTACATTTTTTGTGGTAAACAGGCGATCGCATACTATACTTTTAACAGCAAAAAGTTACGCCAAATCAATCGGCATACCGTAGTATATTGATTAAAGACTTGAATACCCAAACCTACGCCCTCCTGGATCTGTCGTCCAAAGTCGAATACGCACTGCTAGCACTTTTAGAGTTAGCAGGTAACCACAGTAAAAAAGTCCCTCTAACCATGAGTGAGATTACAGCCAAGCAACCCATACCGGAACGCTATCTAGAACAAATTTTGACCAACCTGCGGCGTGCTGGTTTGGTGCAAAGTCAACGCGGTTCTAAAGGCGGTTTCATATTAGTTCGAGAGCCTTGGCAGATTACTTTATTGGAGATTGTGACTGTGGTGGAAGGCGAACGCAAAGACAAAGACAATTCAACATCCCCCACCCTGGAAAGAAGCCTGGTTCATGAAGTCTGGGAACAAGCTAATACAGCCTCCATAGAGGTTTTAAAAAGCTACACACTCCAAGATTTATGTCAGCAAAGAGAGGCTCGTTTACAACAGAGTCCCATGTATTACATCTAGTTACGCAGGAGTACCCTGATGCGGATAGCAAAAGACATCACACAGTTAGTCGGACGGACGCCTTTAGTTCAATTAAATAAGATTCCCCAATCAGCAGGCGCAGTGGCGCAAATTTTGGTGAAGCTAGAAAGCATGAACCCAGCTTCGTCTGTGAAAGACAGAATTGGTGTCAGCATGGTGGAAGCCGCAGAACAAGCCGGTTGGATAGAACCGGGAAAAACCACTTTAGTCGAGCCTACCTCTGGAAATACAGGTATTGCTTTGGCAATGGTTGCAGCCGCCAAGGGCTACCATCTTATTCTAGCGATGCCCGATACAATGAGCCAGGAACGGCGGGCAATGCTGAAAGCTTATGGGGCGCAATTAGAGTTAACACCGGGGGTAGAAGGAATGCGCGGGGCGATCGCTCGTGCAGAGCAAATTGTCGCCAAAACGCCCAACGCCTATATGTTGCAGCAATTCCGCAACCCGGCTAACCCCAAAATTCATGCTTTAACCACCGCAGAAGAAATTTGGGCGGATACAGATGGACAAGTAGATATTCTTATTGCTGGCGTGGGTACTGGCGGAACCATCACAGGGGTTTCGGAAGTGATTAAACAACGCAAACCTAGTTTTAAAGCGATCGCAGTTGAACCCATTAACAGCCCAGTATTGGCTGGTGGTAAACCAGGCCCCCATAAAATTCAAGGAATAGGCCCCGGATTTGTCCCCACTATTTACCGCCCAGATTTGGTAGATGAAATTATTGAAGTTACAGACGAACAGGCGATTTCTTATAGCCGTCGTCTAGCTAAAGAAGAAGGATTACTATCAGGTATTTCGGCTGGTGCGGCTTTATATGCTGCTATCGAAGTAGCCAAACGTCCAGAAAATGAAGGTCGTCTCATTGTCATGGTACAACCCAGCTTTGGCGAACGCTATCTCAGCACCTCATTGTTTAGAGATCCAGAGGAAAGTGAATGGTTAAGTAAAGTATAAAACTTAATTTCAAACTGATTTACTGGGGATTTTTAGCATTTTTTGACATCAAACCCTGATAAAAAATCACTATATAGGACTTACGCTAAAAATCTAAGAAATTATCATTTTTCTGCCGCCTCAGCAGTAATCTTAGGTAAGTCCTGCTATAGCAATTTTCATAAAGCAAATTAACTTTGAGAAAGCGCCGCACAACTTAACTGCATCTGTGTATTTGCGGATGATGGCGCTGCTACTAACTCAATTTTGCCATCAGCACGACGATGCCAAGCAGTAGCTTGCACGAGAGTTCTTGGTAAGGGGTGTATTTTTGCGGTAACTGCATCATTTTTACGATATGCAGAGAGATCACGAGTATCAGACCAAGTGCGATCGCTCCTGAGTTCCTGCATCGGATTTTGCGGTATTCCACCCCGACCTGTAGCCACAAACGTGCTAGCAGTATTTGCGGCACAACCGGAAGCAATTTGCTGTGATGAATCGGTGATATTCTCTGGTAGTTGGAGTAAACCCGAATTCGGATCGACACCAATCGTATTCACTTGGACATCACCACTCAGCCCAAATTGTGAACTAGCAGTGATGTCACTATTGATTGTAGGTTGTGCTTGAAACTTTAACCCAAAGATACCTTGAGTGGTAATTTGGATATTGCCACCGCTTCCTAAAATAGCATTTGCCGAAATATCGCTGTTTTCAGTTGGCACAGCTACAATTGAGCCTACGCGCAGATTAATGTTGCCACCTGTGGAAGCACCTAAAGCATTAGTAACAATTTTACTACCATGCCGTAATAGAAGAACATCATTGACATCGAGGTAGATATTACCCTGACCGCCGCCATTCACCTCAGAACGTAAGCTGGCGTTATTGTCTAGGAAGAGGTTATTGGCAGTAATATTGAGGTTACCTGCATCGCCATTGCCTGTATTACTGACAGTAATGACTGCATTATCTTTAACACTTACATTATCTGATGTGATATTTACAGACCCCGCAGCCAAGCTAGTAGCTGAGGATGCAGCGATCGCACTAGGCAGGTAGCTACCATTAATTATGCTTTGGGACGTTCCTTGTATGTCAATATTTTTCACGTTGAGGTTAACACTACCAGCAGATCCCTGACCCAAGCTAGAGGAAGTGATCTGTCCACCGTTAAACACACGCAAGCTATCTGCTGTCAGGTTAATTGTCCCACCTTGACCAACAGCATCCTTACCCACTCCCACAGTAATACCACTAACGGCTTGGTTAAAACTACTGATTATTGGGTCGCTAACTTCTACATTCTGAGCATAAATCTCTATATTTCCAGCTTGACCACTTCCTGTTACATCACTAGCCACAACCCCACCCTTTGACAGCACTAAGTGCCCAGTATCAATCAAGATATTGCCAGCTTGCCCTACTGTAAAAGGTTGAATCGAACTAATCACAGCACTGTTTGTGCCATTAATTCCCACTCCCGAAATTTCTAGTTTCTCGGAAGCTCGAATCACAATATCTCCAGACTTACCAATGGTGGGAGACTCAGAAAAACCAGGGATATAAAAGCCAATTAAATCTGCACTAATAAAACCACCATCAAGCAGACTCACCCTTTGAGCATCAACAGTTATCTTGCCACTTTCATTTGAATTACCACCGCTAATTAAAGTAGTAATAACACTGGCAAAGTATAGACCTAAATCAGAACCTAGAAATGCGTATGGAAATCGATTGTAACCAGTAACTTCCACAGTTGCAGCTTTAATATTAATATCTCCTGTTCTGGAGTTATTACTGGCGATGGGGTTAAAGGATATAAAGTCGAAGGGAGAACTTAGAGTAGACACAATCCAAGCTCCATTAGCTAGACGTAAACGCCCAGTTTCGACTGTAATATCTCCGGCTCTACCTTGATTCCCCATGACGCTAGTGTGTAAACCGGGCGTAGAATATTGGTCTGCGGCCGATGCGCCTAACAAATCTACAAATTCTGTAGTTTTGATGTTTATCCCTTGCCCTTTTCCTAAAGTTCCAGTGCTGGAACTGATTTGCGAACCATCCTGAAGTGTTAAACCTCGCCCCCGAATGTTGATTGCTCCGCCATTCAAGCCGTTAGTCTGGATATATGAAGACTGTCTGAGCAAAATATTTCCCCAATCAGCCACAGCAGGGCTAGTGAGTTGAAATCCTGCTTGCTGATTCAAACCTACCTCAGTATTTTTCAATGCCCATAATTCGACTCTACCACCAGGATTAGTCAAATAGGTTTGATTAATATCGATATCACTACCAATCAAAGCTACAGTTTCCGCCTTGAATATTTGTGGGGAACCGTACAGGAAATTGGCTGGTGAGTTACCTTGGGTGCGAATCACTCCAGCATTTGCACCTAGTTGCAATCCCACAGGTACACTCATTGTTAATAATGGTGGTGTCGCGGAGTTTACTGCACTAAATTCCACCCCATCAGCAAATTTGATACTAGTCGCTGTTGTCCCCACAAACGCACCGCCAATATTTAGACTGGCATTCGGCCCAAATACAATTCCGGCTGGATTCAGCAAAAATAAACTTACTGAGTTATTGCTATTGATTGTGTTAATCAACCCGTCAATTTGAGAAATATTTCCACCAGTTACCCGACTAAATATGCTTGTAATATTTGGTGTATTAACTAAATCAAAGGTGGCTGTACCGCCAGTTGGGACAGAAAAATTACTAAAGCTATGAAATAGATTATTGCCTTGGTTAATACCATTAAGAATCGTAAACTTATTATCACTAGAGTTGACAATGGTGTTGGCAGTACCATCAGATGTCACTTGAGCATAAGCATAGTTGTTATCTAGGAAAATAGTTCCTGATAGCAGCATCAAACTTGTCAATAGGGAATTCAAACAATTACAGCCAATAGAGAGCGATCGCATTCTCTAGCCTCCTCTTATACGCAATTTAATATACCCAAATGCGTATATTTTTAAACACTAACTCCGATAAAAGTTTTTAAGTTGCCCTAATTTTCTCAATTTATTGCGACAATCATAATTTGGTATGGTGATAAATTGTAAGTTCTCACCATTACACCATGAATCAACTTGGGTCAGCTTTCACTGAAGGAATCATCGCCTTTACTGCTACCAATATTGATGACATATTCATCTTATTGTTATTTTTTACCCAAGTAGATAATAACTTTCGCCCTCGGCATATTATTATTGGTCAGTATCTTGGTTTTTTAGCGATTATTCTGGCTAGCTTACCAGGATTTTTTGGTGGTTTAGTAATACAACGGGAATGGATTGGATTATTGGGAATATTACCAATATTAATTGGTATCAAGCAATTACTATCTAGAGAACAAGAAAATTCAGAAATCCAAGCAGTATCTGATAATTTTACGCAAACTTCACCTAGTAATTTTATTCTTGCGTTTATTTGGACTATTCTCCATCCTCAAACTTATAAAGTTGCCGCAGTCACAATTGCTAATGGTGGCGACAATATTAGTATCTATATTCCCTTATTCGCTGGTCAGAATTTAAACAGCTTGGGAGTCATTTTAATAATATTTTTTTTGATGGTGGGGGTTTGGTGTGCGATCGCTTATTATTTAAGCCTTCACCCTGCTATTGCTACTATTTTAAGCCGCTACGGTAATCATCTTGTCCCTTTTGTCTTAATTGGCTTAGGTTTATTAATTATGTACGAAAGAGGTACATTTACCCTAATCCCTTGGTTTAAATAACCTTACCAATGACTATACTTGATACACAAACTTCCAACTAACCATCATCAATATTGCATAAACAATAAACCGTAGGGGAGGCTGAGGCGCAATTTTGCAGATTTTTGCACCTAATAATACACCAGGAATTGAACCAAGCCAGATAGGCAATACCAAACTCCAATTGACTGTTCCTAAGGTGAGATGTCCTAGAGAAGTAAATAATAATAAAATTGCCGCTTGGGAAATATCTGTACCTACCAATTTACGTGCATCCAGGCGGAAAAACCCAATCATTACCAAAGCAAACATTGAGCCAGAAGCAACGCTAGTTAGTCCTACAAAAGAACCTAAAACTGCGCCGATAACTACTGTAAGAAACCGCCCCCAATGAGTTGTTAAATTTAACTTGGGTAATTCAGGTAAGCTAAATTTTGGGAAAAAAGTCAGTAGTAGTAATTGTACCAGCGCTAACACTGTAACTAAGAGAATCATCACTCCCAGTATCCGTAGCAGAATGTTATCTAAATGATGCTCGCCAGTACGCCGGAGAAAGTGCAAAATTCCGACACCACACAATGAACCGGGAACACTTCCTAACGCCAACCACTTGACAACTTGAACATCTAGGGTTTTTTGCTGCCAGTGTTTGGCACTACCAACAACCTTCATTAATGTTGTTGCTACCACATCAGAACTGACAGCAATTGAAGGCGGAACCTGAAAGATAAAAATCAACATAGGCGTGATTAAAGAGGCTCCACCAATTCCTGTTAACCCAACAATGATGCCAACAAAGAAACTGAAGAGTGGTAGTAATAAATATTGCATACTCCTATCCAAGAATAAGGTTTACAGGCAGGCGAAATTTAGCTTAGTGGTAGACTAAGCTCGATTAGTTATGGTGTTCCTCAAAAGATACGTAACACAAAGGCGGATTCAGACTCAAGCTTTAGCCGAGTTAATCCCCAGTCAATCAAAAACCGTTGAGGCGTCGTCTGAGCATGGATGCTGACATCGTTTTTCCGGATCGCTTTTCCTGCTAGGTTTAATTGCCGATTGATTTTTTACAGTTTTACATATAAAACACATAAAATCTACTGATTTACCGTATTTTAACCATAAAGTTGCTGTAAAGTCTAGAGTACTCGTGTTTTAAATTACTTAAATTTTGGATAATACATGTACTGATAGGAGATTCGCTATTTCCTAGTGCTATAAAAATTACTCACCTTAGTGGCTAGACTTTCTAGTTATTAGCATTTGGTGTGGTGTTAAGACAGACTCTCACTTCCTCTCATCCCACCCAATAAGGCGATATATATTCCTACAACTGTAGACACAATCACCATTGTGTCTCTCACAAAATTCAACACTTAATATAGATGCCTTAGCAAAGATGAAGATTTATTTTGGAATAGAACTAATAAAAATGATACTACCTGTGAAACAAGCGACTAATGAGCGTCGTTCGCTGCTGAGTTTTCTCAAAAACGTACTTATTGCCCATTGGCGTTCTTTATTAATCCTCTTAATAGGGGTGTATTTACCCTTTCAATTGTTTGAAATTCTGGCAGTTAAGGTATGGCAGAATCAAGCTGGCTTTCCTTGGGATATACCGATTTTGTTGTCTATTCACTCGCAAGCAAGACCACAATTAGATGTGGTGGCGATAATTCTGACAAGGCTTGGTTCAGCTTGGACAATCCTACCAATTATGAGTGCGATCGCAATCGGATTATGGCGCAGAAAGTTGTGGCGATCGCTCGCTTATTTACTCACTACAGGTATAGGAAGTATTCTCATCAACCGCACCGCCAAAGCACTCATGCACCGAGTGCGTCCCCAACTTTGGCTATCAAGTGCGCCGGAGTTTGATTATGCATTTCCTAGCGGCCATGCAATGACAACTATGACATTTGTCATGATTGTGCTCATTTTGGCGATCAATCATCCTCGTCGGTGGTTGATTGTGCTGTTTGGTAGTTTCTATGTCGTGGCTATTGCTTGGACGAGGCTATATTTAGGGGTTCACTTCCCTAGTGATATTTTGGCAGGTTGGATGGTTGCGATCGCCTGGGCGATTGGCGTCAGTCTGATTATCAAACCCTATTGGAGTCCGCCTGAACCCACAATTACCCAGTCAACTGTGAGTGAAACTAACTTATTACCAAAAGAAAAACAGACTTTAGCAAAAGACTGAATCACAATAGAGCGATCGCAGATCTGCTCGCTCACTATGGTCATAATATTATGCCTTTTGTACTTATGGGATTAGGGACTTTTATTTTGTTGGAAAGTGGGTCTTTAACTCTCGTAAATATACTGGGTAGTAAAATATTCTTACCTTAGTTGTAAAGCGATCGCTCAAAATTCAGCGGTTGGCGCTGGAGGTATCAGAAAAATAAAATGTTATCTCCACAATATATTTACCTTTCATTAATCTGCCAGAAATCCATAGTTAAATTATCATCTATATACGCCTAATGCGAACTTAAAAAATATCTGTGCTTTTCAGGATTTTAGATGCCTGCAAAACCATGATTTTGAGATTAACTATATTACGAAAAGTAAAGTTTACTCAAATCTTCTTTTTCTCTGTTAAATCCCTTGTATTTATGAAAAATATTCACACCAACTGATTTATGTATGAGATTACGAGAGTTTACAGATTTAGTTCACCTGAAACGTAAATTTACCACTATACAAAAAATCTCATCGTACATTGATATATATCGCAGCGAGAGGTATGAAATTTGAATATCCTAGAGTTTTCTATCTTAGTTTGGATGGGTTCATTTATCGCAGGTTTCCTCGGCGCATTAACTGGCTTGGGTGGTGGTGTGGTGATAGTTCCCTTACTAACTTCAGTCTTCGGTGTTGATATTCGCTATGCTGTTGGGGCTTCATTAGTATCTGTAATTGCAACTTCCTTGGGTGCGGCGTCTACTTATATTAAAAAAGGCTACGCAAATTTACGCTTAGGCATGTTTTTAGAAGTCGCGACAACGATAGGCGCTATAGTTGGGGCGTTAATTGCTACCTTTGTTTCTGTTAAGGCGTTGACTATTGTACTAGCGATTGTCCTGATTTATTCAGCATACCTTTCGCAACGACCAAGACTTGAACATATTGAAAATGAACCAGGCGATCCTCTAGCTAATTATCTGCAACTTAATAGTACTTATCCCACCACTGAAGGATTAATTTCTTACCAAGTTCACTCTATTCCCACAGGGTTTAGTGTCATGGTAGTTGCTGGGGTGCTTTCTGGGTTACTGGGTATTGGTTCAGGGGGATTCAAGGTATTAGCTATGGATCAAGCCATGCGTTTACCTTTTAAAGTTTCTACTACCACTAGCAACTTTATGATTGGTGTCACAGCCGCAGCTTCAGCTGGAGTTTACCTCACTAGAGGTTACATCGATCCAGGATTATCAATGCCGGTCATGTTAGGAGTATTACCTGGTGCTTTTTTGGGTGCTAGAGTGCTTTTGGGTACTAAAACCCAAACTTTACGCATAATATTTAGTCTAGTGCTGGTAGTCATGGCTTTGAAGATGGTCTACAACAATGTCATAGGAGGACTGTAAAATGTATAAATTTGATGGCAAGTTTCAGTCACTCTCATCTACACAGCCTGATACTGAAGTGTTAGCCATAGCTTTACAGCAGAAGACTTTAAATTCTGATATTGAAGAATTGCAAAAGCCTCAAGCCAATATAGTGCTTAAGTTGCCTCATGTTAGTGAAGAG
Organism: Tolypothrix sp. FACHB-123; assembly: GCF_014697075.1. GTDB lineage: Bacteria > Cyanobacteriota > Cyanobacteriia > Cyanobacteriales > Nostocaceae > Aulosira. The sequence continues at coordinate 68,711 of NZ_JACJRE010000012.1, read as the reverse complement.
GAAAAAAAGAATTCTACAAAAACATTTGGTGAGCGATCGCTAGAAACTATATTGAGCAATCTGCTAAAATATGGAGTTTTGTTTGCCAGTTCTGTTGTATTGTTAGGGGGAATTCTTTACTTAATTCGTCATGGTTCTGAGCCTGCTAATTATAAATTTTTTCAAGGAGAGCCTTCAGAGTTTCGTTCACCATTAGGTGTAATCAATGCAGTTTTATTAGGTAGTCGGCGCGGTATTATCCAGCTAGGGTTGCTGTTATTAATAGCTATTCCTGTTTTGCGTGTAGTAATTTCTTTATTAACTTTTATCTGGCGGCGAGAGTTTGTTTACGTAATTATTACTTTGATAGTATTAACTAGTTTAACTTACAGCCTTGTGGGAGCTTATTATTAAAATGTTGATGGTTGACTGTTGACTGTTGTACGGGCGGGTTCACAAATATCCTCAATGATCAACGATAATTCTCAATAAACCCACCCCTACTGACTGTTGACGGTTGACTGTTGAAAACTGTGTTTGTAATATTTCACAAATTATTGAGGATTGGTATATTATTTTCCTTGATTCGCTAAGTCGTTGGCTTTGGCTTTGGGGTCAAATCTTAAATTGCTATCCCACTGCTGGGCTTGGCGGAATTTCGCGACAGCACCATTGATATCACCCATTGGTGCTAACTTCTCACCTTGGGTAACTAATACTTTGGCTGCTTGGACTCGCAAGGGTTGAGTTTGACATAATTCTAGTTCTGCTAAGGTTTCGGGATGGAGAATTAAATAATTATTGATTAAATTACAGCCGTCTTTGACTAACTGATCTAAGTTGAAATTCCAGATGATGATTTTGTTGTCGCTACTAGCAGAAGCGATGTGTTTACCATCTGGGCTGAAGCTGACGCTATTGAGTGAATCGCTGTAACCGCTAGTTAGGGTTTTGAGAAGTTGACCTGTGGCTAAATCCCAAATTTTGATGGTGCTGTCATCGCTTCCAGATACTAACTGTTTACCATCAGCACTAAAGGCGACGCTTCTGACCCAATTACTATGACCCATCAGGGTTTGTAAAACTTTGGCGGTGGCGATATCCCAGAGTTTGATTGTGTTGTCGCTGCTTGCTGAGGCTAATTGTTTACCATCTGGGCTAAAAGTAATGCTATTAATGGAATCGCTATAATCGCTGTTGGAGTTGGTTGGTAAAGCTAGGGTTTTCAGCAGTTTTCCGGTGGGGATATCCCAGAGTTTGATTGTGTTGTCGCTGCTTCCTGAGGCTAATTGTTTACCATCGGGGCTGAAAGTAACGCTATTGACTGCATCACTATGACCGCTTCTTAAATAGAGAAATAAACCCCGGAAGGTACGCAGCAGTTTTCCGCTGGAAACATCCCAAATTTTGATGGTGTGGTTGCTACTCCCGGAAGCTAATAGTTTACCGTCGGGGCTAAAGGCGACGCTGTTAATTTGATTTTTTTGATTTTTGTTGCTATCGGCTGGGGTTACTAGGGTGTGTAGTACTTTTCCCGTAGTTGCATCCCAGATTTTGACGGTGTGATCGTCACTCCCTGAGGCTAATAGTTTACTATCACTGCTAAAGGTGACGCTATTGACTGACTCGCGATGACCTATCAGGGTTTGCAAGACTTTACTAGTGGTGACATCCCAGATTTTCACGGTTTTGTCCCAACTTCCAGAGACTATCTGTTTACCATCACGGCTAAAAGCGATCGCATTTACCCAAATTCGATGACCGTTTTTAGCGTCAGCTGCACTGGGAAGGGTGTGCATGACTTTACCAATGGTGACATCCCAAAGTTTGATGTTACTATCATCGCTTCCCGAAACTAATTTTTTCCCATCGCTACTAAAGGCGACGCTGTTGACAGAATCGCGATGACCACCGAGGGTTTGCAACACTTTACCGCTGGTGACATCCCAGATTTTCACAGTTTTGTCTTGACTCCCAGAGACTATTTGTTTACCGTCAGGGCTAAAAGCGATCGCATTTACTTCATTGCTATGACCGCTAAAGGTTTGGATAACTTTGGCGGTGGTGAGATTCCACAGTTTAATGGTGCGATCGCTACTTCCCGAAGCTAACTTTTGACCATCACTGCTAAAAGCGACGCTGCTAACGTAATCGCCATGACCGCTGAAAGTTTGCAAAGCTTTACCGCTGGTGACATCCCAAATTTTAATGCTGTAGTCATTACCCCCAGAAGCCAAAAGTTTACCATCACTGCTAAAGGCGACAGTTGTCACCCAATTGTTATGTCCGTTGTTCGCGTAGGGTTCCGAAGGAAGGGTTCGCAGCAGTTTACCAGTAGTGACATCCCAAATTTTGATGGTGTTGTCATCACTTCCAGAAGCCAAGAATTTACCATCACCGCTAAAGCTGACGCTGTTTACTAATTTGCTGTGACCGTTGAAAATTTGTAGTAGTTTACCGCTGCTAACATCCCAAATTTTGATGGTGTTATCATCGCTTCCAGAAGCCAAGAATTTACCATCACCGCTAAAGCTGACAGTATTTACCTCATTACTTTCATTGATGCTTTGCAGCAGTTTAGCGGTGGTGACATCCCAAATTTTGATGGTGTTATCATCGCTTCCAGAAGCCAAGAGTTTACCATCACTGCTAAAAGTCACGCTTCTCACTTCCTGATGATGAGCACTGAGGGTTTGTAGTTCTTGGAATTTATTCTGAGGTTGTAAATATACGGCTTCCCGCAATTTCCCGACAACGCGCATTTGGGTAGTGGCTGGTGGTTGGTTTAATTGGTGCAATCTTTTGACTGCTTTCAAAGCTTCGAGAATTGCATCCCTGGTTTGTCCAGAGGCGGAAAAAGCGCTAGAAGAGTTAGTTAAGGAGCTAATTTCGTTAATTTCTGCTTGTCTTCTTTGTTCTTCGGCTTCTATCGCCCAACGCCAGATTCCCGCAGCTAAACCAGCAAAGACTAATCCTGTAACTATCGAACCTAATAAAGCGCGTTTGAGTAAGCGATTGAGCTTTTCTTCTCCTAGTTTGCGTTGGGTTCTTTCTTTATCCAGTTCCGCCATTAATTCTTTAAGCTTCGGTTCCTGTTGTTGGCGGATAAAGGCGGCTAAATAATCATGTACCAGCTGATAGCGATCGCCTGGGTTTTCTTTTAATAAAACTACTAAGCCAGATTTGACAAAAATCGCCAAAACTAACTCTAATTTTTGCGATAGAGGTAATTCAGGTGCTAACAGAGTTGTTTCTTTGGCAATTTTTTTCCTTCTCTTCAGCTTAAATCGGCGATTTTTTTGCTTGCGAATCTCCCCATTTTCCTTAACTAAAGCTTGTAAGTCCCGTTCTAATTCAACTAAAGTTCTCAGTGGGCGAGTACCTTTTTCATCGGTGAGTAAATAGAGTAATAAATCTGCCAATTGCTGATTTTCTGCACCGCAGTCATGAACAACTTCATCTAAATAATGCTTCACCAGTTGTTCTTTAGTACCCCGACGGCGATATTCTGTCAAAGTTGTAATATTCTCGGTTTGCAGTTGTGCGCCGACTACTTGTAATTCTATAGGGCGCACCTCCCCGATTTCCCTAGCTAAATCTTTAACTAATTGGTCAACTAATTTAGGTTCTAAGCGAAAGCTACTATTCTCAGTTAAGCGCTGAATAATTGATTTTGCATCGATGGGGGAGAAATTCCCCAACTTATATAAGACATTTTTGCTGAGAATATCATTACTAATGATCTGCATATTCGGCAGATCGTTGCACTCTAGTAAATAATGTAAGTAATCTATCCGCAAGGATAGAATCACTTTCACAGAGAGAACGTTAAAACATTCACCCAAGAACTCAAAAAATTCTCGTCTCTGAGCTGGTTCCGGGTAGGTGAAGAAAAATTCTTCAAACTGGTCAAAAATTAAGATAGTGCGGATGTTTTTAGCTTCATTGTCGCGCAATTGAGCCAGAAGGTTGGAGTACAGAGAGGAAAGATAGGGTTGTGAGTGGGAATTGTCGAGTAAAAAGCTCGAAGTTTCACCTTCTGAACTCAAAGTGTCGCCTTCGGAACTCGAAGTTTCATGTTCTGAACTCGAAATGTCGCCTTCAGAACTCGAAGTTTCACCTTCGGAACTTGAAATGTCGCCTTCGGAACTCGAAGTTTCACCTTCAGAACTTGAAATGTCACCTCCGGAACTCGAAGTTTCACCTTCGGAACTCGTAATTTTATGTATTAAAGCCGAAACTTGAGTTGTCAAAGCTGAACTTTCAACTTCCAACTCTCCCTGATTCAATATCCCTGAGTCTCCTTGTCTTTTAATTCCTCCATCTTCATCCCCCCGCAATACTCGCCCTAACTCCTCTTCCCAATTGGTGTAAAAACGCATGACAACAGGTAAGTTATCTTGAATACCGATGGCTTTCTGTTTCAAAGCTGGGACTAATCCCGCATTAATTAAGGAACTTTTACCCACACCCGATTGCCCATAAATAACAATTAATTTATAATCAGGGCGACCAATACGTTCTAATAAGCGTTCTACGTCAAGTTGACGCCCAGATGCGGCGATTTCTGGGGCAATATTTTCTTGTAAAGTAGAAGTTTGGACAGTTTCCCCAACTACTTGCTTAGTTGAACCTAAACGCCCCGCACCAATAAACGCCCGCAAGCCAAATTGTTGTTCAACGGAACGCTGTTGCTGTTTAACTTCGTAAGCTTTTAAGTATTCTTGCTGTTCAAAATAGAGTTGCTGCAAATAATTGAGTATCTGGAGATAAAGCTTGAGGTCTTTTAAAGGATTAAGTTGTTTCTTAGCAAGTTCTAAACTACTAATTGCGTCTGGAATTTGCCCCAAATGGTATTGAGAAAGCGCCAAAATAAATTGATAAAGACTAAAATCATTACCATTGACTAAATTTTCTGGTTGCTCAGATAATAAGCCAGATTCCATATTGGGAATCGTTGACCAAATTATCAATGCTTGCTGAATAAAATCATTCGCTTCTTGCCAAGATTTTTGCACAAGAGCAACTTCAGATAATAACGCATAATCTTTAGCTAATTCTCGTGGTTGATTATTCGCCTCATGGATAGTTAAAGCTTGCTGGGCAAAGGTTTTTAGTTGCTCTGCCAAGCTTTGGAACTGTTGCCAAATGCCCACATCGCGGAGAATATTCCCCAATTGTTCTATGGATTCGGCAATGATATTTTGATTTTGCGTCTGAGTAAGTAAGTCTATATATTGTTCTAAATAATGACTAACATTTCGCCAATCGGCATGATTAATGTCGAGACATTTAGCAGCTTTGAGGTAATAGCACAAAGCTAAATTACCAAGAATCTTGATTTGTCGCTCTAAATTATTCGCTCGTTGCCAAAGTATTAGAGATTTTTGATAATATTCTATCGCTGAATCTATTTGTTGATTTACCTGTTTTATCCAGCCCAATAATGAGGCGATACCAGCTTGAATCTCTAAACTATTAAATTGCTCATCTGCAAATAAATCTTTTTGGGCGGCTGTGAGTTCGGCTTCTAATTTGAGATATGAGGGTAAACTCAGTTTCAGGCGATCATTAAACCATTTATTCGCAGTTATTTGGACAAAATTCACCAAATCCTGTTTAGAGATAGTAAAGTTTCTCGTAATCGCCCAGCTTTCTAAATCAGGTGCAATTTGCATCAGTTGCTTGTGAACTTCATCGTTAATCCACAGCACCAAAGGAAAAGGAAAATGCTTGCGAAATTCTTCTCGCACCTGATTGGCGGAAGTTAGCATCTGGGGTAAATCCTTTACTGAGTCTAAACCGACAACCATTAAGCAAGCTGGTAATTGGGCGCTAAATTCTTCGCTAATGGCGCTGTAAAGGGTTCTGTTGCTTTCTCGGATAACCAGAATGCTGATTTCTGTGCGACAGATAGCTCTTAATTGGTTGATCAGGCGATCGCGCAAGTTACTATAGTTGCACCGTGCCAAAATTAGCTTAAACTGCCCCACAGAAGCCTCTATAGCCCAAGCTAGTTGTTGCAAACTGCGATCGCTATTATCATGCATCTTTTCTGGTAGCTGGTTGTCACTCATAGATTGGGTATGGGGCATTGGGCATTGGGCATTGGGATAAATAAATACTTTATGCCAGATGACTATTGACTATTGACTAATAATTAATGACAAATGATGACTGACTAATTACGTGAATGATAGCTAGATTTTTTATTAATAATTATTGCAATTGATATATATCTTTAGATATATTGTCAAAAACCAATTTATTTATATCATAAATAATTGCGATCGCTCTGAAGATACAGAAACTAGCAGAAATAAAACTCTCTTGAATTTAACCAGAGGATAATAAGCTATAAATAGTAAGAGTGTTATCTTCAAAGCCAGGTCATTTACTCAGTTCTTGAGGAAAAAACTATGACTGCAACGCTCTTAGCAGGTGGTTCCATTGAGTCTTATTTAGGTGCAGAAGCACAAGACCTGCTGACATACAAAGCCAAGGTGACTCAAGATTTACTACATTTACCTGGGCGGGATTTTATCGATAGAGTTTGGTTAAATAGCGATCGCAATCCGCAAGTGTTGCGCAATCTCCAACAAATTCATGCTACTGGTCGTCTAGCCTATACTGGCTATCTCTCCATTCTCCCTGTAGACCAAGGAATTGAGCATTCAGCCGGCGCATCATTTGCCCCAAATCCGATTTATTTTGATCCAGAAAATATAGTGCGGTTAGCAATAGCTGGTGGTTGTAATGCAGTAGCGACAACTTTGGGGGTATTGGGCAGTATTTCCCGCAAATATGCCCACAAAATCCCCTTCATCGTCAAATTAAATCACAACGAATTGTTAACTTTTCCTAATCAATTTGACCAAGTATTATTTGCTGATGTCGAACAAGCTTGGAATTTGGGTGCAGCAGCCGTAGGCGCGACAATTTATTTTGGTTCCGAACAGTCTACCAGGCAAATTCAAGAAATTAGCCAAGCTTTTAAATATGCCCATGAATTAGGTATGGTAACTATTCTTTGGTGCTATCTACGAAATAGTGCTTTTAAACAAGATAAAGACTATCATGTTGCAGCTGACCTCACCGCGCAAGCTAATCATTTAGGCGTCACCATCGAAGCCGACATTATTAAACAGAAGTTACCAGAAAATAATAATGGTTACGGTGCAATAGCCAAAGCCACTGGCGAATCTTACGGTAAAACTAACGAACGAATTTACACCGATTTAACAACAGATCATCCAATTGATTTAACTCGTTATCAACTACTCAATTGCTATTGTGGACGCGCCGGATTGATTAATTCTGGTGGCGCTTCTGGTAAAAATGATTTTGCAGAAGCAGTGCGCACAGCCGTAATTAACAAACGTGCTGGCGGTACAGGATTAATTTCTGGACGCAAGGCGTTTCAGCGTCCCTTTGAAGAAGGGGTGAAACTTTTCCATGCAATTCAGGATGTTTATTTATCGCCAGATGTGACGATAGCTTGATTGTTAGTCAGTTGTCAGTTGTCATTGTTCAGGGTTTTAAATAATAAGGTGGGCGATTCGTCCACCTTTATCGTATTAACTTGCTCTCAGCAGATGATTAGCCATTCAACTTAATCACACCTTGACTTACTAAATTTTCCAGTTGAGAATTATCCTGTATTTGTGCGCGGACTGATCTTATCTGCTCGTGGCTGAGAATATGTAGCCCTGGGCGGATAATATAACCTTTGAGGGTGACACTTTGGGGCTGCTGGCTGTCTGTGCGATTGTAAGTAATGGAAGGCATATTTGCACTAAGTAGTAGAGAATTAAGGCAATCGGAATATTTCACTGTTACCCCTACAGCTTGACACAGGTTCTCAAACCAGAGGAATTTCTCAGATTAATTATTGGTAAAGTGTTCAACGAGCAACAAATTAACTGCGACTTATTGATTGGTAGCGGTGTACAGGTTTATTGGTAAGCTGAGATTGTGTTGATATCCGACAATGTCGAAGCAATTGCGATCGCTACCACCACAAATAAACAATGAACAGGCAGAGTATTAGCGCAACAATGCAAAAACTCCTTTTTAACGAAAGAGGTAGCTTAAGAGCGCAAGCCCTATTCCTTGGTAAGAAAATTAACCTACAAACATTGGAGAATTACGTTTGCTTAGCGACTATGCCGGTAATGGTTTCAGTAGGTGAACATGGCTGTGCGGTACTGTTGAGCTATGGTGCAGTTGTCCTGTTTAACCTTGAGCCTGTAGAAAAGATAGACTTTTTGGCTAAACTAGCCTCTCAAGTTATTGACGCTTTTGCTAACCCAGAAACAGAAGAGGTGGAAATTCAGCTCAAACTGGCTGAAAGTGAGAGAGTTAAAGAAGGAAAAATTTTGCTACATGATTTTAGTGTAGAACGCTTGCAAATCGTGGCTGATATTCTCGCTAAAAGTGTTGTACTCTCTCATTATGAAACTAGCCTAGCTACTGTATTCGATCAAATTGAACCTTTTGCAGCAAGTCTTCAGAGTGAACATAGGAGTAAACGCCAAAGTCGGGAATTACTGCGTCAACTCGGTACTACGTTGTTAGTTCAACATAAAATTGTTGGTCGGGTAGAGATAATTGATAAGCCAGAGTTGCTGTGGGAATCTCCACAACTAGAAAACTTATATTTACGCTTGGAAGATGAATACGAAATTCGTGAGCGTCACCATGCTTTAGAACGCAAACTAGAGCTAATTTCCCAAACTGCACAAACAGTTCTGGAGTTCATGCAACATAGCAGTAGCGAACGAGTAGAGTGGTATGTGGTAATTCTGATTGTGGTGGAAATTCTGCTGTCACTGTACGACATCCTTTTTAAAGGCTAACGCCCCACCTGAAGTCACCAAGATAAGGGCGGGCGTTTCCCCGCCCCTACGGGTTGCAATTAACCGCCGAAAACTTTCTTTTCAAAACCTACCCATTCTTTTTCACGTAATAAATATTTTTGAATTTTACCCGTGCTGGTTTTGGGTAAATTTGTAAATTCAATCTTAGTCGGACATTTAAATGCTGCTATGTGCTGGCGACAAAATTGGATTAATTCTTGTTCTGTAACTTGCGCTGCTTCTTTGAGGGTGACAAAAGCTTTGGGGACTTCGCCGCGTTTGGGATGGGGTATGGCAATCACTGCACACTCTAACACAGCTTCATGACGGTAAAGGCATTGTTCAACTTCAATACTAGAGACATTTTCACCACTAGTAATGATGATATCTTTCATGCGATCGCGGATTTCAATATAACCGTCAGGATGCATCACCGCTAAATCCCCGCTATGAAACCATCCGCCTCTAAACGCCCTTTCTGTGGCTTCTGCATCGTTATAATAACCTGTCATCACCATATTTCCTTGCATCACCACCTCCCCCATTGTTTGTCCATCACTGGGGACATCATGCATATTTGCATCGACTACTCGCAAGCCATCTGCACCAATATAAGGTACGCCTTGACGCGCTAAAAGTTTGGCTTTTTCCGCAATATCTAATTCTTGCCAATCTGCTTGATATTCACCGACAGTATAAGGGCCATAAACTTCAGTTAAACCGTAAACATGGATAATTTTTGCACCAATTGCGCTAATTTTAGCAATTAATGTAGGCGAAGGTGGTGCGCCGGCTGTGGTGATAGTGAGAGGTGTTTGTAATAATGGCGGACAATCACGATTATTTAATAATGAAATTAAAATTACAGGCGCAGCATTTAAATGTGTTATACCTTCTTGTTGAATTAATTCCCAGACATGGCTAGGGTTAAATTTTCGCAAACAAACATGAGTACCAGCAATAGCAGTTACCGCCCAAGTAAAACACCAGCCATTGCAGTGAAACATCGGCAAAGTCCAGAGATAAACTGATTCAGGTGTTAATGTAGTTTCAATAATTTCACCTAAAGAATTAATATATGCGCCTCGATGAGAATACATGACACCTTTGGGTTTACCGGAAGTACCACTAGTATAATTAATGGAAATTGTTTCCATTTCATCAGTAATTACCCAAGGTACAGCAGCAGGATTACCAGTTTGTAGAAAGGCTTCGTAATCTTCACCATCCAAAGGTGTGAATTCGGCTACATCGCTGATATTAATGATATGTTTTACCGTCTCTAAACTATCTTGAATCGGTCGAATGACATTGGCTAATTCCGTATCCACAAACAAAAATTTAGCCCCGCAATCATTCAAGATATAAGCAACTTCTTGAGGAGCTAATCGAGTATTAATAGATACTAAAACACCACCCGCCAAAGGTACGGCAAAATGGGCTTCTAGCATGGGGGGAGTATTGAAACAAAAAAAGGCGACGCGATCGCCTTTTTCTAATCCAGTATGACGCAACGCTGAGGCTAAACAATTTATCCTGGCTGCATATTCGCCGTAAGTGAAGCGTTTTTGTTGATATATAATCGCGACTTTATGACTATATACTTTAGCATTGCGTTGAATAAAGGTTAACGGAGTAAGAATGCTGCGATAAACTAATTCAGGGTTCATAGCTAATGCTAATTGTGAAGATTCACAAGCAGCATATCATTAGTTAGGAGTCAATTGTTCAGAGTGTAGATTTTATTGAAAACTAACAACTAACAACTGACTACTGTACGGGCGGGTTCACAGATATTCTCAAATATCCATAACGATCTCCCATAAACCCGCCCCTACTGACTACTGACTATCTAACATTTCTGACTAAAAAGTCTGGTTGTCCACAGCTTTTTTTAGATCTGTTGAGAATTTCTTGGCTACAAATACCTGGTTTACCATCTTTAGAATAGCAAAAAAAAACTTCTTGCAAAAATCTTCCCGAACCAGAACAATAGGGAGCAATACTATTAGTATTTAATTCTGGATTAGCGTTGATAAATGCATTTTTTAGTCCTTGAGTTGTAGTACGGAAAGGTTTAACAGGACGGTTATAAGCTGGGGGAATAGCAACAGAATCTTTCAATTGTTTAGATAATACTAAATATTCTGTAGGCGTTTTACCAGAACAAGTCCCATGTTTTTTCCATTCATGGCTGTAAAGCTTATCGCTAGGAAATAAACCCGGAAACTGCTGTTTTACTGTTAGCGGTAATTTTTCCTGAGTACAATTAGCTGGATAACCTTTTTGATACTGAGGCCAAAGTCCATGTAAAACAAAACCGAGTTTCTTACCGGCTTTGCATTGCTGTGGATCGCGCTCGCCATTTTTAGCACAATAATCAGGCGACCAAGATAAAGTGAGTACGTAAAAGTCAAACTGTCCGGGAGTTCCGCGATTTTGGGCGCTAACGGCGTTAGGGACAGCCAAGCTGGTAATTACGAGGGAAGATGCAACCAGGATTTTCTTCAACTGCATATACGGCGTCAGTATTTTGTGTAATGTAATTTACGCCATATACCTTAACTCAGTTGCGTAAAAATTGGAAAGATGTGAATTTATTGCAAAATTTTCATTGCCAGCATTCATGAAGACACCTTTTCTGGCAAAATGCAATTTATACCAATTCATAATTAGGAAATTCTTAAATCTCATAAGTTCTAGAGTTTAAGACTTTTGTCAAATAGTCAATAATTGGTATTAATATCGCTCAGGGTTTGCGAAGTTGAACCGCACACAACTGTAGCATCTACTAAATTGTCTGTGCATCCCCAAAGCTTGGATAAATAAAATGAAGACAGAGAACAAAGTTAATATTTGGTGGAGATACGTTCTCTTATTTACGGCGCTTTTAGTTTCTAGCCCTACTTTTCATTTTGTGAACCAGGCTTTACGAGGACACCCTCTCGATATTCACTATTTTGTCAGCGAATTTTCTTTGAAAAAAGTTCTTTCTGGTGGTCTTGATAATGGCGAAGGCGGTGCAGACTGGAAAATAGGTAAACCAAAAGCTACAATCTGGAATGCAGAACAATTGCGTTCTCTACCAGAAATCAGAACTTTTGCTTTAGATTTAGTAAATCGCGATCGCAATTTAAATAGTTTGTCAGCTTTACGCGAAGATCCTCTACTTTCTTTAGCAGCGCAACTTCATGCAGAGGATATGCTCAAGCGCAATTATTTTAATCATACCTCTCCTGAAGGTATGCGTCCGCGTGATCGCTATCTTGCAGTTGGTGGTAGTCGCCGGGTTGGCGTTGGCGAAAACATTGTCAAAGGAAAAACCCAAGGTTTTGGTTTAACTTACGGGGAAGCAGAAAAGTTTCAACGGGGTTGGATGTATAGTAATGGACATCGGGAAAACCTCCTCACTGTTGAATACAGCAAATTTGGTTATGGAATTGTAACTGGACTAGATGGGCGGATTTATGCAGTGCAAATGTTTAGCGATTAGTAAACTCCAAAAAATAAATTATCCCAAATTGTAGGGGTGGGGTGACCTCGCCCCTACTTGGTAAATTAATAGTTGGATGTTTTTTGATTTGGAAGTCTATTCGTAATTAATAATTCGTAATTACGAATTATTTTGAATTGGTATCACTTCATATCGTAGCCAAACAAATTTGGGTCAACTTCACCTAATTGCAAATCTGCTAACCCATATTCAGCCCAGCGTCTATCAACCATCGCCGCTACATCGGAATCTGATTCTAGTGGCGCGCCCCATTCGTGGTCAGTTTCTGGGGGAATTTTGGTAGTAGCATCAATTCCCATGCGTCCACCTAAACCAATTTTCTCGCTGGCAAAATCTAAGGTATCAAAGGGTGTATTTGGTAAGATAAATACATCCCTGGTGGGGTCAACTTTAGAACTAATCGCCCAGACAACTTGGCGGGGATCGCGAATATTGATATCTTTATCGACCACAATCACAAACTTGGTGTAAGTAAATTGGGGTAAAGCACTCCAAAACGCCAAAGCTGCTCGTCGTGCCTGTCCGGGATATGCTTTATCAATGGAAATAATCGCGGCTTTGTAACTCAAAGCTTCCATTGGTAGAAAGAAATCGACAATTTCGGAGACTTGTTGCCGTAAAATTGGTGTATAAATCCGATTAAGTGCGATCGCCATCATCGCTTCTTCTTTGGGTGGACGACCGCTAAATGTTGTTAAGTAAATCGGATCTTTGCGGTGTGTCATGCACCCAAAGCGAATTAATGGCGAATCTTCCACACCGCCGTAATATCCCATGTGGTCGCCAAAGGGGCCATCCGGTAACATTTCCCCTGGTGTAATTGTTCCTTCTAAAACAAATTCTGAGTCTGCGGGAACTTCTAAATCTACAGTCTTACACTTAGCCAACTGCACCCCAGAACCGCCATAAAGCCCAGCAAATAGCCATTCTGATAAATCTACGGGTATGGGCGTAGCGGCTGCCATAATAATTAAAGGATCTACACCAAGAGCGATCGCAATTTCTAATTTTTTACCGCGTTCTGCGGCTTTGCGTAAATGTCTCGCCCCACCCCGCACCGATAACCAATGTACGGTCATGGTATTTTTTGATTGTAGTTGCAAGCGATACACACCCACATTGGGCGTACCAGTCTCACAATCCTTTGTAATTACTAGCCCTAAGGTAATAATCTTGCCAGCATCACCTGGATAAGGACGTATCAAAGGCAACTTAGTTAAATCTAAATCGTCTCCTTGAACTACCACCTGCTGACAGGCGGGGAAAAAGTCGCGTCCTGGTTTAGCTTTCAGGACATCAAACAGCACCTTACCAAAATCGATGGCTTGGGAAATCTTCTTCGGTGGTTTGGGTTGTTGCAGCATACTCAACTTTTTACCCAGAGTTTCTAACTCTTGTGGCTGCTGCATATTCATCGCCCAGCAGATCCTTTCCACAGTTCCCATCAAATTCACCGCCACCGGGAAGGATGCGCCTTTGACATTTTCAAACAGTAAGCCCGGCCCGCCTTGTTGCAGCATCCGGTTAGAAATCTCCGCAATCTCTAAATCTGAGTCCACTAAAGCAGAAATTCGCTTTAATTGCCCTCTTTCTTCCAGAAGTTTGATAAATCCCCGCAAATCTCTCGCCATTGTTTTAGTAAAGCTGAATAGTTAAGAACTGTGAAGCGTTCTCTTATATTATTAGCTATTCTTCGCCGTTTCACACCGCAGGCGATCGCAGTCGGAAGATGAGGGAGGTAAGGAGGATGATCAAAAGCGATGAGAAATGACATTAAGGCTTTAGTTGGTAAATTTTGCCACAGCCTTTGTGCTGACTCCCAATTCCAGAAAATTAATTACATAAACCTCTAGAGAAATTCTTTTGCCGCGTAAATATTTTTTAACAACAACTTAACCAATTTCTTTACTTTTCTTAACTACCAATACTGCACAATTTGGTTAACCTAAATAAGGATAAAGCATTATTTATTACAAATAAGCGTTAACCAGATCAAACATGGCCAGAATATAAAACACAACCCTGGCAGGAAGTCTGCTTATCAGATACCTGCTGGGTTTATTTATGTGTAAAAGTTGCTAGTAATTTAGGCTACATTGAACCGGAGTTTATTTAAGCGGAGTTGCGATCGCTATTTTTCCCTTAACCAAATAACCCACTGACATAATCTGCGGTTTTTTTATTGGCAGGATAATTAAAAATTGCCTCTGTTCTGTCAAATTCTACCAACTCGCCCAAATACATAAACGCCGTATAGTCAGAAACACGGGCTGCTTGCTGCATATTGTGAGTGACAATTAAAATTGTTACTGTTTGCTTGAGTTGGGCAATTAACTCTTCAATGCTAGAAGTTGCGATCGGATCTAAAGCAGATGTTGGTTCATCAAATAAAACAATCTCTGGGTCAGTTGCTAAAGCACGAGCAATACAAAGACGCTGTTGTTGACCACCAGAAAGGTTAGAAGCTAAATCCCGCAATCTATCTTTAACTTCATCCCACAAAGCAGCACCACGCAAAGCTTTCTCGACTTTTTCATCAATAACACTGCGTTTTGTTTCACCTCGCACCCGCAAACCATAAGCCACATTTTCGTAAATTGACTTCGGAAAAGGATTTGGTCTTTGAAACACCATACTAATCCGCATCCGCACTTCAATCGGATCAACTTTATTACTTAATAAATTAATTCCATCTGGTGCTAAATTAATTTCTCCCCGATAACGATTTCCCGGATAAAGGTCATGCATCCGATTGAAACAACGTAACAAAGTAGTTTTACCACATCCCGAAGGGCCAATCAATGCTGTTACTTGTTTCTCAGTAATAGGCAAATTAATATCTTTGAGGGCGTGGACTTTACCCCCATAGTAAAAATTAAGATAATTAACCGCAGCCTTAATCGGTTTTTCTACAGTTGAAGATTTTTTTTCTACCATTTGATTGTCTTTCGTAAACGATAGCGGAAATAAATAGCTACAGCATTCATAGCCAAAGTCATAGTTATCAAAACAATCCCAGCAGCGGCGGCGTTCGCTTGAAATGCTTCTTGCGGACGAGACACCCAATCAAACATTTGAATCGGTATCACAGTAAACGCTGATGATAACCAAGCAAAAGAAATAAACGGAAATTCACTTTTAATTGGTGATTCTGGCAGAAAAGCGATAAAATTTAGTGCCCCAATAGTCACAAGCGGTGCAGTTTCGCCAATAGCCCTTGCTAAAGCCACAATAATTCCTGTAAGAATGCTACCAGTTGCATAAGGTAAAACATGATCCCAAATCATTTGCCATTTAGAAGCACCAGTAGCATAAGCAGCTTCGCGGATACTATTAGGAATCGCCCGTAAAGATTCACGAGTGGTGACAATAACCACAGGTAAAACTAAAAGTGCTAATGTTAATCCCGCAGTGACTATACTAGAGCCTAAATTTAAGCCATAAACAAATAAACCCAGCGCCAAAAGACCGTAAATTATCGAAGGAACGCCAGCCAAATTAGTAACATTTATCTCGATAAAATCAGCCAACCAATTTTTGCGGGCATATTCTTCTAAATAAATTCCTGACGCTATGCCAATAGGAATTGCCGCTGATGCCGTCACCAACATGACTAAAAGTGTTCCTACCCAAGCCGAAAGAATCCCCGCATTTGCAGCCCTCCGACTGGGAAAAGAAGTAAAAAACTCCCAAGAAAGACGCGGTAACCCATCACTAAATAAGTCAAATATTAGTGCGAATAGGGTAATAATCCCCACCAACATTGACACCAAGCCCACAATACTAAAAATATATTCAGATAGCCTGTTGCGATTGATAACAGCGCGGATTCGCCGGATATTTTGAGTGGTCGCCATAACGAAATTCTTAATTAACTAACCAATGACTAATGACCAATGACAACCTAATAAATCTCTCGATAGCGCTTAGCAAGAAAATGGCCAATGATATTAAATACCAAAGTCATCAGCACCAGAGTTAACCCCACAGCAAAGATAGTTTCGTATTCCAAAGTGCCATGTGGTAAATCGCCTAAACTGACAGCGACAATATAAGCAGTCATAGTTGCAGCTGGTTCCATTGGGTTCCAGGTGAGGTTGGGTTGACCACCAGCTGCGATCGCGACTATCATCGTTTCACCTACAGCCCGGGAAATCCCCAAAATATACGCTGCTGATATCCCCGAAATCGATGCTGGTACTACAACTCGTAAAGCCGTTTGCAAGCGGGTAGCACCAGTTGCATAGGAACCTTCGCGCAAATGTGCGGGTACTGCTCGCATCGCATCTTCACTCAACGAACTAACATAGGGAATAATCATTGTTCCAATGACTAAACCCGCACTCAACATATTAAATCCAGGTAGTTCGGGGAATATTACCTGTAATAAAGGCGTAACAAATAGTAAGGCAAAATAGCCATACACTACTGTAGGAATCCCGGCTAATAATTCTAAAGCTGGTTTGATAATTTCTCTCACTAGCGGTGGTGCAAATTCACTCAGATAAATAGCAATAATCGTTCCCAGTGGGATTGCGACTATTAAAGCAACCACCGTAGTTACTAAAGTGCCAGATACCAAAGGCCAAATACCATAGTGCTTGTCATCAAATAAAGGCGTCCATTGAGTATCTGTGAGAAATTCCCAGAGCGATACTTTTTGAAAAAACAGTATGGATTCGTAAACTAATATGGCGACAATCGCTATGGTAGTCACCACAGACGAAAGTGCTGCGAGAAACAAAACAAACTCAATCGTCCGTTCTCGGAGATTGCGTAATACTTTGGGAGAAAGTCGGGTTGGTTTAGCACCAATCATGTTACAGGATAGCGATCGCTCTCGCAAATATAAAACCGATTTGAAACAAGAATGCAACAGATAGCTAGGGACACAACAATGTTGTGCCCTCAAGAATAATTGAGATATCGCAAACATTATTTGAATTGGTATAGCAATCCCCAAATAACCCAGAGAAAATACGTAAATTCAAAGTACGTTGCTTTCCCATGACTAGTTTAGATTGCTATATAAAGTTCAATTCAAATCGACAGAGGTAAAAACCTCCCCGATACCAATTCAAATTTCAACAATTACTTTATTCTTTCGCTGCACGACGCAATAGTTCGTCAATCTTCATCCCAACTGCTTCTTGACCACCAAATACGCTACCATATCTCTTTTTATTGAAGTGGCTTTGGGCTGTAGTGTAAGCTGAACTTGGCAGAGACACATATCTGACTTCTTTAGCTAACTTACCAGCATTGCGCAAATAAAATTGCACAAACTGCTTCACCTGTGGTTTATCAATAGACTTGGAACTGACATAAATAAACAGAGGGCGAGATAGAGGCGTATAAGTACCATTTTTGACGGTAGTTTCTGATGGTAACACCCCGTTAACTGCTACAGCTTTGAGTCTTTTGCTATTTTCTGCATAGTAAGCATAACCGAAATAGCCCAACGCATTCTTATCACGGGAAACACCCTGTACTAGAACGTTGTCGTCTTCACTAGCGGTAAAATCTCCCCGACTAGATTTAGCTTTACCAACCACAGCTTCAGTAAAGTAGTCAAAGGTACCAGAATTACTCCCAGGGCCAAACAACTTCAATGGTGCATTAGGAAATCCAGAACGGACTTGACTCCAGTTATTTACCTTACCTTGTGCCCCAGGTTCCCATACCTTCTTAAGTTCAGCAATTGTCAGATTCTTTGCCCAATTATTCTGGGGGTTAACTACAACAGTTAAAGCATCATATGCTACTGGTAATTCTATGTAACGAACACCATTAGCTTTGCAATCGTTGATTTCTTTTTGCAGGATAGGACGGGAAGCATTAGATATATCCGTTTCACCACGACAGAACTTTTTAAAGCCACCGCCAGTACCCGAAACACCCACGGTAACTCTGACTCTACCGCCTTGAGCTTTTTGGAAATCCTCCGCTACTGCTTCCGTAATCGGAAAGACAGTACTAGAACCATCTATTTGAATTGTGCTCACACCTTGGGATTGAACCGCAGACATTGTTAATCCAAAAGTGGCAGCTACTACTGAGGTTACACCTAATACTGTCAAGCTGTTAAGCTTAAAATTCATCTTGTTCACCAGGATACTCCTAATTTATCAGACCTTCGATTGCCACCGAATCACTCTCAAAGGACAATAATTGCCTGAAGTTAAAAAGTTGTGAACATATTAATTAACTGTTCACTGCCTGAAATTTGACGTACTCAGGTAATATAAAAGTTAACCAGCGGTTATATGGAGGGTAAGTTGCGATCGCTAATAAAATAATTGTTTATTAACAGCTTGAGACTGTATTTAAAAATCAAATGCAATTAACGCATTACTTATTTAAGTATTTTTCATAGACCTCTCTGTGAGAAACTTTTGCTTTTATAGGAATTTGATTTGATTTGGTGAAAAACTTTCCCTATCTATAGGGTAATCAGTAGGGTGGGTATTGCTCACCGAAACTCTGATATGGTGGGTATTGCCCAACTACGTAGATTTCAAATCAACTATGAATCCTATATCTGTGAATTTACAAATACTTTATAAAAGTTTGACCAATAAAAGAGTAGAAATAATTTCATAGACAAAGGAATTGTAACTATTCTATCTAGTCAAGTTTGCTATCACGTCTTGGTGACCATGAGTAAATTAGTACCAGCCATAAGAGTCAGCAATTTTAGTTTTTATTACGACACTAAAAAGATACTTGAAGATATATCAATAGATATTTACCAAGACAGAGTAACTGCAATTATTGGCCCTACTAATTGTGGTAAAACGACTTTTCTCAAATCTCTTAATCGTTTAAGCGAACTAGAAACAGAAGAAATACGCATTCAAGGCAAAGTAGAGTTTTTCGGTCAAAACATTTATGAGCGTCGTGTTAACTTAAATCGAGTACGCCGCCAAATTAGTATGGTACTGCCAAAACCAAATCTCTTTCCTATGAGCGTTTATGATAATGTTGCTTATGGGGTCAAACTTGTAGGATGGCGACCAAAAGCAGAATTAGACGAAATTATCGAATCAGCTATTAAAAACGCTCATCTTTGGGATGAAGTCAAAAATAAACTGCATAAATCTGCTTTGGATCTTTCTGGCGGTCAACAACAACGTCTGTGTATTGCTCGTGCGTTAGCCGTTAAGCCAAAAGTTCTTTTAATGGATGAGCCTTGTTTTGGACTAGATCCCATCGCCAGCACAAAAGTCGAGGAGTTAATCCAAAGTTTACGCTCTCATTACACAATAGTGGTTGTTAGCCACAACATGCGGCAAGTCACTCGCATATCAGATTTTACAGCTTTCTTTTGTCTTAACGAAAATCAGGCTAGTAACCTAGTTGAATTTGGTAGTACAAGTAAACTCTTTTCTAATCCCTCAGATTACCGCACCCGCGACTACGTTTTACCACGTATGAATTAATATATCTGACTTTGCTATTCTGAACCAAGGTAAGATGGAATATGCAATTAATTGATACTTGTATTTGCCACAACACCTTGGCAGATAGCATAACTAAACATATTTGTGAATCACAAAAAACAAGAGGTTTGCTGCCAAATTATGTTTACATTTCAAGTCGTTAACTGTTGAGTGTTAACTGTGAACCTTCAACACTCAACACTCAACACTCAACACTCAACACTCAACACTCAACACTCAACACTCAACAGTAGCAAGGGAAGATTTTTCTACTTAGAAGTCTGTAACAGGTATTCCATCAATATGCAACCTGCGGTATATTAAAATTTATAAATAAAACTTTCCCAATTGTAGACTCAAAGGTAATTATCAGCACAAAACCAACCAAATAACAAAATGAAATGCCCCCGATGCGAATCAACTTCATATCGCAAAAACGGTCATAGAAATGGTAAGCAGTATTATTTGTGCAAAAATTGCCGAAAACAATTCTTTGCACCTGTATTACTTAATTATCCGGAGCAGCAGTTGGTTGGGAATAGTAACGGACATAGTAATTTACCTTTGGATGATGTCAAAGAACTGTCTTTAAGTGAAGACTTCTCAGCCGAGACAAGTACAAACAGCATTTCCCCATCTCTGGCTGTAAGTTTAGCCCAAGAACTAATACAAACTTTTTTATCCCCACAATTCCTAGAATCTGCTGCATTTAAGCAGTTAATCCAAAAAATTAGCCCAAATATTCATATTCAACCTCAATCAATAACAGAAATTTCTTTATTACTTTTAGATGCAGAAAATCTCAAGATAGATATTGCTGCTGAGGAATTTTTAGCCAGTATTGGTAATTATCCTCTGCAAGTAAAAATCGCCTTTGCTAATTGGAAAACTCCTAGCAATGGTAAACAAGATACAGAATTATATGAGCGTGGTTATCAACTTTTTCATGTCCCTGATGGTAAAGACGGCGCTGATGCGAAAATGATTGCATTTGGCGCGTGTTTATTGCGTTCTTATCCTACAGTTAAAGAAATCTTTGTCTGTTCGGGAGATGGAATTTTAACCCACCTCTGCAATGAACTGCAAAATCAAGGTTTAACTGTATATTGGGTTCGCAGACAATCGCAAACTTTACATATCGAAAATCGCAATACAGGAAAGTTTATTTTCTACTCTGTACCACTCGCAACGGAAATTCCTTCGTTAATAGGAGTAGTTGATAAAATTGAAGATTTAATTAAAGCTGAGCAAGAATCAATTAGTTCTCGATTGAACAACCTAACAACGATCGCCAATCTTTTTCAAGAAAGATGTAATCTAGAATTTAACCACAACAATTCTACTTTAGAAGCAAAAACCACAGTATCCTCTGATAACGAGAATTTAATAGCAACAGTAAATACTGCGATCGCATCGATTCCACCACAGGAAATTACATCCAAAGCAGATTTAGAAAAGTTACTGCTAGATATTTTTGATAATATGCAAGCCCAATCTCCTCAAACCAAATTATCTGTATCCAAACTAGGTACAGAGTTACAGAAAATATGCGGACAATCGCCAAATTCAATTGTGAAAAAGTTAAAACTAGGTAGTAATTTTACTAAATTTTTGCAATCATCTCCTCACTTTACCTTACAACCGCGTGGCCGAGAATATGAAGTACTGAAGTCTGTTGATAGTTGACTGTTGACTGTTGACTGTTGACAACTGTACGGGCAGGTTCACAAAAATCCTCACTGATCAACGATAATTCTCAATAAACTCGCCCCTACTGACTAATGACAAAATGTGAGATAATTTAATAAAATTTAACATGCTTGTTTCCGCCGATGCTAAGACTAATTACTGACTTCGACGGCCCTATAGTTGATGTTTCCGAACGTTACTACCGTGTTTATCAATTTTGCTTAGAAAAAACCCGACGCTCCGATCAAGCAGTACAAGAACTTTCTAAGGTAGAATTTTGGCAATTAAAGCGATCGCGCGTTCCGGAAAAACAAATTGCGCTCAACTCTGGATTAGATGAAGCACAAGCGGTTGAATTTGCTCAACTACGGCGACAAACAGTCCATACAGAACCTTACTTTGCCTACGATACTTTAGTACCTGGTGCAGTAGAAGCACTGTTAAAAATTCAGGAAGCAGGTATCGATTTAGCTGTAATGACAATGCGGCGAGTTTGGGAACTAGACTATGCTTTCCAAAAATTCCAGCTAGGGAGATTTTTCCCAGAGAATCGCTGTTACTGCTTAACTAACGATTATGTGAAAACCCGCGATATTGAGGATAAGCCGTTATTAATGGCCAAAGCAATAGCAGAACTACCTGCTGTGGCTGATAGCTGGATGATAGGAGATACAGAAGCCGATATTACAGCAGCGAAAAAACATGGTATTAAAGCGATCGCTGTTGAGTCTGGTATCCGCGATCGCGCTCAACTAGAATTTTACCAACCCGACTTAATTGTTCGCGATTTGAGTACCGCTGTAAATTTGATTCTAGAAGGTAAATTATCCCAACCACAACCAATTTACATTCCGTAGTAGCTGATTAAATATTATTGGTATCAATAATAACTAACGGGTAATAGAATATCTATTACCCGTTAGCCATAAAAAACCCGAAATTTTTACACATTAGAATTAAGCAGCTTTAGCAATAATAAAATCGGGTAAGCTGTGCTGTGAAGCTAACGTAAAAAGCTACTAACTAACCACAACAATATAAACGTCAGTACTGTAGAAAACTGCTCTGACGATATATTAATAAATGCTACTTGTGACAAAAGCCAGTTAGCAACAAGTCCCCCGACAATTAAGCCAATTATTAGCCCAAGCAGTGTAAATAAAACTGCTCGACCAAATTTACCCTCCTTGCGATTGAGAAAGTAAATACTAATTCCCACCCCAACCACTAATGCTAACTGCAACACTTGATCGCCTGTAGCTGGGTAAAATACACTGGCAGCACTTAAACCCAAATACCAAGCTCCAGGTAGCAGCACATCAGTAGGGGTTGGCCTATCTAACATGCGTTGCAGCCATGCTGGCGACTGCTCACTCTTAGTTGGGCTTTCTTTGGGAAGCGATTGCACTCGAGTTTCTGGAAATCGAATTCGCTCAGGGACTTTAATTTTACCTTCCTGGCGCATTCGCAAGCGATCCATTAAAATCGCGTCGTAAGCCGCTTCAATTACTTCAGTACTCTTGCCATCGCCAATATGTTGCTCCATCAGGCGATTGCGAGCATCTTGAATTTCATCGAAGCTAGCATCTTCTGAGACCCCAAGTTTTTCGTAGGGATTTTGATCGCTCATGGGAGTTTATACTTCAGCCTCGGTCAGCGGCAGTCTTTTGTTGACGGAAATACAACTTTAGGTTTTATTTTGATCTTCACCCAGATGCCGATCAAAATTTTATGCCCTACCAGGATAGTAGCATGGGTTAGTTTGATCGACTTGGGAATTTTAACTATAAGTCACTTTAACATATTGCCATAACTCCGTGTATCCCCTCATGTCGTTACCTAGTTCTAGCTCTAACCTAGAATTTGAACTAGGAATACCTAAATAGCTATTTTTATGAAAAAATTACTTTTCTTGTGGCAATTTGAGTGACTTAACCGATTCTGATGAAGTTTTCATGAATGAGTTTGGTTATAATCACTGGTCTCAATCGGCATATCGATTTAAGATTGAAACAATTTAGATTACCATTTCTGGGAAGGGAGAGCATTCTAGTTTACTAGATGACTGTGGCTAAGGTCAAAAGCATTGCTGACTGGACAAAAATTCAGAAAATAGCAGAACTTGCTCAACATCCAGGCAAGTTTGCCTACAAGTTTAGTTGTCCGGAATCTTGATTAGACTATGATTAAGTAGGTAATCAGGAAATGCATCTCTTAGCCTTGTAGATTCTTAACTAAATCCCAAAGTGGAAACTGCGTTTTTACGCAAAACTCCTGTAAATCCTTAGAATTTTTGTGCAAAGTGATGGTCATGGCTCCTGCCAAGATTCTTGTAGTTGACGACGACCCTGCGGTTCGGAATTTAATCCAACGCTTTTTGATGAAGCAGAGCTATCAAGTAGAAGCTGCTGAGGATGGTAAAACAGCCTTAGCTCTATTTGAGCAATTTAACCCCGATTTGGTGATTTTAGATGTAAATTTACCAGATGTGATTGGGTTTAACCTCTGCCAAGAGATGCAAAGCCGTAATGGTGTTTTTGTGCTCATGCTGACTAGCCGCGCTGACGAAGCTGACAAAATTCGTGGCTTTGCTAAAGGCGCTGATGACTATCTCACCAAACCCTTTGGATTGGGAGAACTAGAAGTCAGAGTAGCCGCTATCTTAAGGCGTCAGCGAGTTGTCACCACAGCTGAACAAAAACGTCTGGTATTTGAAAAGCTGATGATCGATCCAGTACGCCGGGAAGTCGCACTGAATAACCAACCAGTACCCTTAACTGCGTTGGAATTTGATTTGTTACATTTTTTAGCTAGCCATCCAGGTCGAGTATGGCGGCGTGCAGAACTGATTCAAGAGGTCTGGGATTACGAGTATGTTGGCGACCAACGGGTTGTTGATGTACATATCGGTCAAATTCGCAAAAAAATAGAAATTGATGCGAGCCAGCCTGCATTAATTCAGACAGTACGTGGTGTAGGGTATAAGTTTGAAAGCCCAACTCACTCGCCACAATTGGAAGTCAATTCTTAAGTTTTTAGTCTATAGTCCAGAGTTTTTAACTCTTGACTTTTGACTAAGGGCTAAATTGTCAACATTGATGAGCTTTTTGCCTTGGCTAACTGCCTAGGTGAATATATTCGTTGAAACTACTTCCCTAAATTTATAAATACCAGATCGGGATATATCTGATTTGAATCAGAATATATTGGCTGACAGGATAATACTCATTCTTTAAGAAAGTACAAATAAATAAGCACTCCAGTTCATAAAAAATCCTCCTTGCGGAGGATTAATTTTAGTTTGTTGTATAAAGGTTAGCTGAGACTCTGACTTTTAGGGTCAGTGCTACTTAAAATTTTTAATAGCTCAGTCTGCCCAGAGATAGCAGATTATTAACGTATTGGCACTTTCACCATCACGGAAATAATACCAATTTAAATAGTGTTTGCGGCACATCAATATATTTTAGAGGGCATGGCAATGCCAATGCCCCTACCATCTGTCGCATTCTTTTTTCAAATTGGTATAAGCTTGATGGGAGATTTTGCTTCATCGGTTTTTGACACTCTCCGCCCTAGAAGGGCGAAAATTCTTCAATCATAGACCCAGCTTGCTCATACAAGACTTCTCCCTTACGGGTTCGTCAGTCGCTACAACGGGGGGAACCCCCGCAACGCGCTGACTCACCAGCATGAGTAGAGGTCGAATCTCCTGAAGCGTTCACCTCGACTACGCTCGGTGAGCGAAGCCGAACCGAAGTTCCGGTATGCCATACCGTACTCAAGGCTAATTTCAGAATATTGATGGCAGCATTCCAATCTCTATCCAGTACAAATCCACATTCACAAACATGAGTTCTTGTGGATAGAAATTTGTGGACTATAGCACCACAATTAGAGCATTCCTGCGATGTGTCATAGTTCTCAGTTTTCTCTTTCCTTGAACCCCTTCCTGATTCTCCTTTGTTAACATCTGTTTAAAGTCTTCTGGCTTCATTTAATATACTAGCCATGCTATAGTTTTGTGCTGACATCTCATCAATATAAATATCAGCGACAAAATTTTAGCTAGCAAACATTCAATAACTCAAACAGACCCACATTTTAAGATGAGTAGTTGTGCTGAGTCATTAGTCATTTGTATTTACAAACAAAGCACAAGCCTGGAAACTGCGTCATATTTGTAAACACGGGCAAATGACAAATGACTGTCTTCAGCCAAGAACGTGCATATGCGATGCACAGTAACTTAGCTGTGATGAAACAGGGTTTCTAGGTAAACACGAGCAGCACGGCGATCGCTTTCGCCATTTTGGAGTAAAAACAGTGACAAGGCTGCCGTTAATACTCGGTTTTGATCCCAGTCTGGATGCGTATCTAAATAGGTTTTCAGCGATTCGTGAAGTGTTTCTGGGATTTCTGTAAAAATGTTAACCGTTGTGTTCATGAGATTTTCCTCCTCTGAGGTCAATCAAGAGGTACCAGTTGCTTGCAGTCAGTAGCCAGAGGCGGCATAAGCAATCTTTCACCTGCCTGACAATCTCCGCCAACATTTAAGGTAATTTTACACAGTTGATGTCAGCGATGCAACGAACTAAAACAGCAAGCCGAATCATTGTGCGCTATGAGGGGGTGGGTTTGTCAATGCTGCGAAATGTTAAAAACGGTGGTATAAAAAGTAAAACGCAACGGAATAATAAGGGTTTAAAGAAGTTTTTTGTTACATAACTTTATGAAAACTCAGTCACTGAAATTCCCTAGGGTAGGAAATAAAAAATCCCCAGGAGGATGGGAAGAGTTGATTAACTCGTGGGGGATCTGTGGAAAACTGGGAAAGTGGCTGTGGAAACTCTGTGGAATCTGTGAGGAAAATACTTGTGAATGATAAGAATTACAAAAACATTTTCTTTGCACGAAATTTAAGCTTTTAGAATTTGCACCCCAAGATCGCTAATCTTTATGGCTTTCCCAACTTCAGAGTCCTGTGGGGATATTGATCGTTGGTAGGTTCCTTTCGGAAATAGGTACAGGCTTTACAGAAAGTCGGCGCTCGATAGCCCACTTCTTCAAAGGTGGGATGAACCCCCGCCCGCCGACTTGGGGCATTGGGAATGGGGTATGGGGCATTGATAACTATCTACCTTGTCCCCCTTGTCCCCTTCCGCATCGCACCAATGTTTACCGCCGACGTTTTTGTAACTTCCGGTAAACATCCTTGACATCGACTTGGTGATGTGCTATAGCAACTAGAGTATGGTAGAGCAAATCTGCGACTTCTCCAGCGATCGCATCGGCATCATCATCTTTAAAAGCCATAACTACTTCAGCCGTTTCTTCGCCTATCTTTTTCAAAATTTTGTTATCGCCACCAGCAAATAGCTGACAAGTGTAGGAATTTTCTGTAGGGCGATCGCGGCGATCGCAGATTACCTGAAATAATTGTGACAATGTATCTCCTGGTGGTGCCACAATTTGTCCTTCCACTTGATGAAAGCAACTGCGTTCTCCCGTATGACAAGCCACATCTCCTATCTGTTCTACACCGATAAGGAGGGCATCACTATCACAGTCATAACGGATACTGTGTACCTTCTGGATATGACCAGAAGTCGCTCCCTTATGCCAGAATTCCTGACGGGAACGACTCCAAAACCAAGTTTCTCCAGTTTCTAAAGTTTTTTGTAAAGACTCCCGATTCATCCACGCCATCATTAAGACGGTGCCATCTAGATAATCTTGGATAATTGCTGGCACTAAACCTTGCGCATCATATTTAATTTTTTCCACAGGGATGGCGTGGTGTAGTGAATTGGGTTCTGTAGAAGACATACCAGCTAATTTATTCAGTGAGAATGATTCATTGATTCACGATACCATTCTCAATAGGGCATCTGATACGCTTTTCGTAATTGCAGCTGCTGATGTTCTCTTAAACGAGAACTTTTTTATCCATAGCAGACTGCATTTTAACTGCACTTAAAGCGACTTGATGAGCCTTTGTAGCTTCACCATACCAATGAATTGCCGAGTTAAACGCCGCTCGGTAAATATCTTGGTATGCTTCAGGCAATCGATTTCTAATTTCTAAAGGCAAGTCTTGATTTGACTTGTATAACATAACGTTATTTTTTTGGTTCCTATAATTCTATACGATAGATGTTCTAAGCAGTTTTTCACCCTATCCTGAGATAGAGCTTTTTATTGCCACTGATTTAGGAGAGAACCTTGGTAAATACGACGATTAAAACAACCAAATCACAAGAAATCTTCGCTGCTGCTCAAAATCTTATGCCCGGAGGCGTTAGTTCTCCCGTGCGTGCATTCAAATCAGTAGGTGGACAACCAATTGTTTTTGATCGCGTTAAAGGCGCATACATTTGGGATGTAGACGGCAACCAATACATTGACTACGTGGGTACTTGGGGGCCGGCAATTTGTGGCCATGCTCATCCAGAAGTGATTGCAGCCCTTCATGAAGCCTTAGAAAAAGGCACAAGCTTTGGTGCGCCTTCTGCCTTAGAAAATGTTCTCGCAGAAATGGTGATTGATGCCGTACCCAGCATTGAAATGGTCAGATTTGTCAATTCTGGGACAGAAGCTTGTATGGCTGTGCTGCGCCTGATGCGGGCGTTTACAAATCGGGAAAAAATCATCAAGTTTGAAGGCTGCTATCACGGTCACGCCGACATGTTTCTAGTCAAGGCGGGATCTGGTGTAGCTACCCTTGGCTTACCCGACTCCCCAGGCGTACCTAAATCAGCAACTGTCAATACTTTAACCGCACCTTTCAACGATTTAGAAGCTGTTAAAGCTTTATTTGCCGAAAACCCCGATCAAATTGCTGGGGTGATTTTAGAGCCAGTGGTGGGTAATGCTGGGTTTATTACTCCTGATGCTGGCTTCTTGGAAGGATTGAGAGAACTTACCCAAGAAAATGGGGCTTTATTAGTCTTTGACGAAGTAATGACAGGCTTCCGCATCGCTTATGGTGGCGCGCAAGAGAAATTTGGCATTACCCCCGATTTAACCACCTTGGGTAAGGTGATTGGTGGTGGCTTACCAGTAGGCGCTTATGGCGGTCGTCGCGATATTATGTCTATGATTGCCCCAGCCGGCCCTGTTTATCAAGCGGGAACTCTGTCTGGTAATCCTTTGGCGATGACAGCAGGAATTAAAACCCTAGAATTGCTGCAAAAACCAGGTACTTATGAGTATTTGGAAAAAATCACCCAAAAGCTAGCCGATGGCTTGTTGCAAGTCGCGCAAGAAACCGGTCATGCGGCTTGTGGCGGTCATATCAGCGCTATGTTTGGCTTATTCTTTACAGCTGGCCCGGTGCATAACTACGAAGATGCGAAAAGCTCCGATACAGCCAAATTCGGACGTTTTCATCGCGGGATGCTAGAACAGGGTATTTATCTGGCTCCTTCTCAATTTGAAGCTGGATTTACTTCTTTGGCGCACACTGACGAAGATATTGAGCAGACTATAGCTGTGGCGCGGGAAGTGCTATCTAGTTTGTAGGCTATGTGTGAGGGGCTAGGGACTAGGAGCTAGGGGCTAGGGAAGAAAAATTTTCTTCCTATTGTACGTAGTTCATGATCCCTGGTAAATAAAAGCCTTGCTGCTAAGAAAACAACCCCACCCTAAATAGAGTGGGGTTGCTGATTTTTATGCCAGATTCAAGATTTTGCGGTTTATTAAACTTCTTGCATAAATATTTTGGATTTTGGCGTTGTTGAGTATTCATTTGAAAATCTCACGCATTCGCCGCTAGGCGTTCCGCTTGCGGTAGGCGCAAAGACGCAAAGAAGAACGCGAAAATCTCTTTCCCCTAGCCCCTAGTCCCTAGTCCCTAGTCCCTAGTCCCTGTCTATTGTTGTGTACCTTAATTAGGATTGCGTTGTTGTCTTTGTTGCCAACGCGCGCGTCCATTTTCGCGCATTTGTTGCATTTTTTGCTGTTGTTCTGGAGTGAGTAATGCTTGAATTTTTTGTTGCGATGACTGCATGATTTGTCTAACTTCAGAAGACTGCATGACTTGCTTCAGTTGGGTTTTTTGCTCTTCAGTTAGATTCAGTCCAGCAAACCCTCCTTTCTTACCACGCTCACCTCTTTGACGCGGAGCTTGTTGACCTTGATCTCTTTGTGCTTTTAATTCATTTAATTTATCTCTTTGTTCTTGGGTAAAGTTTACTCTACTAAGAACAATTTGCTCTATTTGGTTGCGGGTATCGCGTTTAATTGCTTGAATTTGGGTTTTTTGTGTATCTGTTAGTCCTAGCTGATCCCAACCTCCTTTACGTGGAGTTTGTTGGTTTGTGGCTTGTGAGACTTTGAAGTGTGAACCACTACCGCGTTGGGCTTGAGCGGTAAAAGGAATGGCTGTTAAAGTTAAAGCGATCGCACTAGCTATTAATGATAACTTTTTGGCTTTCATGGATGACCTCGTGTGTGTTTTGCTGTTTGATGTCACCATCATAAGAACTCATTACCAAAAATCACATGGGGAGAAAGTCACGACTACAACCATGACTTTAGTCATTATTCATTTGTGAGCAATAATACTAGTCAATCAAGGTAATTTAAACTAGGCTTAGAAAATTCCTGAATGCAGAAAGGCAGAGGGTAGAATCTGCCTTAAGGATATATATTTACGCCAAATTACCTATATGAAACGTTCTATCCAATTTCACAATCACCCTTTTAAATTTTTACTTTATTTAGAGTGGATATTATTAGCGATCGCTACCATAACGGCTGTGATGCCAAATCCCTCACCACCACCGCGATTTGCTGCTAGATTTCCAGAACCCACACCAGAAAGTTTAGTTATTTCTACTGGTTGTTTGATTATTTTTGGTTTAATGGGTTTAAGATTACCAACTGGTAGTCAAATCATGAAAGTTATCTATACTGCTGCGGAAATATTTTTAATTTTAATTACTGGTTTTATTGGTGGCAGAATTTCGCGCTTATTTCCTTTTATCTATATTATTTTAGTTACTCGCAGTTGCTTAATTTTTAATTTACCAGGACGTTTGGTAGTCACGGCTATTTCGTTTATTTTATTTTTGCTGACACTCAAACGGCGCTTACACAATTTTCCGCTATCACCGCAAGCTTTAGAACGCTTTCAATATTTTACTTTGAGTTTATCTTTATTATTTGGGTTAAGTTTGATTTTCGTTTTACTATTGATGAATACTGTTTTATCTGAACGTCAAAGTCGGGAAGAATTGGCGCTGGCAAATGAGAAGCTCCGTCAATATGCTGTGAGGATTGAAAATCAAGCAACGTTAGAAGAACGAAATCGAATTGCGCGGGAAATTCATGATTCTTTGGGACATTCACTAACTGCTTTAAATTTGCAGTTAGAAACTGCTTTAAAACTTTCCCAATCTAATCCTAGTAAAGCTCAGAGTTTTTTAGTCAGAGCGAAAGAATTAGGTTCTAAAGCTTTACAAGATGTGCGGCAGTCTGTGTCTACTATGCGTTCTCATCCTTTGCAAGAGAAAACTTTAGCACAGGCGATTCCCGGATTATTAGAAGATTTCCAACATGCAAATGGTTTTTCACCAATTTGTGTCATTAATTTAGAAATTTCTCTGTCTAATGAACTGAAAACTACGATTTATCGCATTCTCCAAGAATCGTTGACGAATATTTCTAAATATGCGAAAGCAACAGAAGTTAGGATAGAAATTGAAGAAAGTCCGAGAAATTTACGTTTAATTGTGCAGGATAATGGTGTAGGCTTTGATTTTCGGCAAAATACTACTGGTTTTGGCTTGCAGAGTATGCGCGATCGCGCTTTAGCTGTGGGTGGTGTATTTAATATTATCAGTAATCCTGGACATGGTTGTAAAATTATAGTTGATATCCCACAAATTAGGTTGAATAAATGATTAAAGTTTTACTGGTAGATGACCAAAATTTAATTCGTCAAGGATTAAAAGCATTATTAGAACTGGAAGCAGATTTAGAAATAGTTGGAGAAGCTGAAAATGGGGAAATGGCGCTGAATTTGATTGAGCAATTACAGCCAGATGTAATACTCATGGATATGAGAATGCCTATTATGGATGGTGTTGCGGCTACGCGAGAAATTCAAAAGCGGTTTAGTAATATTAAGATTTTAGTATTAACTACTTTTGACGATGATGAATATGTCAAAGCTGCGCTACAAAATGGCGCGATGGGTTATTTATTGAAAGATACCCCTTCAGAAGAATTAGCTGAAGCTATTCGTGCTGTGGATAAAGGTTATACTCAATTAGGCCCAGGAATCGTCAAAAAACTGTTAACTCAGTTTCCCAGTTTAGAAGCAACTCAATCACCACCTACACCACCCAGCTTGGCAGAATTAACTCCGAGAGAGAAAGAGGTTTTACGGTTAATTGCGCAAGGTGCAAGTAACCGCGAAATTGCTAAACAACTTTACATTTCTGAGGGGACGGTGAAGAACCATGTTACAAATATGTTAAATCGGCTAAATTTACGCGATCGCACTCAAGCAGCAATTTTTGCTAATACATATTTATCTTATTTAAATGAGTCTGATTAATTTTTTATTTCACGCGGAGATGCAGAGGCGCAGAGAGATAGAGTAGAAAAGAAATTTATTTAAATAATTTCATACATTCGTTTCTTAAAATACCTTTAGTTACTTTGATATTTCTAAACGACTTAGAGATAACTTCTTCACAAGAAATATCAATTTGTGATTGATTCACAGAAATCAAATCTTGAATTGAAGCACCATAGACAATTTCTGATACACCACTCCAAACGCAAGCTGTAGCGCACATCGGACAAGGTTCGCCAGTGGTATAGATGGTATAACCTGTTAAATCAGGCTTTTTAATTTTAGCTGTTAAACTACGAATAACATTGATTTCTGCGTGAGCCGATGGATCGTTATCTCGTCTTACAGTATTATGACCTACGGCAACGATTTCGTTATCTTTGACAATAACTGCACCATAAGGGGAATCTCCTTTTTTGGCTTCTGTTATTGCTAAATGCATAAAGTCTTCAGGTTGCATATAAGTGTGGGGGGTGCGAAATATCCTAGTTAAGAATACCGTATTTTCAATGTTATGCTACGCAAGTTGGAAAAATAGCTAATTGTTAAATATGTTACTTAGTCGAGAAAAAACTGAATTTTACTTAACAGATATAGAGACACCAATCGGTCAAATAATTAATTTGACTATTGCGGGATTGGTGTTGTTATCATCAGGAATTTTTGTAGCAGAAACTTATAATATTCCTGATAATATTCGGGTTCAGTTAAATATTGTCGATACTGCTATTTTTATAATTTTTGTTGTTGAATATGTCTTGCGGCTGTGGAGTGCGGAAAATAAGGTTAAGTATTTTTTGAGTTTATATTCAATTATTGATTTAATAGCAATTTTACCTTTTTTTCTGGGAGCAGTAGATCTGAGCTTTATTCGCTTGCTGCGATGGTTTAGAATTTTAAGGTTAATTAGATTTATTGATAAAAGGTTCTTCTTTGGTAGTATAAGTACTGAAGATGGGGTAATATTTGCTAGGATATTATTTACTTTATTTGCAATTATATTTGTTTACTCTGGATTAATTTATCAAGTTGAACATCCAGTTAATCCTCAAGGTTTTGCAACTTTTTTAGATGCCTTATATTTCTCAATTGTGACAATGACAACTGTGGGCTTTGGTGATGTCACACCAGCTTCAGAATTAGGGCGTTGGCTAACAGTATTTATGATTTTGACAGGGATTGCTTTAATACCTTGGCAAGTTGGGGATTTAATTAAGCGATTGGTAAAAACTGCTAATCAAGTAGAAACTATTTGTACAAATTGTGGTTTAGCTTTTCACGATGCAGATGCGCGGTTTTGTAAAAGTTGTGGGGCTAAGTTACCGATTGTTAATAGTCAGTAGGGGCGGGTTTATTGAGAATCATCGTTGATCGTTGAGGATATTTGTGAACCCGCCCGTACAAGTAATCAACCGGCAACAGTCAACAGTATCTTAGAATGTTTCCGTAAAGGTTGGGAATGGAATTGTAGAAATATATCAGCGTGAATAAACATAGGGCTTTTGTTGCCAGCCCAGAAGTTGATTGATGCCAATCGGGAGTAAACTTTATGGATGCCTTGCTACATAATCCTATAGCAGATATGTACGGGCCGGATTTTCTACTGTTGTATGGCAGTGTTATTATCTTGATCGCAATCGTCTGTGGATGGTTTGTACAAGATCCCACAAAAAATCAATCTTTACCGTTAATTCCCAGTCAACCAGATCCCTACGAAATTGCTTACTTGCGTTCGGGAGCCGTAGAAGTTGTAAAAGTAGCAATTTTGAATTTAATTCAGAGGGATTATTTACAAGTTTCTGAACAATTAATTATCCGCACAGCAAATGATAATTTTTCGGATCTACAGCAGATAGAACGTGAGGTTTTGACTAATTTTTCTTCTAATCCAGGAACTAAATCTATAGAATCAATCGCTGAAAAAGTGCAGTCTTACTGCCAAATCTACGAAGAGCAGTTAGACAATGAGCAATTACTATATGCTCAAAAATGGCAAGCAGCAAATATTCAAGTTGGCTTGATTGCAGCGACAATAATTTTGAGTTTAGGGGCGTATAAACTCTTCATCGCTTTAGGAAAAGGACGGCATAATGTAGGGTTTCTGATTGTGATGGCTGTCCTGTCAATTATGTTTATTATATGGTTTGCGAGTAGGCGATCGCGTTTAAGTATTCGTGGTGAAGCCTACCTCAAACAACTGCAACAAACCTTTGCTGAATCAAAAACCAAGGTAAAATATAGCTTACCTTCTGCATTTGACTATAACTTGGTCGTCGCACTATTTGGTGTCGAATCATTAGCTGGTAGTACCTACGACTCATATTACAAAATTTTCTTTCCTACAAGATTCGCTTCCACAAATAGCAGACAAAGCAACTCTAACGGTGGCTCATGTAGCAGTAGCGGTTGCGGTAGCGTTAGTTCCTGTAGCAGTGGTAGTTCCTGTAGTAGCGGGAGTTCCTGCGGGAGTTCCTGCGGTGGCGGTTGTGGTGGTTGTGGCGGTGGTTGCGGAGGTTAAAAACAATGTTGTCTCAACTTCCAACTTTAGGCGCGGGGTTAGGTTTTCGCCAACCATTTAAAAGCGATTTGTTTCTTAACCGCCAGCAAGTAGACTTTCTGGAAATTGTTGCTGAACATTATCTAGATTCACCTTGGCACAAACAACAGGAATTAGAATTGCTGGCGGCGCATTTTCCGATAATTCCCCATGCTATTAATTTGTCATTGGGTAGTGCGGAAGGTTTGGATGTAGATTATTTGCGGAAACTAGCAGCACTAGTAAAACAGCTTAACCCACCTTGGTGGAGCGAACATATTTGTTTTACTCAAGCTGGTGGGGTGGATATCGGACATTTATCACCCCTACCTTATACCCAAGAAGCAGTGGAAGTTGTCTGTCGGAATATCGCTGAGGTACGGCGTTGGATTGAGGTGCCGTTTATTGTGGAAAATATCACTTATATGGTGACGCTTCCCGGTGCGGAGATGACAGAAGCGCAGTTTTTAGCGGAAATAGTAGAACGCGCTGATTGTGGCTTGCTGTTAGATGTGACAAACCTGCATACTAATGCTGTCAATCACGGCTATAACGTGGATGATTTTCTCAGTCAATTACCTCTAGAACGGATAGTTCAGTTGCATTTTGTTGGCGGACATTGGCATGATGGTGTATTGATTGACAGTCATTCTCAATCAACCCCGATGGAAGTTTGGCAATTGATGGATAAAGTTGTTGCTCAGGTTCCAGTCAAAGGGATTGTCTTGGAAAGAGATGAAAATTTGCCATTATTTAGCGAATTAGTGGGAGAACTACAACAAGCTAGAGAAATCGGTAGGAGTCATCAGCGATGGGGTTAGCACAAACACAGCAAGTTTTAGCCCAACTGTATACTAATTCGCAATTGAGACAGCGTTTTTTTGCTAATCCGCAAAGTGTGGGCGCAGAGTTGGGATTAACTGAATTACAGATACAGGAATTAGCTGCAATTTCTAGCCAACAGGTAAATATGTTTGCGAATTCTCTCAAATGGAAGCGGTTAGGAGAAGTGCGCGAACTATTACCACGTACAGCAAAAGTTCTCGGGAAAAAATTCAACGATTTATTTTGGCGATATGCGGAAACTTATATACCCCAAGGTATCAAGAAACATCGCCTAGATGCGATCGCATTTGCTAACTTCATCCAAACCCAGAAGATAGAACCAGTTTGGATAGCTGATTTAGTTCGTTATGAAAAAACTTGGCTGTTAGCTTATGATTCTCCGCGTTGTTTGCGGGTGTGCTGGTTTTTTTACCCTGTTGACAAGCTGGGAACTACAGAAAAGATTTCTCGCCAATTAACTTTAGCAATTTGGTGGCGGTTAAACGAGCGATCGCGCTTACATCATACTTTGCGCTGGTGGTAGGGAGTTAGGGGACAAGGAAATGGGGAAGTAACTAATGCCCAATGCCCAAAATTCAGTATAAATAATGAACATATGGCTAACAAAGAGCGACAATTATCTTGCCTTTGTTTAGATGACTCTTAAAGTAATAAGATGAAATTCAGCGAAATTGTGAGCCGACTTGGTGACATTGTTACCGATCGCAGTCTTACCGCTAACGAAAACCACGATCCAGAGATTACAGGGTTAGCAGCGATTGATGAAGCGACTCCTGGGAATCTCAGCTATGTAGAAGGGCCAAAATTTGGTTTCTGGGTGGGTAAAACTAATGCGAGTGCGTTGATTTTGCCTCAGGACGAAAAATTACAGATGCAAGCGCAAGAGCGAAATATCGTCTGGGTAGCTACAAAAGAACCGCGCTTGT
The DNA here is from genome assembly GCF_014697075.1 of Tolypothrix sp. FACHB-123. Classification (GTDB taxonomy): domain Bacteria; phylum Cyanobacteriota; class Cyanobacteriia; order Cyanobacteriales; family Nostocaceae; genus Aulosira. The sequence continues at coordinate 32,333 of NZ_JACJRE010000012.1, read as the reverse complement.
TATTTGCAAAAGCGATCGCACTTTTTTATCAACCATACCGCCCCAGTCCAGAAATTCATCCTACGGCTGTGATTCACCCGACAGCAGAAATTGGTAGCGATGTTTACATCGGCCCCCATGTAGTGATTCAGCCCGGGGTAAAAGTGGGCAATGGGGCGATTATTCATCCGAATGTCGTCATTTATCCAGATGTAACCATTGGCGATCGCACTACCTTACATGCTAACTGTACCATCCACGAACGCAGCCAAATTGGTGCGGATTGCGTGATTCATAGTGGCGTTGTTATTGGTGCAGAAGGTTTTGGCTATGTGCCTACCCGTACTGGTTGGGTAAAAATGGAACAATCCGGTTACACTGTCTTAGAAGACCGGGTAGAAGTTGGTTGTAATACCGCCATTGACCGTCCTGCTGTGGGAGAAACACGGGTAGGCAGCGATACCATTATTGACAACTTAGTGCAAATTGGTCACGGTTGCAAAATTGGCTCTGGTTGTGCGATCGCTGGTCAAGCTGGGATGGCTGGAGGCGTACAAGTTGGTAATCGCGTGATTCTGGCTGGACAAACAGGAATAGCCAATCAAGTGAAAATTGGTGACGGTGCGATCGCATCGGCGCAAGCGGGAATTCACAACGATGTCGCACCTGGGGAAATTGTCTCTGGTACTCCCGCCATTCCCCACAAACTATATCTCAAAGTATCGGCGATTTATAACCGCCTGCCAGAAATTTATAAATTGGTGAAACAATTCCAACGTCAAGAACCCAAGTGAGAAGTTAACCATTCGGGGAAGCACTACAACCATAAGTAGGGTTTCCCCTAATAACTAAATTTGGGGTTTCAGCCAATATATAAACATAGGCGATCGAGCAAAGCCACACCAAATAAATAATTCTAAATTCTGCAATTTTTTCCTTCTCAATTACTAATTAATTAACCAAATTTAGTTATTACTACTGTTTGTTTGGAGGTTATTATCGTTATGGCATTAGTACGTTGGCAACCCTTCTCGGAAATGGAAACTCTCCGCCGTCAAATGGATAGAATGTTTGATGAACTAGCAGGAGTTAACTCACAAATTACTCAAGCTTGGACACCAGCGATTGAATTGCAAGATACCAACGATAGCATAATTTTACGAGCTGAAATTCCTGGAATTGAAGGCAAAGACCTAGATGTTCATGTAACTAGAGAAGCAGTTGCTATTGCTGGTGAGACTCGCCAAGAAACCAAAAATCAAGAAGGACGTTTCTTCCGTTCAGAGTTCCGCTACGGAAAGTTCCAACGGATTGTCAATCTACCTGTGCCCATCCAAAACGATCGTGTACAAGCCGAATTTAAGAATGGCATTTTGACATTAACCTTACCTAAGGTAGAAGAAGTCAAAAAGAAAGTAGTCAAAATTAATTTGGCAGATAGTCAAGGTGCGATCGCACCTGCTGATTCAGCAGTAAAAAATGATGTTTGGTCTGATAGTAATTCCTAATTCTAATTAAGAATTAGCTGCATTAATAACCCCGACTTATTCAATAAGCCGGGGTTAATTTGTAGGGGCGGGTTTTCCCCCACCCTTTGCGACAATCCATATGTCACAATCATTAATTGAATCGATATCACAAAATCAATTCAATTAATGATTAAAATCCTAACTTTTCTAACACTGGTTTTGTCGAAACAATGTGACGTTCTAAACCCAATTCTTCTGGTCTAACTCCTAAAGCCAAAGCAATTAACTGGGGTAAATGTAACACCGGTAAACCCAGTTTCTTGTCAATTACCTTTTCTACCTCTGGTTGACGCGAATCTAAATTGAGATGACACAAAGGACAAGGGGTAACTAAACAATCAGCACCAGCAGCGATAGCATCTTGAATATGCGTCCCCGCCATCTTAAAAGATTCGGTAGTCGCGTAACTAGCTAACGGCCAACCACAACATTGAGTCCGACCTCGATAATAAATGGGTTCTGCACCCACTGCCCGAAAAACATTTTCCATTGCTTCTGGGCGATAAGGATCGTCATAGGGCATAGATTTTTGCGCCCGCAAAAGATAACAACCATAAAACGCCGCACATTTTAATCCAGTTAACTTGCGGCTAACTCGTTTAGTAATTTCTTCTAAACCGTAATCAGTTACCAAAGCATAAAGAAGATGTTTAACTTCTGTACTTCCGCGATAAGGTAAACAACCTTCTTTCGCCAACAAACCATTTACTTGCTGAATGTATTCTGGTTTTTTTGTTTGACATTCTTTGAGGCGTTCATCGACATGACCAATCACACCTTGACAAGTGCTGCAATGAGTAAGTAAAGGTAAATTTAACTCTTCTGCTAAAGCAATATTCCGCGCATTTACTGTGTCTTCTAACAGTTGGGAATCTTCCTTAAAAGTGCCAGAACCGCAACAAGCTGCTTTTTTCAGTTCAATTAGTTGAATACCTAGTGCTTGGGTTAAGGCTTGAGTTGATTGGTAAAGTTCCCGACAAGCACCCTGAGCTACACAACCAGGAAAGTAAGCGTATCTTAGTGTTTGAGATAGCATAGAAGTATATTTGGTTGAGGGCAACAGCTCTCAACAATAAATTATTGATCTTCCCTTGCCAGTGTAGCTTGCAAGGCTATGTATCCGAGTTTGGACATTGTAAAAAAAATCAGTAAGAATTGCAAAAAAGACACATGTTGACAGCGTATGCCATCGCATAGCGCCGCCCATAACCTATATAGTCAGAAAATCTCTCGACAGTATACGGGCGATCGCGCTTTCCGATAAGATGTATATGCTCAAAACAATGTCGCCTATAAAGAGCAGATCATAGCAACTGGTTAAGGACTTTATATTTATGAGCCAAGACGAAGTGTTGGAAAAAGTTAAGAAAGTCGTCATCGAACAACTGGGTGTTGACGCTGAGAAGATCACACCACAAGCCACATTTATTGACGATTTGGGAGCTGATTCCCTAGATATTGTGGAACTGGTAATGGCTTTTGAAGAAGAATTTGATATTGAAATTCCTGATGAAGCCGCTGAAAAGATTTTATCGGTTCAAGATGCAGTGAATTATATCAAGGAAAAAGCTGCTGCATCTGCCTGAAAAGCAATTAGGGATCGAGCATTAGGGATTGGGGATCGGGAAAAACTCCATTCCTTAGTTCCTAGCCCCTAACCCCTTTAGGCTGAGCGTAGCCGAAGCCTATTCCCTATTCACTAGTCACCTTTTTTGCTGCTTTTTCGCCACCTTTAACTGAGTCATGACAGATTATAAACGTAAACGCGTTGTGGTAACTGGTGTGGGCGCGATTACACCGATTGGCAATACACCAGAACAGTATTGGGAAGGATTGTTAAGTGGTCGTAATGGCATTGACTACATCACCGCTTTTGATGCATCTAAACACGATTGCCGCATTGCTGGTGAGGTAAAAAACTTTGACCCACACGAATACTTGGAGCGCAAAGACGCCAAGCGCATGGATCGATTCTCCCAGTTTGGGGTTTCGGCTGCAAAACAAGCTGTAGCTGACGCGCGTTTAGATATTCATGAACTGAATGCCGAACAAGTTGGTGTAATTATTGGTTCTGGTATTGGTGGACTGAAGGTTTTAGAAGACCAGCAAACAGTGTACCTAAACCGCGGCCCCGATCGCTGTAGTCCGTTCATGATCCCAATGATGATCGCCAATATGGCAGCCGGATTAACAGCTATTCATACCGGAGCTAAAGGCCCCAATTCCTGCTCTGTAACTGCTTGTGCAGCTGGTTCTAATGCCATAGGAGATGCTTTTCGCCAAATTCAATGGGGGTATGCCAAAGCCATGATTTGTGGCGGGTGCGAAGCGGCAATTACACCCTTGGGTGTAGCAGGATTTGCTGCCGCACGGGCACTTTCCACTCGTAATGAGCCGGCTAATGCTTGCCGTCCCTTTGACCGCGATCGCGATGGGTTTGTCATGGGTGAAGGTGCGGGAATTTTGCTGCTAGAAGAACTAGAACACGCATTGAGTCGTGGCGCTCGCATTTATGCAGAAATGGTCGGTTATGGGATGACCTGTGATGCATATCACATGACCTCCCCAGTCCCTGGTGGATTGGGAGCAGCCAGAGCCATAGAACTAGCGCTGAAAGATGGGGGACTCACCCCAGAAATGGTGAACTATATCAATGCTCATGGCACCAGCACCCCAGCAAATGATTCCACAGAAACGGCGGCGATGAAAAAAGCCTTGGGCGATAGTGCTCATAACATAGCCATCAGCTCTACCAAATCGATGACAGGTCATCTTTTGGGCGGTTCTGGCGGTATTGAAGCCGTAGCTACAGTACTGGCGGTTGCCAACGATCGAGTTCCACCAACCATAAATTTAGAAAATCCCGATCCAGATTGTGACCTGGATTATATTGCGCACAAGAGCCGCACTCAACAAGTTAATGTGGCATTATCTAATTCTTTTGGGTTTGGCGGTCACAATGTCACGCTAGCCTTTAAGAAATACGTTTAAAAATTCCCCAGACATTAGCTAATCGCTGAGACGAAAATTGGTGGTAAACGTATCATCAACATCATTTCCAACTAAAACAAGGGTTCAACACAACCCAATTATTAGCTGGATTTATCACCGTCATCACCAAAAATCCCGCTTGTCCATCAACAATTGGGAGTGGGATGATAAAGATAGGGGGAATGTCAAAAGAACAAGGCAATCAAGTGGGAAGAAAATCCCCATCCCGGTTTGGAAAAATAGCTTGTCCGGAAACCGAACAACGCTTTTTTCGCTTTTTGCCTCCCCGGTAAGTGAGCTACCAAGAGTGCTAACCCGTCGTTAAAAACAAGAGATTATGGCTGTTGCAACCCAATCCCTCGAAGAACTATCTATTAACTCGATTCGCTTTTTGGCTATTGATGCCGTAGAAAAAGCAAAATCGGGACACCCAGGGCTGCCGATGGGCGCTGCTCCAATGGCTTTTGTACTATGGGATCGCTTTATGCGGTTTAACCCCAAGAATCCCAAATGGTTTAACCGCGATCGCTTTATCCTGTCTGCTGGGCACGGCTCCATGTTGCAGTATGCCCTGCTCTACTTATATGGTTTCGACAGTGTAACCATTGAGGACATCAAGCAATTCCGGCAGTGGGAATCCAAAACCCCCGGACACCCCGAAAACTTTATGACTGCTGGTGTAGAAGTTACTACCGGCCCCCTAGGACAAGGCATTGCCAATGGCGTTGGTTTGGCGATCGCTGAAGCACACCTAGCAGCTAAATATAACAAGCCCGATGCCAAAATTGTTGACCATTACACTTACGTGATTTTGGGTGATGGTTGTAACATGGAAGGTGTTTCTGGTGAAGCTGCTTCCTTTGCGGGACACTTGGGATTAGGCAAACTCATCGCTCTGTATGACGACAACCACATCTCTATTGATGGTTCTACAGATGTTGCCTTCACCGAAGATGTTTCTAAGCGATTTGAAGCTTACGGTTGGCACGTTCTCCATGTTAAAGAAGGTAACACTGACTTAGAAGCGATCGCCAAAGCCATCGAAGAGGCCAAATCTGTTACTGACAAGCCTTCGATGATTAAAGTCACCACCACCATCGGTTACGGTTCTCCCAACAAAGCCAACACCGCGGGCGTTCATGGTGCTGCCTTAGGTACAGATGAAGTCTCTTTGACTCGGAAAAATTTGGGCTGGGAATACGAACCTTTTGTAGTTCCCCAAGATGCTCTCAACCACACCCGCAAAGCTGTTGAGCGTGGTGCAGCCTACGAAGCTGAGTGGAATAAAGCCTTTGCTGATTACAAAGCTAAGTATCCCCAAGAAGCAGCTGAATTTGAGCGTTACATCAGCGGTAAACTGCCTGATGGTTGGGATAAGGTACTACCTACCTACACCCCCGAAGACAAAGCATTACCCACCCGCAAACACTCAGAAACCTGCTTAAACAAACTAGCAGCAGTTTTACCAGAGTTAATTGGTGGTTCCGCCGACTTAACCCACTCCAACTTAACCGAACTTAAGGGTAAGGGCGATTTCCAAAAAGGACAATACCAAAATCCCAACATCCACTATGGAGTAAGGGAACATGGTATGGGTGCAATTGTCAATGGTATAGCGTTGCACGGTTCTGGCTTAATTCCCTATGGTGCTACCTTCCTCATCTTTTCAGATTACATGCGGGCACCAATCCGCTTATCCGCTTTGTCCCAAGCCGGTAGTATTTGGGTAATGACTCACGACTCCATCGGCCAAGGTGAAGACGGCCCCACCCACCAACCGATAGAAACACTGGCTTCCCTGCGCGCTATTCCTAACCTCACCGTTATCCGCCCCGCAGACGGAACTGAAACTTCCGGTGCATACAAAGTAGCAATTGAAAGAGCAAAAGCAAATGCTCCGACTTTGTTAGCTTTCACCCGTCAAAATGTCCCCAACTTGGCAGGTTCATCAATTGAAGGTGTCACCAAGGGTGGATACATATTAGTAGATAGCGAAGGGACACCAGATCTGATCATCATTGCTACCGGTTCAGAAGTCAGTCTTGCTGTCACTGCTGCTGAAAAGCTGACTGCTGAAGGTAAGAAAGTCCGTGTTGTCTCCTTACCTGCATGGGATTTGTTTGAAGCACAGGATGCAGCTTACAGAGAATCTGTGCTACCAAAAGCTGTCACCAAGCGCTTGGCTGTAGAAGCTGGTTCTAGCTTCGGCTGGCACAAGTATGTCGGAACCGAAGGCGATGTTATAGCCATTGATCGCTTTGGTGCTTCTGCTCCTGGCGGCGTATGTTTAGAGAAGTTTGGCTTTAGCGTTGAGAATGTATTAGCTAAAGCTAAAGCATTGTTGGGTTAATTAGCAACAGAATATTCTCTTTATTTTCTTTTGGGTGGGCATCTTGCCCGCCTTTTTTTTAGGATTTAGGTTGATAATTATACCAATTTAAATATAGCGTTCTCGTTTGGTTGAAATACACAATAGGACACAGCATTGCTGTGCCCCTATTGAAACTAATTTTGAGATTGCTGTTGCCTTATATTCCTACTAGCCTGTCTAAAACAGCCGTAACCTGAGAATTCTGTAGGGGCGGGAAAAATCCCGCCCTTAAATTTCCATAGCCGCAGGTTTTAACCTATCGGCTATGTATATAAACTAACCAACTACGATATAAGGCGAGTTAATCGCCGCTACACGACCGGCATCTACCAAAGCTTGATAAACTATTGCCGCTACCTCAGCGCGTGTAGCATCGCGGGTAGGGTTGAGTTGTTTGGGATTGGGGTAATTAACGATAATTTGCTTGTCTATGGCTTTGACGACTTCATCCTTGGCGTAGTCGGGAATCTTGGCTTGGTCATCAAATTTGAAAGCAGTGGTAGTATTACCAGATAATCCCAAGCCATTTACCAAAGAAACTATCACTTGTACGCGCTGGATATTTTTGTTGGGTTGGAAGGTACCATCAGGAAAACCTGCGAGAAATAAACCTTGATATGCTTGCTGGATTACTTTAGCCGCCCAAAAATCTGCTGCTACATCCTTGAATTTGGTGGCTGCACGATTTGGGGAAGGGTTAAAAGCTTTTACTAATAAGGCCGCATATTGTGCCCTAGTCATTGTTGCATCAGGTTTAAAAGTTCGATCGGGGAAACCACTAACTATCCCCTGTTTGACTAATTCTCGAATAAACGCCGCCGCCCAATGATTAGCAATGTCTGTCAAGTCAGCGGGTGCTGGTGTTTGTCCACCTGGAGTTGGTGTTTGTCCACCTGGAGTTGGTGTTTGTCCGCCTGGAGTTGGTGTTTGTCCACCTGGAGTTGGTGTTTGTCCACCTGGAGTTGGTGTTTGTCCACCTGGGGTTGGTGTTTGTCCGCCTGGAGTTGGTGTTTGTCCACCTGGGGTTGGTGTTTGTCCGCCTGGAGTTGGTGTTTGTCCACCTGGGGTTGGTGTTTGTCCACCTGGGGTTGGTGTTTGTCCACCTGGAGTTGGTGTTTGTCCGCCTGGGGTTGGTGTTTGTCCGCCTGGGGTTGGCGTTTGTCCGCCTGGGGTTGGTGTTTGTCCGCCTGGGGTTGGTGTTTGTCCGCCTGGGGTTGGTGTTTGTCCGCCTGGGGTTGGTGTTTGTCCGCCTGGGGTTGGTGTTTGTCCGCCTGGGGTTGGTGTTTGTCCGCCTGGGGTTGGTGTTTGTCCGCCTGGGGTTGGTGTTTGTCCGCCTGGGGTTGGTGTAGAAGCAAACTCAATGCTGCCAGATATTTTAGATGGATCGATTTGATTTCCTATAGATACCAGCTTGTTGCTACCAGCATTCTGCAAATCAAACTTACCATTATTGCGTAAAATATTACCCCCAGGATTATTGATACTACCTAAGTCTGGGAAGGCACTAGCAATTACTGTTAGACCATCGTCTGTATTTTTCTCGCTGACATTATTACGCAGAATGGGACGTGCAGTACCGGAAATAACAATCCCAGAACGGTTTTCAGAAATTTTGTTATCTACAATTGTGGGAGATGCTGCATCACTAATGGCGATACCATAACCAGTTTTGGAAAATGTATTACTTTTAACTTCGCCTTTGGAATTTTTAGCTATGGAAACACCATTAGCAGCATTCTCTGAAAAGATGTTGCCGAGGATTACAGGATTTGCATCCCCAGTTGCAAACACTCCTTCGCGTTTGGAATTAATGAAGGTGCTATTGGCAATAGTTGGCGTACTTGATTCCACCCAAACAGCAGAACCACGAGTAGCTGGATTTGTTACAGTAACTCCCCGTAGCTGTGATTCATTCAGCATCACAAAGGTGACATTTTGTCCAGCAAATGTCCGGCTGAGGTAGTTACCGCTACCTTCAATGACAATAGCGCTACCTTTGTTAGCTTCGTTACCTACTACTGTTACACCAGATGGAACGGTTAGGGGAAAAACTTCACCAGTAGTGGTATTGTAATTACCTTCTGCTAGTTGGACTTTGCTACCTGGTGTAGCAGCCTTAAGAGCGCGGGCGATGGTTTTGAAGGGAGCTTGTTGGCTACCAACATTGCTATCATTGCCAGACCCTGGATTTACGTAAAAATCTTGTGCCATATTTATACTGCGAAAAAAGACATAGATATACTAACGCTAACTATTTAATTAGGTAGCATTTGCTAAGAATTAAATTGCAACATTGACTTCCAGAGTCTGATGATAGATTCCGCAAAATTGAGAAAATTTTTTGCTGGGCTGTTAAAGATACAAGATTTTGGTGAAACTAGGCGTAATCTAACCTACACTTGGCGAATGATAGGTCTAACCCCTCAGTTGGACAATTTGGTGATGATTTGTATAAAAGAATTAATATTAAAATTTTTCTCAGTTAGGTATGATTAATTTTTGCTGAAACTCTGATTTATTTGTGGTGGGCAGTGCCCACCCTACGGTTATGAAAAATACAGAAAGATATTAGTCAAAAGGGGTAATTTAGTTATCCTTGAAAATATTTTTTACGCACCTTACGGTATATATTCTTTGCCATTAATTTGGCAAGACGTATGTTTGTCAAATCGGGGATATTTTGTGGATGCTGAATTCTACTATCGAAAAATTCGTTTAATTCTGTCAGAATACTTCGGAACCGTTTAATAATATTGTCGTAACGGTACTCGGCAAAAAAATCTTCAGATAAAGTGACATTGACTGGGGATTCCAAAACTTTTAAAATTCTTTGGATATCAAATTCTTGGGAATATCCAGCAATTTTATGGCAATTAAAACCCGGATCTAAGTAATCAGATAAACCGCCATTAACACTAGAGAAGACTTGACAGCCACAGGCAAGGGCTTCCATTGGTTGGAGTCCAAATCCCTCACTTACAAGCTCTTGTGCCCAATATTCAGCAGAGTCATAAAGATAAATCTTGGCGCGATTGAATAGTCCAGGTAAATCTTCCACAAAGGAATTAACAACGAATACTTTACATTTTTTTTCTAATGCGGGAACTAATGATTTCATTAAGTATTCTGAAGATTTTCTGGTCTGAACTAAAACATCAATATCTCGTTCTAGATGTAAATTTTTAAATTCGTTACTAATTTGATTAGGTAAATAATAAATCAAAGCATTGGGAGATTTTTGCCCCCAATATCCCATTGTATTGCGGCTGACAGTAATGATGGGAATACTAGCTGGTAAGCGAAATTTGTAACCGGCGCTGTGAGCATGATAGATAACATTATGGTTCTTAATCTTAGCTGCTAGTTTCGGGATGTCAAATCCCCAATTAATCACAAAAATTACATCATCTAATTTTTTTGCTTGCAGCACATCGTCAAGAAACAGTTTACCTGTTTCTCGTTGCCGATAAGTAACAACCTCAGCGGTACAAATTTGTTGAGCTAAATTAAGTGTTTTTAACTCTGCCCACAGACCACCACAGGCAAATTTACCCTGTGTTCCCGGAAGTAAAAAATACAGCTTTCTCATGACTTAACTCTCTGAAAAGGCGCGATCGCGCGATCGCATAACGGTAAGTCACTATATTAATAGAAATACCGCTGGGCAGAGCAGAACAGATACTAGGCAAATATTCCCTAGCAGCCAGCAGCTGAGATCCTATTCTTGCCAATTCACCTTCACAAAATGCGCCTCCCGTCCCCAAACGTCTCTTGTCCGGATAATTTGTTCAATTTTCAAGTTAAAGGGGATGGCGGTTGTGATGTAGCGCTGGGCCATAAAACCTAAATCTGGTGACAGTTCTGCTGCTGTTGTCGCGGCTAATCCTAAACCTATCAGTTGTTCAATTGGTCGAAATGGTAACAACAAATGCACGCCCATAGCTAGTCCAGCTGTTAACAGCATCGCTACAGATAAATTAGTACCGCAGCGGGGATGGATAGCTAAATCCCATTCGCCACTCGTTAGGCGATGTAAAGCAAGAGTGACTGCTCGGCGTAAATCACTGATATTCACTTCACCATAAAGGTAAAATCCCTGTTCTGTAGACAAGCCGCTTAATAATTCGTTATCAACTTGAATATTCTTGGCGTCTCTGGTTTGAGTAAAGGTACTGTTTGATTCTCCCAGGAGCCAAACAGTAGCATGTTCTAGGGCATGAACTTGTCGCAGGAGCAAAATTTCTTTCAATCCGGGAATAAATGATAGCTGTCTGAGTAGATCAGCATCTTGTGTGGATTGGGAAAAATTCCCCGCAGCAGTTGGATCTGCTACGTTGGTAAAATTTTCTGAGATAGGAACCGTCAAATCAAAGTTGAAAAAATCAAAGGGAGAGGAGCCACTTTGAAAAGAAGCAGAAGTATTCATAGGAACACTGCTCCCCAAACTGATGGAGCAACATAGATTTCTTTCAAATGTAGCGCTTGCGGCAATATATTATTGCTAATTTTTATTGATATTTGAGTAAATACCCTATGCATTTCCGGGAGATTTCCTATCGGTAAAGTCGAGAAAACGTTTTACCGATAGTGAAAACAGTCCCTTGGACGAGCATGAGCCGCCCATATTGCTAATTTTTGCCTGAAAGTGCCAATTTTAGATTTTAGATAGCCAATTTTAGATTTTTTGGTTCATAAACAGCCTGGAGCAGAACAAATCCAAAATTTAATATCCTTGAGCCAAGTAACCTACTGCTTGGCTCAATCCAAAATCCAAAATCCAAAATTGGTTGACTTCGACGCTTAAAAAGTTGGTGGTAGAAGTTCACACTGATGAAATAAAGGCGTGAAGAGCAGAACACTTAGTTAAGCGTCAAATTTGCCTAGGCTGTAAACCAAAAGAACTTGAATGTGATAACGCAATCAATGATGTCCTAATTCAACACCATTGATCGCGTCCTGACTAGCAACTTGTCTAATCATTATGGTTAGGCAGAGAACAGCAATTGACATCATTCAAACAGACTTTGCCCCACTGTAAAGCCCAGCGCACAAGCGCTACTCGGTTTTCCGTCTGAGTTTTAGTGAGAATATTGCTGATATGGTTATCAACTGTGCGTTTGCTAATTTCCAGTTTTCCTGCAATCTCTTGGTTAGTTAAGCCAGCGGCCACTAAGTCGATAATTTGCAGTTCTCTGTCTGACAGACTAACAGGGGTCTGAGACTCGCCAGCAGCCATGACTTATTCTATCCTCCCTTGGTATATGTACTTAATCGCTCTCTCTAATTCTAGAAGATTCTTCTGTTGGCAGGCATTTTCCGTGCTATCAGCATTACAATTGCCATTATTTTCTGTTTATTTTTGCTTCATAGTGCTGAAATTAACAAAATGCCAGTAATAAATACTACCATTTTATAATTCAAATCAGCCTTTTTACCGATGCAATAAAAAGTGGGGCGCAACTATATACACCTGAATATTAGTAGCAAAAATTGCTATTTCATTCTATGAAGGACTGGCGACAGATAGCCAAGATTATTGTAGATTTTATACTGGAAAATCTTCCTCCCAAATCGAAACTCTAAAATGAAATGAGCAATTCCCGCGTTTTATGTCTCGGTGAAATTTTGTTTGATTGTTTAGCCGATCAATTGGGGCTAAAGCTAGAAGAAGTTCAGTCTTGGACTCCTTACCCAGGAGGAGCGCCAGCTAACGTGGCTTGTGCTTTAGTAAAACTGGGGACACCAGCGGGTTTTATCGGAGCTGTTGGTGAAGATGAACCAGGGAATAAATTGGTAAACCTTTTACAAGAAATAGGTGTAGATACAATTGGGGTGCAACGCCATCATACAGCCCCAACAAGACTAGTTTATGTGACTAGGGATCTGGCAGGCGATCGCACTTTTGCCGGATTTGGCAAGTATGATACCACTGAATTTGCCGATACGCATCTTAAAGCCGAAAAATTGCCTGATTCTTTATTTCAAGAGGCAGATTTTTTGGTTTTGGGTACTTTGGAATTAGCTTATCCAGATAGCGAACAAGCAATTCACCGCGCCCTGGAATTAGCAGAATATTACGATCTCAAGATTTTACTTGATGTGAATTGGCGTCCTGTCTTTTGGCACGATCATCAGATTGCTCGGCAAAAAATTGAGAAAATATTGAAGAAAGTTGATTTTGTTAAACTTTCTAAAGAAGAAGCTGAATGGCTATTTGATACTAGCGACCCTGGAGCAATTACTTATAGAGCCGCTTCCCTGGAAGGAGTGCTAGTCACAGATGGCGAAAACGGTTGTGCCTATTGCTTAATTGAGAATGAAGGTAAACTACCCTCATTTTCTATACCTGTAGTGGATACAACTGGTGCGGGAGATAGCTTTTTAGCAGGGTTTATTCACCAGCTACTTCAGCATGGCATTAAAAACTTAGAAAATGCAGAAACAGCCAAAAGTATAGTGACTTATGCCAGTGCTGTAGGTGCTTTAACGACTATTAAACCAGGAGCGATCGCTTCGCAACCAACTGCGGCTGAAGTTGATGCTTTTCTCGCTTCCCATCAACTGTAAGGTAGAGAAATTCCGGCGATCGCACTTACTGCTGATGCGGGACGGCTGGTTTCCAACAACATAAGCTATTCTGCTTTTAAGTTGCACAATCCATTATCAGGGCTGTTGATTGCTGAGTGTCAACGGTCAACAGTCAACATTTAACAGCCCTTATTAGTAGTTATGTAATTTAGATGTGCATTAGCTTATTTCTAAACCTGTGGAACCAGATAAACTCATATCAACCATTGTTAATTTAGTGATAGGCTAAATTATTTTCGGTAGGTGACAGTATTGCCTGCATAAAGGAGGCTCATCTGAACAGCGATCGCCCAGAAATATTCAATCCACAGAAACCATTTTCTGAACTGTCTCCACAGCCATCCCCAGCGAGCGATCGATCTGTAGAAGAACGCTCCAAAGCGATGTTAGAAAACATGGCAGAAGCGTTAATAGAAATAAACACTTCATGGCGTGCGATTTCTGTTAATAATAAAGTAGAAGCCCTCTTGGGAATCAAACCAGAGAATCTGCTCAATAAAACATTATGGGATGTATTGTCCTTAGAGGCGACGAGCAATCTCTATGAATATTCTCAGCAAGCAATTAGTAAACAATTACCCATTGAGTTGGAAGAGTTTTATCCAGCTTTTAAGCGCTGGTTAAAGGTGCGCCTGGTGCCAATTTCCACTGGCTTATTAGTCTATTTCTTAGATATTAAAGATAAAAAAGATTTAGAAACCAAACTACGCAAAGAACAAGATTTTCTCAACGTTTTGCTAGATAACGTCCAAGCGGGAATCGTAGCTTGTGATGCTAACGGACAATTAAAGTTATTTAACCAAACAGCGCGAGCTTTTCATGGATTGCCTGCACAACCGCTGCTACCAGAGCAATGGGCAGAATATTACAATCTGTACTTGCCCGATGGGAAAACACCCATGAAGACAAGCGATATTCCCCTATTTCGTGCATTACAAGGGGAGCAGGTTGATAACGTGGAGATGATGATTATTCCTAAGCAAGGAATACCAAAGATTCTCTTGGCACATGGACAAGCGATCGCCAATTTACAGGGTGAAAAACAAGGTGCGGTGGTGGTGATGCACGATATCACCGATCGCCAACAGATAGAAAATGCCCTACGCGAAAGTGAAGCGCGACTATCAAGTATTTTTCAGACAATTCCTGATGGTATTGTCATTCTCAATTCTGTCGGCAAAATTATTGGTGCGAATCGAGCAGCCGAGCAAATTTTAAAATTAACCAATAGCGGGATTACTGAACGAGTATACAACGATCCATCTTGGTCAATTACCACGATTACTGGGCAACCTTTTCCCGAAGCTGAACTGCCTTTTGTGCGGGTAATGCTTACTGGCAAAGCAGTTTATGGAATTGAACACGCGATCGCCCACGCTGATGGTACAACCTCGATTCTGTCGATTAATGCTTCACCTTTATTTAATGCCGCAGGGGAAATTATTAGCGTCATTACTGCTATTAGTGATATTACTGAGCGCAAGCAGGTAGAAGCCGCACTGCAAGAATCCCAACAACGATATCGTTCCGTCATTGAAGCTGCTGCTGAAGGCATCGTCTTACAGTACGCTGATGGTGAAATTTTTACCTGCAATCCCAGTGCGGAGAAAATTTTAGGTTTAACAGCCGATCAAATGATGGGGCGTACATCTCTCGATCCCCGTTGGCGTGCTGTGTATGAAAATGGTTCTCCATTCCCTGGGGAACTACACCCAGCAATGGTGACGCTGCGCACGGGAGAAGCCCAAACGAATATCATCATGGGCATTCACAAACCTGACGCCAGCTTAACCTGGATTTCGATTAACACGCGCCCCCTATTTCATGTAAATAGCCATCAGCCTTATGCAGTGGTAGCGTCATTTTTTGATATCACTGAGCAGCAAGCCGCATTACGCGATCGCCAACAAGCTGAGGAAAAACGAGTGCAACTAGTACGGGAACAAGTAGCCCGTGCAGCCGCCGAAGCCGCACAACAACAGTCAGCTTTCTTAGCAGAAGTGAGTGCAGTTCTAGCATCTTCATTAGATTACCAACAAACGCTTCAGAGCGTTGCCGATTTAGCCGTGCCCTACTTTGCAGATTGGTGTAGCGTCGATTTACTCAATGATGATGGCATGATTAGCCGTGTTGCTGTTGCCCATAGCGATCCGCAAAAGGTGAAGTTAGGCTGGGAAGTAGCTCAAAGCTATCCGCGCAACTTAGCTGATAGCTATGGTATCTCTCAGGTGATGCAAACCGGGCAGAGTCAAATTGCTAGCCAGATTACCGATGAGCAGTTAAGTGCAGCCATTCCCGATCCTGAATATTTAGAAATTTTACGGGAATTGGGGTTAAAATCAGCTATTATTTCGCCTTTACAAGCACGGGGGCGAGTTTTTGGCAGCATTTCCTTCATCTTTACCGAGTCTAATCGTCATTACTCCCACAAGGATTTAACTCTAGCTGAAGATTTAGCACGGCGAGCGGCGATCGCGATTGATAATGCTCGTCTTTATCAGCAAGCCCAACAAGCAAGACAAGCAGCTGAAATCGCCTGCGATCGCACCGCCCGCTTACAAACTGTCACAGCCGCCCTATCTGAATCTCTCACTCCTGTGCAAGTAGTAGAGGTCATAGTGGCACAAAGTATGGCTGTATTAGAAGCGGCTTCT
Source organism: Tolypothrix sp. FACHB-123 (assembly GCF_014697075.1). GTDB lineage: Bacteria > Cyanobacteriota > Cyanobacteriia > Cyanobacteriales > Nostocaceae > Aulosira. Next base: position 16,221 of record NZ_JACJRE010000012.1, on the reverse strand, counting down.
GCAATGGTGGTGTTAGTCAGCGAAGATGGAACAGAGCTAGAAATTATCAAAGCTATCGGTTATGAAAGTCAGTTATTAGAATCTTGGCGACGATTTTCCATTAATAGTGCTGTTCCCTTAGCAGAAGCGGTGAGAACTGGGGAGCCAGTATGGATGGAAACCGTGGCGCAAAGAGTTATCCGCTATCCTCATTTAGCTGAAGATTACAGCAAATATGATACCAGCGCCTGGATGTCCCTACCTCTAGTGGCTGAAGGTAGATCGGTGGGGGGAATGTCCCTAACTTTCACCGAGTATCAGCAACTAACACCAGAAGATCGCCAATTTATTTTGGCAATTAGCCGTCAATGTGCTCAAGCAATTTCCCGCGCCCAGTTGTATGAAGCAGAACGCAAAGCTAGAGCCGAGGCGGAACAGGCGAACCGGGTAAAGGATGAGTTTCTCGCGGTACTTTCTCACGAATTGCGATCGCCCCTCAATCCCATTCTGGGTTGGACAAAGTTACTGCAAACACAAAAATTATCGCCCACAAAAACCCAGCAAGCATTAGAGACAATCGAGCGCAACGCCAAACTCCAAGCCCAACTCATTGAAGATTTGCTGGATATTTCTCGGATGTTGCGAGGTAAACTTAGCCTGAATACAGCTCCTGTGAATCTGATAGAAGTAATTACAGGAGCCATAGAGACAGTAGAGTTAGCTGCTAATAGTAAATCTATTCACATTCAAACAGTTCTGCAACCTGGTAAGCAAACTGTATTCGGAGATGCCAATCGCCTGCAACAAGTTGTCTGGAATTTGCTTTCTAATGCCATTAAATTTACACCAGAGGGCGGACGAGTAACAGTAAATTTACAAGAAATTGGCAGCCGAGTGCAAATTCAAGTGATTGATAATGGTAAAGGTATTAAAGCAGACTTTTTACCTCATGTGTTTGAGTATTTTCGCCAAGCCGATAGCAGCACAACCCGGAAATTTGGTGGATTGGGTTTAGGACTAGCGATCGCCCGTCAGATTGTCGAGCTACACGGGGGTACAGTAGCAGCCCAGAGTCTAGGGGAAGATTTAGGTGCGACATTTACAGTTCTGTTACCAGCCACAAGCATCAACTCCGAATTCTCTTCAGACGCTCAACCTGCGAACCTATCTGTAAACCTAACAGGTCTGCGCATTTTGGTCGTAGATGATGAAGCTGATATGGGTTATTTAGCAGAATTTATTCTCACCCAGCATGGTGCAAATGTGACTTTAGCTACTTCCGCAGCTGAAGCATTAACAATTTTAACGCAATCCCTGCCTGATCTGCTGCTGTGTGATATTGGTATGCCAGAAATGGATGGGTATATGCTGATGCGACAGTTACGAGAACTTTCACCAGCACAAGGAGGGATAATACCTGCCATTGCGCTGACTGCTTACGCTAGCGAATACGATCGCAATCAGGCTTTGGCTGCTGGTTTTCAACTCCATCTATCTAAGCCAGTGGAGCCAGAAGTGCTGATAGACGCGGTTGTTGGGGTAATCCAGACTAGTTTAAATCATGGCGGCAATGGTGAATAGATTTAACGTGCAAGCTGCGGTACAGACTGTATGTGAGGTTGCCGAACAGCAGTTCATTAAATTTGATACAGCAATTATTCTTGCAGATCGGAGCAATTTACTGGTGCATCTAAGCCCCAGTCCCGTGGTAGCGAGGGTAGCGACAACCACAGGCACAGTCCGTCAGGGTGATACCTGGCTAAAAAGAGAAATTGCGATCGCCAGCCACCTCGCAATAGCCTGCGCACCTGTTATACCTTCTAGCACAGTAATAACACTGAGGTTGTATCACCATAACGGTTTAGTATTGACCTTTTGGGAATTTGTCCAAGAATTAGCTGATCCAGCCGAGCCAACCGCTGTAGGACGGGCTTTGCGTGATTGTCACTCAGCATTAATCGATTTTGATGACGATCTGCCTATTTTTGATGCTTTGTCAGAATCAGAGCAGATTTTCGCTCAATTATCTAGCCAGGGAGTATTCAGCCCCGCAGATGCAGAGATGCTACAACAAGCGAACGCAAGCATCAAAACTCAGTTCCAGCAATTGCAGTTACCCATGCAACCCATTCACGGCGACTCTAACTTCTCGAATGTATTAAATACAACTCAAGGTGTGCTCTGGGCTGACTGGGAAGATACATTTATTGCACCGATTTTTTGGGATCTTGCCTGTCTGATTGCGCCATCACGGGTTTTTGGCGAACATGTAGAGCAAGCTGATGCTGCACTCAAAAGCTATGGCATAAATATTGATACTCAAGTATTAGATATCTTTATTGAGGCACGCGCATTTCAAACCATCCTCTGGAACTATGTTATGGGACAACAACACCCCGAAAGCTGGAAACGGTTTGAAGGACGTTTGCAATGGTTTCGTCAACGCCAAGGTTAAGTAAACGACAATATATGAACATCAAAACTTTGAACGAGAAAATCTTAGGAGTAATCCAAGTTTCGCAAAAAAATGAAAGTTTCTTCTCTAGTCAGCGCCTCTATCCCTGATTTTTAGGACTAAAGTCCTCTCTTCTCTATGGGACGCTCTTGCTAGCTTGCTTCCCCGGAGGGGTATAATAAAAACTTAAAGTTATATGCCATTTGCATAAGTCCTGAATATCAAGAAATATAAAGAATTAAAATTTTAGTAGTATTTGTAGTACTCTATAAATACCTAATAATACGTTAAAGTTGTATTACGTTTCTCCGTTATTGCTGCAAATGCTTCTAGATATTAATTAACTTTTTTAGCCACAAACAGAAGCCACAATCATTTAACAGTCAAGCTTACAAAGATATGTACTTGTGGTAATAAATATCTGCGGAGTACCTCAAAACTCATCATAGATTTAAGTGCTATCTTTAGATAAGAGAGAATTCAAAGAGAAATATTTTCGGCTATGTGAATAAGCCCGTAGCACCTTCCCGGATCTAAATCTCTACAAATATATTGGGTTCGGGATATTTTGATGTCAGTTTATCTCAGTAATTTGCTATCAAACACATTTACTTGGGGATAGTAAATCTCATGATTATTAGGAATAGTCTAAGAATATGGGTGTTGGTTTTCCATATAAGTTATAAGTGGCTGCTTTACCTGGTTCGCATGTCTACATCAAAGACTTTCATACTTCATAGAGGTTTCAACAAGTTTACAAATTTCTACTTTTATCTCACATAGTTTTGCTCGCTTTATTGCTTCAGCAATAGAACCAAACTCATTAAGCAAGAAAGACATAACTAATTGTTTAAAATCTTTGGGAATTAAAGTCCCAGAAATCTTAACATTAAAATGGAAACAACAATTGTGGGTGCAACTACAAAATGCTGCTGTTTCTAGTTAAATTTCCCTGTCAATATTGTCAATTTTCCGAATTTCAGGTAAATATCAGTTGCTCTTCTGCAAGGAATTAGATACTTATTATTTTTATAAACGAGCTTGATTGTCGGACTTTAGAATAAGATTAAAAGCTGAAGAGCCTAGCTGCTATACACTCTGAGTAATTTCAAGATTTTTCAAATCTAAATCATGCTACTATTAAATCAGTGAGAAATATTTTTGGTCAAGTGACTATATAGATGCCTCTCCAAATCTAAATCTCTACATTTTTTGAATTCGGAGATTTTCTATGTCAGTTTATATTGGTAATCTATCCCATTCAATTGAAGATGAGGATATCAGACAAGTTTTTTTAATGTATGGTTCTGTGAGGAGAATTTTAGTCTCTACAAAGCAAAAATCAGGTGAAAAGAGGGGATTTGCAGTTGTAGAAATGGAAACAGACACAGAGGAAGTAGCAGCAATAAATGGATTAAGAGGTACTGAATGGATGGGTTATAGTCTAAAAGTGAATAGAGCTAAAACCATCGTAGACGCAGCTTAATCTCATATACAGTGTATCTGTGACTCTGAAGTGTTTGTATTCTCGTGATTGCTGAGATCAACCCAAAAGAGATTTTCAGCAAAAGCAGGTGAGAAAATCCCAATAGATTTGATGGTTTATATGAATGACTGTAGGAGTGAGAAGAAATTGAAAATTAAAGCTTTGGATGTTAAAGCAGGCGATCGCATCATTGCCTACTGTAAAAACAAACGGCAAATCTGTAAGGTTAAACAAATTTTAGATCTAGGTCAGAACAATGTCACGCTCTCAGTATTTACATCTGAGCATTATCGTGGCTGCTTAGTCTCATGCGTAGTCAGGTTTCAGGGTGAAGCTTTAGTTGAATTAGTCAGCTAACATTATTTTTTCTATCCTTCACCTAAAACTTGATTTATATGTCATAATAGAAGATGAGAATTAATTCGGTTAACAGCTTTTGTTTTTAGTATTGACAGGTTTTTTGTTTTTGGTATTTACAAACTTTTCTCCGAAATCTAAATCTCTACACATTTACAATTTCGGAGACAATCTATGTCAGTTTATATAGGCAATCTTTCTTACGAAGTTACAGAAGATAGTCTGAATGCAGTGTTTGCAGAATATGGTTCTGTCAAGCGAGTCCAACTACCTACCGATAGAGAAACAGGTCGTCTGCGTGGTTTTGGTTTCGTAGAAATGGGTACAGACGCTGAAGAAACCGCTGCTATTGAAGCCCTTGATGGTGCCGAGTGGATGGGACGTGACCTAAAAGTCAATAAAGCTAAGCCTAAAGAAGACAGAGGTGGTTCATTTGGTGGTGGTAACCGTGGCAATTACGGTGCCCGTAACCGTTACTAAGTTTAACTAAATTTAGATAATTGAACTAACGGGTTAGTTCAATTAATTAACTTGATGTGTTATGCGGCTCAGGCATTTCTGCTTGAGCCTTTTTTCTCAACAAATTTGACTCTAATATCTAGCAATTCTTCATCAACTTTTATTGATGAAAATTTTTGTATCCATTTGTCGGTAAAATATTGAATATTCCTTGGCTAGAATATCGCCAAAAATTATCTTTTTGCAATTGTACTTTAATGATGAGGAATTAAAAAATGTCTACTAACACCGATTTAGTGTCTTATATTCAAGAAAGTGAATTTGAAACTCTTTTAAGTGAAGAAAAAGTTGTGGTAGTTGACTTTACTGCTACTTGGTGTGGCCCTTGTCGCTTGATTGCTCCCTTAATGGAGCAACTCGCTCAAGAATACAAAGGTCGCGCCAAAGTTGTCAAGGTAGACGTAGATAATAACAAACCGATGTTCAAAAAATTCGGTCTTCGCAGTATTCCCGCAGTTTTAATTTTTAAAGATGCTGAATTAGCAGAAACTATCGTCGGCGTTTCTCCTTACGAACAATTTAGCACTGCCGTTTCTCAACTTCTTTAGCTTATTTTTGGTAATATTCTTTAGTGCTCCCATTTTTTTGGGAGGTACTAAACCATAATTATATTAACCTTGTAAAATTTTCTTATACATACAATCTACACAATAATCGGGTGTAGTAACCATGACACCAGAAGCCAAACATATTATTAACGAACTCAGGCATGAATTCTACTCATTATTCGCTGTTGCAATGAAGATGCCGGTAAGAATAAGTAGTACATCCTATAGTAGTAATTCTCCTATTGCATCTTGGATAGATGATAAACAACAACTTAATTATGTAAATATATACGCTTATACAGCACCAGATGAATTTAATCCATTGCGACCGTTCATTTTGCGATTAGCTATTAATAAAAGTGCGCTTCAATTCATGATGGGAAAAAAGTGGCAGAAATCCCGAGGACTTAATCTATTATGGGACTTCGAGTTAACTGTATTACCCAAAGAAATTTTAGATTTTCTTCCTTGGATAGTTAGCTTAATTGAAGCTCATAATCAAGTTGTGCCCCCGCTCATACAGTCACCACCCCATCCATTTGAATTAAAATTACCAGATGTCGGACTATGTAATCATGCATGGACTTTGGAAGCTCACCACCTGACAAAGATGGTTCAACCAACATTTTAGTAATCAGTTTACTTAATTAATAAAAGGCAAGTAACACTGATTATTCTTGGAAGGCTTCTATGCTGATATCTTCACTAACTTCTACTGATTTATTGGCATCAACACTTAACGATTCTTTGGTAAAAGACTTTAAAGTCGAAGCTAAAGCTAGTTGAGAAGCAACTTTATAAGCTACCTCTTTTGACATTTCTTGTTGTTGGTTTAACAACTCAACAAAGCTGTCAAAATCACGCATCACGCAATATCTGTGTAATGCAGCTTTTTTTTCTATGAGATGAAATTTTTCGTCAATCTTTGCTTTGGCTTCTTTTTCTGCCTCAGCAATTGAATTGACAAACCCGCTATTATGACATAATTCACCAGAAATTTTATAGTAATAAGCTTTCCTGCTTAATAATTCTTCTTCAATATTAATTGAATGAAATTTGTAATCAATTTTGTATTTTTTAGCTTCCATAAATAGATAAGATCGCATGATTAAGTAAAAATAATCTGGAATGCTAGGAATATTTTGATTCAGCCAGCCAACCAGAATACGCTCCCCACATTGCTGCTGTGGGGAATTGGTGACTACCATCGCGTTAAAGTTGCAATTTTTAATCTGCGTCTGAAGTAGTTATCGATATAGAGAGATAGTGCGAATGCTTAGACTTAAATGCCTTTGCGGAAATTTCTCTTATTCTGTCTGTGTCTGGCAACTTCTTTGCGCTTACGTTTCTGCTCTGGTGTTTCAAAATGACGATTCTTCTTCATATCTGGAAAAATCCCTGCTTGGGAAACTTTGCGCTTAAAACGACGTAAAGCTGATTCAATTCCTTCATTATCGTCTACTCTTATTTGGGTCATTCTATTTCCTTACCTAATTATTACTACTGCTTGTTCAGTAATTGAGCCAATGGGAGAGCAACAAGATAGACTCATTTCTTATTTCGGCTATGAAGTGCTGTTTTCAAACTTAAGCTTTCTGGATGCTCAGAGATTGTAGGGGCTGGTTAAGTGGTGAAGTTGCCCCTACTGCTTGTAAGAAATCCAGGTTGAAAATTTAAATTTCCGAGTTCAAAGTTTAGTAGCGGTTGCGAAAATTGGAATTACCTCGGTTTCCACCAAATGAACCTCTATCTTCTCTGGGTCTAGCTTTGTTAACTTTCAAGTTACGTCCCATCCACTCAGCACCATCGAGAGCTTCAATGGCAGCATTTTCTTCAGCTTCTGTAGTCATTTCTACAAAAGCAAAACCACGCAAACGGCCTGTTTCACGGTCAGTAGGTAGTGAAACTTGCTTTACAGAACCATATTCTGCAAACACACTATTGAGATTTTCTTGTGTAACTTCATATGAGAGGTTACCTACATAAAGTGACATAAATTGTTTCCAAAATTAAAATTGTGTAGAGATTTAAATTTCGGAGACAAGCCTGTCAATAACAAAAAGTAAAAGCCTGCTAATAATAAAAACAAAATTTGTGTCCGATTTTTATTCTCATCTTCAACCTTAACACAATATTCAATCACTCTACAGAATCTATCGATAAAGGTTGAGTTGTAGATTGTACAAGGGTAAATTTTCTATCTATAGCTTGATTTTCGGGAAAAATTGCCAAACTGCACCATGTCTTCTATGTGGCTATATAGTATTATATATAACATTTTATTTAGTTGTTTTAGTTGAAATGGTGGCGATGCTCAAACTTTTTACTCATAAAAATTGGTAAAATTTATACTTTATATAAAACTAATATTTAATTTTGCAACAAATAATTAAGGGGCGCATTGCCCACCGAAACCCTGATATGGTGGGATTGCTTACTCTACAAGTACTTAATTTTTGTCAATAATCAAAATGCATTTATATATAGGAATCATACTTGAATCTTGCTAGGTATACTTAGAAACAAACCCTTGTATGGCAAGCTTCTAGCGAATTAGATTTTTCAAAAATCAAATAGGATTCCTATATATGTAAATAATGTGAATAAATTATAAATAAGTTAAATGTGAGCAATAGTTAAATATCGGAAAAACAATATCCTGACAAATAGAAAAATAATTTGATTTGAGGAAATAAATTAATAAATCCGTGCTAATCTAAAAACAGGAATCAAAAAGTAAGAATGCAAAAAGACTTCAAGACAATATTGAGGTAAACTCGATAAAGTCCTTTTGCTCTGGTAAGTCCGCTTCAATATCGTTATGCTTTTTTGTAACGATAAACAACAGCCAGATAAGCAAGATAATTACCTTAGTAAGTACTTGAAGTCAATCAAATCTTGCTTAGATAATAGCCAGTAACATTTGGCTATATCTAGTTACTTAAACTGCCAGTTCTAATTACTCTTAGAGCCTAGGGAGAAATCAAGACTCTTAGTACATCCTGGCAATCCGAAATAATTGAAAACGGTTACTGAACTTAGGACATAACTCTGTTCTGGCAGATGCTTATTAGGAACATAAAACTTCCAAAAAAGTAGATACCGTTGACCAAAATTAAGGAATTTAACTAGATTAGCAAAATTCACCAATACACTGCCTCAGCCATAGTGTTAAAGGTTGTAAATGCAGAAATTTATCTTGTAATTAAGAATTTATTTCTCTGCATTAACAGCAATAGGATGAAATGACTGTTGAGGAATAAATAGCAGAAATACTAAAAAGCGATCGCTCGATATTTTAGGATATCAAATCGAGCAACTATGGCACAGGCAAAATCAGGAAAGTTGTAGCCACCATTAAGAGTAACCTGCAATCTTGGTTGGTTGGGTACAGGGCAAAAACCCTGTTAAGGTTGAAATTGCTAATGCAAAAACTCTGAAGGCTTGAGCAACCGATGGGGATTTAGTTACAACTATTTCCAATGCTAATGTCAAAGTTCTGCTGATAGAAATTCCTAAGAAATATATCCGAATGCTAGCGCTTGAAAGTCATCTTTGCAATCTTCCGGCAACGCAAACTACATCCTCTTTTATGCAACCTCTTACTGTTTTTGCCTGGTGTGTTTGTTGGTAAACGCTATGTACCAAAATTACCAAAGGTTAAGTCCCAGGTAAACTTTCACTCTCATCAACCAATTAATTCTAGGAAAACACAAACCATGTCTATCGATAGCAAAATCAGACAGATAGCTTTTTATGGTAAAGGCGGTATTGGTAAGTCTACTACCTCTCAAAACACCCTCGCAGCTATGGCAGAAATGGGTCAACGCATCCTCATTGTTGGTTGCGACCCTAAAGCTGATTCCACTCGGTTGATGCTGCACAGTAAAGCTCAAACCACCGTTTTGCACTTGGCTGCTGAACGTGGCGCAGTTGAAGATTTAGAACTCGAAGAAGTCATGTTGACTGGCTTCCGTGGCGTGAAGTGCGTAGAGTCTGGTGGCCCAGAACCAGGTGTAGGTTGCGCAGGTCGGGGTATCATCACTGCTATTAACTTCTTGGAAGAAAACGGTGCTTACCAAGATGTTGACTTTGTATCTTACGACGTACTAGGTGACGTTGTATGCGGTGGTTTTGCTATGCCCATCCGTGAAAACAAAGCACAAGAAATCTACATCGTTACCTCTGGTGAAATGATGGCGATGTACGCTGCAAACAACATCGCTCGCGGTATTTTGAAATATGCACACACTGGTGGTGTTCGTTTGGGTGGTTTGATTTGTAACAGCCGTAATGTTGACAGAGAAATCGAACTGATTGAAACTCTGGCAAAACGCTTGAACACCCAAATGATTCACTATGTACCTCGCGACAATATTGTTCAACACGCAGAATTGCGTCGGATGACTGTTAACGAGTACGCACCTGAAAGCAACCAATCTAACGAATACCGCACCTTAGCTAACAAGATCATCAATAACCAGAATCTTCAAATTCCTACCCCAATTGAAATGGAAGAACTAGAAGAGTTATTGATTGAATTCGGTATTCTCGAAAGTGAAGAAAATGCTGCCAAAATGATTGGTCAGCCAGCTGAAAGCACCAAATAAATAATCTGGTAGGGTGGGGAAGCTCTCATCCTGCCTCACTTTTTTATAGGTATAACTAGAGTTTGCTATCCATTTATGGGTAGCAATTCGTATATCCTAATTTTTCATCAGTAGTTATCCACTACCGCCTGAGATTTTTATATGTTACATTAAGTAGTGGAATAGTAATACAAATATGTCGCTATAGTTCGGGTTCAGTATACCCAACTGGTGCGCCAACCACTGGATTGAGCGTATACCGCTGATGAATGCGTTACTAAGCCGTCGTTTGATTAGCTCAGTGGTAGAGCAAGCCGAAATGATCGGCTGAGCGTAGGTTCGAGTCCTACATCAAACTCCCGAAAGTTAGCTCACTGGTAGAGCGATCGACTCGTAATCGATATGTTGCAGGTTCGATTCCTGTACTTTCAACCAACCCTGTCCGGGTCAAAGGACAAATTGCGGAATAGAGCAGTCTGGTAGCTCGTTGGATTTAGGTTCCAAAAATCGGTGGTTCAAATCCACCTTCTGCCCCAACCCTGTCCGGGTCAAAAGACACTACCCTTTTAAGGTAGCCCCTTTAACTTTATGCAAAACTCTGTGATGTAAGTGTTTACTACTAGCCATTACCTAGTGATGTCTATTAGTAACAGTAAAGAAGCTCGAATAAATGCATGGCTTCCTAACTTGAGTATGTCCTTCATTGAGCAAATTCAGCTTACGAGAATTGGCAAAAAGAACGGCATATCTGAGCGCTATTATATTTTTCTTAATTACCCTGGAGTAGTTGAGAAAAAACTAGCAATCTTAATCCAGTTTTGGAGATGTATTTGTCCGCAACTGAACTGCAAACACTTACATTTGCAGAGTTTTAAAATACAATGGCAATTGTATACAAAGTAGTAATTTTAATTAGAAACAAGAATAAAATAGACAATTTATAGGTCTAAGGTAACCAGCCTTAGCGACAAATATAACTATCTCAACAAGCGAAAATGCAGGTTGTACTGCTGAGTCAACAACAAGAAACATTGCAACAGCAAGCACAAGAACTAGAGCAAGCTTTACGATAATTAAAACAAACTCAAGCTCACTTGATTCAAACTGAAAAAATGTCAAGCTTGAGTCAGTTAGTAGCAGGAGTAGCACAGGAAATTAATAACCCAGTCAGCTTTATTTTTTTGGTAATGGTACAGAATTTATAATTTCCATTCCATTACACCAACAAAAGCAACTTGCTGCTTAGGGAGTTCTAAAATTTGATTCTGGAATTTGGGAAGTCATTAAGCTCATCTCACCCCTAAAAGGGAGTGGAATTTCACGGACATTGGGTATTGATGGCTTTTCCCATGCCCCATGAGCGGATTGCCGAACCCTTTTGCTGAAAGCGTTACCGTTCCCGTAGCATCTCCGTCAGGAGAAGGGTAGGGCGGTTCATCCCACTCCTAGAAGGAGTGAGCAATCGAGCGCCGACTTTCTGTAAACACCAATATTTGCAGAGTTGAAAAATATATTGTAGTATATGTAGTGTACAGATATAGTAAAAGGCTGTTAACTTCTTTACTAATAAATTTTTGCCATGCCAAACTTTGATAACCAACTAGAAACCTTTCATGGTCAAAGTTAAATAAGCAGTATATAGAAGAACTTATTGCCCAAAGTTTAATGACTGACGCTGGCTTACAAAAAATTATAGCCGCACAACAAGATGGATCTTGGACTACATTAGATGCCATAGAAGCATTAATTATTCCCGATGATTTACAACAAGCATTAGCTGCTAATGAAACTGCTAATAAATATTTTCAAGCATTTAGTAATTCAATCAAGAAGAATATCCTTGCTTGGATTCAAAGTGCTAAACGTCCCGAAACAAGGTTAAAAAGAATTCAGCAAACTATAAATTCAGCAGCACAAAATAAAAATCCTATGTTGTAAATGTTTTTATTAAATCTTCTACGTCATCTCAGACTACCTAAAATATCTATGAAAATTTCTCTTTGGAAAACTTTCTATATCAAACCTAACGAAATTGGCATTTTATATCACCGCAGTGATTTCAAAAAAATCTTACAACCTGGTACTTATAATTATTTTGGTTGGCATTGGCAAGTCACAACCTTTGATCTCAACCAACCAGAAGCTAACATTGAGAACTTAGAACTGTTGTTACAAAATCACAGTTCTGAGTTACAACAATACTTAACAGTTGTCCGTACAGAATTTAATCAAGCTGCTTTAGTCCGTCTAGGACAAAATTGGCTGAGTATTTCACCTAACCAATTACGGGCTTTTTGGCTTGGTTTTATTGAGGTAGAAACTCATCTATTTAACTTAGAAGAAAGCTTAGAAATTCCTGCTGAATTTGTCCAGAAATTACGCAGAACTTCCTTAAGTGGTATTCAGAAAATCCAAATTTCTGAATATGAAATTGGCTTACTGTACGTGCAAAACAACTTTATCCAACCTCTAGAACCAGGTGACTATGCTTTCTGGTCTTTTGATAGAGTTGTTTCTGTACGCAATTTTAGCCGGATTGTACCTAATCCCAGCTTTCCTTTAGAAGATGTCTTAATTGAGAGACATCCAGACTTTGTATCTGCTTACTGTGAAATAGTACAATTACAGAATCAGCAAGTAGCAATTATCCGCTATCAAGGCAAAGTAATTTCCATTCTCGCGCCATGTAGTCGTAAGCTATTTTGGCAAGGTGTGGAAGTAGAAGTAATTGATATCAGCAATGATGCAAAATTACCATCTCGCCTAGTTGCAGAGTTAGTTTCCGGCTTACCAGAGGCTTTAAGTCTTAGCCGCAACAGCCTGCATATTTGCGAAGTTCCCACACAACATGTTGGCTTGCTGTATATCAATCAAGAATTTCAAACCCAACTTCAGCCAGGTAAGCACGCCTGGTGGGTGTTTGGACGTTCCTTACAAACGGAAGTCTTTGATTTGCGTCAGCAAACCCTAGAAGTATCTGGTCAAGATATCCTTTCTAAGGATAAAGTGCCTTTACGCTTAAATTTAACTGCTGGCTTCCGTATCCTCGATCCTCTCAGAGCAAAAAATGGCTTATCAGATATTGTGAGCTACTTGTACAAAGAATTACAATTTGCTTTGCGTGGTGCAGTAGGCGAAAGAAGCTTAGATACGTTACTAGAGGATAAAGGGGCGATTGATAGAAGTGTTTCTGACTACATTCGCCAAAAAATCGCCGACTACGGAATCGAAATAGATTCAGTTGGGGTAAAAGATATTATTCTCCCTGGCGAAATCAAAACTATTTTGAGCAAAGTAGTAGAAGCGGAAAAAGCCGCCCAAGCCAACGTAGTTCGTCGTCGGGAAGAAACTGCTGCAACTCGCAGTATGTTAAATACGGCTAAGGTAATGGAGGATAACCCCGTTGCATTACGTTTGAAGGAGTTGGAAGTATTAGAGCGAATTGCTGAGAAAATCGAGAAAATTCAAGTTAATGGCAGCTTGGATAGCATTTTAACCGATTTAATTCAGATAAATCGCCAGTAAACTCAGAAAAATATATATCAATATAGATGCACGCCGATAAGCAATGCTTGTTATCTGCGTGCATCTTTTGTTTAAGTTGGAATCAGATTTTGAGTTTTGCTAAACCTAAATAGCGTATACCTTCGGGAGAGATATCAAACCGACAGGGTAAGACTTCTAAACCGAGAGCGATCGCATCCCGTAACAACTTACTATATATAGGGTCTGTAGTATCACCAGGGGCAAACTCTGTACAATCACCTCGATTGATAAAGTACAGCATTACCGCACGACTTTGAGGTAACAGCGCCATCAGTTCTCTTAAGTGCTTTTGTCCCCTAGTTGTTTCCGTATCGGGAAACAGTGCTAAACTACCTTGGCACCAAGTTGTATTTTTTACCTCTAAAAAAATTGGGCGTTCTGCATCAATTCCTGTCAAGAAAAAATCAACGCGACTTTTTTTATCTTGTCCATATACCACCTCGCCCTTGATGTGACTATATTCACCCAACTCAGGGAATAAATATCTCGCTAAAGCTAACTTAACTATCTGATTTGGTAAAGCCGTATTCACCCCTACCCAAGTAGGATAATTATCATCCACTTGAATTAATTCTAAAGTGTAAGCTAATTTGCGTTTCGGATTAGCACTTTGAGAAAGTTGCACCGCACTACCAACAGTAGATACTCCAGTCATCGGCCCGGTATTGGGACAATGTGCTGTTACTATTTCGCCATTTAATAGCTGCACATCAGCAAAAAAGCGCTTGTAGCGCTTTAGTAAAATTCCAGGATATAAAGTTGGGTAGCGATAGAGCCAATCCATAATTTTGACAATCTCTTGCATCAAAGCAAAGAGATGATTAAGAGCTACATAAGTTTACCTCTAAAGGATGACTATTTTTACTTTTTGAGTACAACTTGAGGAAGAAAATCTATTTACCATAGTTTGGCATTTTTTGTATTTATTTTTACGGCAGTTTAATAAAACTCAGCATACAATAGCTCTTATCAGCCTCCTAAAATCAAACAAATTAGGAGGGTTGTAATCTGCAAGTAGGTAAATCCTATGCAAATAGTCCAGGGAGTGACGGAATTAGAATATGCCTTTCTGTTTACGCTAAGAAAGGTAAATTCCATCAAGCTAGAAGGGTTTAAACCATTTTTTAACAATTTGCCTGTAGACCCTTATATTAAAGGGAATTATCGCTCGCGAAGATTATCCAGATTTACAGTTGTCGGCGATAAATTAGTTAAACTACCTCACGGTTATTTTTATCAAAGCAAAGATTACAATCCATTAATGGGAGATATTAAAAGAGAGTTTGCAGAATTAGATGATGCGCTGATAGAACTAGATATATTTAAAAGCTTGGTGTTCGCATTTACTGATTCATGTAAACTTCATCCAGAAGCAGAAATAGGAGTACATCAAATTAGAATTAGCTGTTCGCCTGAGAATATGGGTAATCCTGCACCTGAAGGTATCCATAGTGATGGTACAGATTTTATTGGTATTTTCTCAGTTAATCGACATAATATTGTCGGTGGCGAAACACGTTTATATACAGCTAAGAAGGAAAAACCAATTTTTAGTAAAATTCTCAATCCGGGAGAACTTTTATTAGTCAATGACCATGAATTTTTCCATTATGCTGCTCCCATTAAACCAGAGATTCCAGAGCCAGGAACATGGGATGTTTTTGTACTAACTTCTCCTAGTTTGCTTTCTATTTAATAGTATTAAATAATAGAAGCATAGATTGTCATGAGAAAGGGAAGCCGCAAACCTACAGATTCATCTTTTTTATAACTCTTAATGACTTTAAATTGGCGGAATAATTAATCTAGCTAAAATATTTGGCAATCTATAAAAGCTGGGGAATTGAATGTAGTCATTTACCCAGCTTTTTTAATGTTGAACAGGAAATAATATGGCTAATAGTGATTTATCTATCTGAATTTCTCTAGTTGCTACATCAATGAAATGCCTCAATAATAATACTTAGGCCAATGTAACAGCAAATGTGCGATCGCACTGTTGCTTAAGAAACTACTTGTGCTTAAATAGCACAAAATCTCTTTACCATAGTTTGGTATATTTTGTAGTGTTTTCTAAGACATTTTAAGAAATATTAGCATACAATAGATATTACCAGCCTCCTGAAATCAAAAAAGTTAGGAGGGTTGCAATCTGCAAGTAGGTAAATCCTATGCAAACAGTTCAGAGAGTGACGGAATTAGAATATGCCTTTTTGTTTACTCTCAGAAAGGTAAATTCCATCAAGCTAGAAGGGTTTAAACCATTTTTTAACAATTTGCCTGTAGACCCTTATATTAAAGGGAATTATCGCTCGCGAAGATTATCCAGATTTACAGTTGTCGGCGATAAATTAGTTAAACTACCTCACGGTTATTTTTATCAAAGCAAAGATTACAATCCATTAATGGGAGATATTAAAAGAGAGTTTGCAGAATTAGATGATGCGCTGATAGAACTAGATATATTTAAAAGCTTGGTGTTCGCATTCACTGATTCATGTAAACTTCATCCCGAAGCAGAAATAGGAGTGCATCAGATTAGAATTAGCTGTTCCCCTGAGAATATGGGTAATCCTGCACCTGAAGGTATCCATAGTGATGGTACAGATTTTATTGGTATCTTCTCTGTGAATCGAGATAATAAGCTGTTGTGCATTTAAATTGTGATAACAGCGTCGCCTTTATTTTTGAGTTTTCGCCCCCATTTAATAATTAACTCTCCTTCATTTAAAAGTTGATGTA
>NZ_JACJRE010000119.1 GCF_014697075.1 Tolypothrix sp. FACHB-123 | reverse complement strand
CCCTCACATCTCTCTCTATGAATAGCTTCCTACTCCTTAAGAATATACATAACTCTTATTGGCACCTAATTGTCCGTGACACTAGGGATAGCCCATTACATTGTATATTCTTCATCTTACCTAGGAACCCTGGTAGGGAGCATGGAGACACCAGGACGAGGATTAGACAGCTCCCAAGGCCACACAACGCCGTATTCCTATACTACAACAGCGGCAGCTACAGGCGATTCCCTGAGCCTCGAGACGATGCAAGAGCGATTAGAGGCAGTCATCAACCTGTCCCAGCAACAACAGGCGGCGACGGACCAGAGGATGCAGGAGCTCACCGACCACCTGAAGGCGTTAACAGCACAACTCTCTGCACGAGTCCCAACACCGACCGAAGCGCCGCCGAGACGTACACCTTTTACACCATTCGCAGCAACCTCATCCCCCCCACGGGACCGGCCTGAAGCCCGGCTTAAGCGAAAGCCGCTTCCTTTAGGCGACCCGTTCGACGGCACGAGGTCAATGTTCCCTGCATGGAAGATGACGATGGGTTTCAAGCTACAGACCGACTCGGAGTTCATAGGGGACAACGCGGCGAAGTGGGTGTTTCTCTATAACCAACTGACGCGGTCGGTTCAACAGCTTGTTGCGACATACTATGAGAAAGGGGGGCCGGAAGCGGCTTATGATCCGGCCGCGTTCCTCGAGTATCTTGATGGGTTGTATGGGGATCCTCATCGCCAGGAAGTGGCTCAATCACAGTTAGAGCGCCTGCAGCAAGCCCCCAGTGAATCCTTCACCGCCTTCCTGCTGCGGTTCGAACAGAAGGTGGCGCTCGCGGGGGGGATGCATTGGCCAGATGACTGGAAACTCACTCGTCTCCGGAACGCACTTAATGCGGACATGAAAAGGTACTCCGTGGGAAGAGGGATATCCCGCACGGACTTTTCGTCGGCCGTCGCCATGTACCGCGCCATTGCCGTGGATATCGAGACGTACCATCTGGACACTCGCAGGAAGGGGACCTCAGGGGGCCAGCCAGCCACGAACCGCGATGCGGATGGTGATCTCCCTATGATAGGCGCCCACGCGACGGGAACCGGCCGGAATGCCAGCCGGGCTCGGACAGGCCGTGGCCCACCCTCCTCTCGCGCCAATTGGGTTCCCGAGTCGGTCTACCAGGCCCGTCGCGCAGCAGGGGTCTGCCTACGTTGCGGAGATAGCGACCATTACGCAAGAGCGTGTGCGAATGCGGTCCGCATGTCGAACTTAGGCGCAGGATCCCCGCCTGCGCTCGCGCCCCCGGGGAAGAGCCAGAGCCCGGGGGAAGAGTAAACCCCAAGGAGAGTCTCCCTTGGGGGGTGACAAGCAAAGTAGCGGGTGCGTGCCGGGGAGAGGAGGACTTAGCTCAATATATGGATGGCGAGCCTATGTTTATCCCTACCCTGCTTGACCGTGCTGTCCCTGTGGATGCCTTGGTCGATACGGGGTGCGATTGCTACTGTGCTGTGAGCGAGAGTTTAGCGCAGCGTCTACGACTGAGTACTACGAGGCTTCCACGACCTCGTATCCTTTCTACGTCCGCGGGCGTCCTGGAGGGAAGCCGCATCCGGTCCTACGCGAACTTCCACATGGATATCGACGGCTGGGGGATGGAGATGAAGGGCTATGTGATTCCGGGCCTGGCCTTCGACTTCGTTCTAGGGTTGCCGTGGATGGCACATCGCGAAGTGTTGCCGGACGCGACACGGAGGCGGTTGATCGTGCGATCAGTCCCAGGGCTGGAGGTGCCAGCCACGGAGCTGCGACGGGATGTGCCGGACGTTCTTCCGGTTTGGGGACCCAAAGGCGCCGCGACAGTAGCGCGCCTAATGTCCCAGAAAGGGGGGAGTGCAGAGGCATGTGTTACGAGCATCCGCGAGATGACAGCGCTCTTAGAACCGACGCCACAACAGGGGACGGACGGGTCGGATCTTCCACACGAACTACGAGAGTTTGCGGACCTCTTCAGTGAGGAGGATGCGGATGCTCTCCCACCACATAGGGGAACCCTGGATCATCACGTGCGTCTTCGGAAGGACCCCGATGGGAAGGAACCAGAGCTCCCCTGGGGCCCGTTATACAATATGCCTCGGGATCAGCTGATTGAACTACGCCGACAAGTCACAAAGCTGATGGACAGAGGTTGGATCCGCGCTTCCTCCTCGTCGGCGGCAGCCCCGGTTCTCCTTGTGAAGAAGGCGGGAGGGGGATGGCGCTTCTGCTGTGACTACCGTGCCCTGAACAGGCTCGCGGAGCAGGATCGCTACCCCCTACCGTTGATTAAAGAGACACTCCGGTCTCTCTCCGGGGCGACGTGGTTTACGAAGTTAGACGTCCGAGCGGCGTTTCATAGGCTCCGCATGGCACGCGGCCACGAGAAGTACACGGCCTTTCGGACGCGGTTCGGCCTCTTCGAATGGCTCGTTTGCCCATTCGGACTTTCGGGCGCGCCCGCCACTTTCCAGAGATATATCAATGGAGCCTTAGGAGAATCGTTGGGTGATTTCACCACGGCTTATCTAGATGATGTTCTTATTTACACTACGGGCTCTAAGGAGGATCACTGGTCGCGAGTCAAGGTCGTCATGCGGAAGCTACGTGACGCAGGGTTATTCCTGGATATCGGCAAATGTGCCTTCGCCGAAAAGGAGGTCAAGTACCTAGGATACATCGTTCGAGCGGGACACTCGGTCCGTCCGGACCCTGAGAAGATTCGGGCTGTCGAGGAATGGGAAGCCCCTCGGAGCGTACGGGACTTGCGGAGCTTCCTGGGCTTCGCCAACTTCTATCGAGACTTCATTCCCGGATTCTCCAGTATTACGGAGCCACTGAACCAGCTGACTACAAAGGGGGCTACGTTCCGCTGGGAGGCAGAGGAGGAGGAGGCCTTCCAACGGCTGAAGCTCGGGTTCGTGTCGTGGCCAGTCCTGCGACAATGGGACCCAGACCTCGAGACGCTGGTTGAACCGGACAGTTCGGGGAGGGCAATTGGGGGTTGCTTGTCTCAGCGCGTTGGGGACGCCTGGCACCCGGTGGCGTACCACTCAGCGAAGCTATCACCGGCGCAACGCAACTACACGATTCACGACAAGGAGCTCCTCGCCGTGATCTCCTGCTTGAAGGCTTGGTCGGCAGAGCTCCGCAGCGTCGCCGCGCCGTTCACGATCCTTACTGACCACAAGAATCTGGAGTATTTCACACATCCTCGATTGTTATCCGAGCGGCAGGCGCGGTGGGCGGAAACCCTGTCGCTATTCCACTATCACCTGCGTTGGCGCCCAGGACCGTTGGCAGCGAGACCGGATGCGTTAAGCCGCCGCCCCCAGGACCGGCAGGACGACACCCAGTTGCCAACGTCGCTCATGCACCCCGTCACGGTGGGCAAGACGTCTATCCCACAAGGAGAGGTGTTGTTTGAGACCGAGACGCTACAAGGCCTCTGGGACCGAGCGTTGGAAAGGGACGACTCTTATAGCGCGAAGGTAGCGGCGGTCCGGGCGGGGGCGAGGCTCTTCCCTCCTGAGGCCAATTCGCGACTTCAAGTCGCCGATTGCGGCTTCAATGCACAAGGAAGCCTGACTTGGCGCGGGGTCCTATGGGTGCCGAAGTGGGAACCGTTGACGACAGCGCTGATTCAACGCGTACACGACTCGCCGCTTTCGGGTCACCCAGGAAGGAACACCACGTTCAAGCTACTACGCCGAGATTTTCATTGGGAAGGTATGTCAGTGGACGTGGGGAGGTTCGTCAGGAATTGCCATTGTTTCGGGGCCCACGCATCCCGACGTAAGCGACAGGGCTTGCTCCAGCCCCTGCCGATCCCAGACCGAGCGTGGACGCAGATATCACTCGATTTCATGACGGACCTGCCTGCCGCCAAACCGGGGGACCCGCGGCACCTGCTGGTTATCACGGACCGCTTGACAAAGTACGTGCAGTTGGAGGCCATGGAGAGCATGGGCGCCGAGGCGTGCGCGATGAGGTTCAGGGACTGCTGGTGGCGTTTCCACGGGTTCCCCAGGGCGATTGTTACGGATCGGGGTTCGGACTGGCTCGGGAGGTTCTGGTCATCCCTCTGTCGCGTGGTGGGAATAGAGCAGATGCTGTCTACGGCTCATCATCCGCAGACGGACGGCGGCACGGAGAGGATGAATCAGGAGGTCCAGGCGGTACTGCGGATGTGGGTGAGCTTCGAACAGACGAACTGGGCAGAGTACTTAGCGGCATGCCAGCTGGCCTTAAACAACCGGGAGTCGTCGGTGACGGGCCTGTCCCCGAATAAGATTCTGAACGGTTTCGAGGTAGATATGGTACAACTGAAGCATGTGGACGAGCCGTCGGCATGGTCGGAGAAAGGGAGAGCGGTTCAATGGATCACTCACCTCCAAGAAGGAATAGACTTAGCCCAGGCAGCGATCGCGTGGGCACAGCAACGCACACAGGAAACCACCGACGCGTCACGCCGCCCCGCGGAACAGTTTCGCGTAGGCGACATGGTGTGGTTGTCCATGCGTCATGTGAAAACTGATCGCTCGAGTAAGAAGCTAGACTGGAGGTTCGCCAAGTACAAAGTGATAGCAGTCCCCACGCCATTGACGGTCACCTTGGACATACCTGGAGACATCCACAAAACCTTTCACGTTGATCTCCTAGAACGAGCGGGAAACGACCCGTTGCCGTCGCAAATGATACAAGACAGTCGCCCGGGGCCGGTACTCGCACCAATAGACGGCATCGAGGGCGAGGGAGAATTTGCTATCGAGGAGATCTTGGCCGCAAAGAACGCAAGGGGGCGGGGCCGGAAAAGGCAGGTCCTGGTGCGCTGGGAGGGGTACTCGACACCCACGTGGGAGCCGTTGGAGAACGTCGAGGACACCGCAGCGTTGGCGAGTTTCGAATCGAAGTATGGGGACGCACGGACTCACGACGGACCGACAGTATGGCGGAGGGGACACGCGAAGGCACGGGGGGAGCAGTCGGACATCGAGGGCGAGAGACGGGTTCGGATCGGTTACATGGGACGGTATCTTCGGAATCTATCTTGCCTCTCAATGTCAGCGGGAGGTGCCCGCGTTGCGTAGCAACATCAAAACGCCTAAACGCCAGTAAGCAAACATGGGGGGATACGCTAGGACGAGCCGGGAAAGCAAAACGACAGGGCGGGAGAGCAAGGGATCAATCATCCGCATCCTGGCCCTCGTACTCCTCATCGCCGGTCGCCTCGTCCAGGCGACGCTGAGCCGCGTTCAGGACATCCTGGGACAACATGAGGTTTCCCGAGGCGAGAGCCTGCATCAACGTGTCGTTGGTTTGGACGACGGTGGGGTCCTGGAGGAGCGCAGGAGCTGCAGCACGGGCGGGGCTCGCGGGAGGTGCGCTGTCACCACGACCACCGGACATGGTGACATCGGCGGATCGTTGCGTGTTGGTAGGAGTACGCGAGGAGGAGGTGGGAGTCTGGCCGAAGCTCAGACGTCGGCGTGTCGAGCTCGGGAATGGGGAATCGTCGTCCTGAGTGAAGGGACGCTTCCGACCGCCAGAACGACGGCCGCTGAGAGGGCTCGCCCCGTGTGGGCCCGCGAGGGTCGAACTGCGGTCCCGTCGAGGGAAACCGACGAAAGGAGAGCGACCGCCACTAGGTGGAGTATTATCGGCGGCGGAGCGCATGTCGGGCCAGTCAATCTGGCGTCGGGGAGCACGGTCGGGGGAGAGGAGATTCTGGATGAGCTCGCGCGTCTCGCGATGCTGGTTCTGATTCTCGACGCGGTCGGCATTCTGCTGAGCCTGCGGAGGAGGGTTAGCGACGTACGGAGGCGTGCAGGGGATGAAAGCAAGGGAGCACGAACCCGAAGGTCACGAATGTCAGCCTCCTGGCGGGAGCTGCTCTGCGACAACATGGTGCCGGCGGCGGCAAAGGCCTGGAGCTGCGACTGGATGTTCTGCAGCTGGTTGCGACCTTGGCGGCCCAACCCGGATCTAACAGGGGACCAGTTTGAGTTCGCCAGCGCCGCAGACGCAGGGACGAGAGCTCGCGACGGACTGGGAGAGAGGTCGTCCTCGCCCCCACGCTGCTGACGCTGGTAGTCATCGTCGTACGCATTAAGGGGCCGGTCGGAGGACTCGGCGGCGGCGAAGGCGTTTTCGTATCGAAGCTTCATTCGGCGGAACTTCAGCTTGAAGCGAGGAAAGGTTCCCCGGGAGGGGTGCTACACGAGAAAGTCAGTATGTAGGAGGTGGGGACGTGTTGGAAGAGGTCTTACGGCGGGATCTTTACCGCGAGTCCCACGACTCTCGAAGAGGTGCTCGTCCTGCTCGGCGGATGTCTTCAGGCCGGCGACGAATTTCATCGCAGTCTTGAGAGCACGGCGCAGAGCCGGGGAATTGACCGCATGGTCATTCCGCGCGCAGGGTCTGTGCGCCTTCTGACAGGCCGCGCAAGAGTCGGCAGTGTTGCCAGGCTCGCACTGAATACGTGCCGTCTTGAAGAAGACGCGGACGCAAGGCTCGCACGCGTCGTAGGGATCGTCATCCTCGTCGTGCTCCTCGTCGGAGGAGTCGCCCTCCACGACGTGCCCGTGCCGGTTGCGACGGTCTTTCTTCCGGGCGGAGGAGGGCGTCAGAGGGGAGGAGAAACGAACGAGGCTCTGCGGGGTTGGAGGTCAGCTTCATCACGGAGAAAGGGGAGTGCGGGAACGTACGTTGCCCTCGATGAGGGGAGAGCGCCGCACAAGGGCACCACTGGGAGGGTCGGGTGCGTCAGAGGAGGAGCGAGGGGTTGCCTATACAATCGCCAGTCAGTGCGCTGTACGGGAAACGGTCAACAGTCAACTTACCTGAAGGTTTGTCCCCGCCGGATGTAGACCAGAGACGGCAGGATCCGTCAGGTCGAAGGGGTCTTCCACGTCGTCATCGTCGACCTGGGCGGACGCGGCAAATGGATTGCGGGGAGGAGGGCGAGGCGGATCCGAACCGCCGCCGTCGCCAGAAGGAGCAACAGCAGACATGGGGGGTGAGGAGCGCGGGGAGGAGTCGAAGGAATGGTGGCTTGCGTCGAAAGGGCTGATTGGTGAAGAATCGTGATCGACAGGGTTCATGTGGGTTGGTGTTGTGACGGCGCAAGGTGAGGGG
The DNA here is from genome assembly GCF_014697075.1 of Tolypothrix sp. FACHB-123. Taxonomy (GTDB): domain Bacteria; phylum Cyanobacteriota; class Cyanobacteriia; order Cyanobacteriales; family Nostocaceae; genus Aulosira. The sequence goes on along the minus strand of NZ_JACJRE010000119.1, from coordinate 498 downwards.
TGACAAGCGCCGATTTTAAGGTAGTTGAGAACAAAGGGGAGAGGCTGAAGAAAGGCACGGGGAAGGTGCGGGCGCGTGGTGGATCCGTGCTGCGGGTCAATAAACATCACGACCCCGCCACGCGACGGGACAAAGAGGTTGGCAGGGCAACGTCACGGAGCTCAACATGCCATCGCGTCCACAACAGAGACGGAGGGGGGGGAATTACATGGGCGAGTAGGGCGCTCGTTCTCTCCGCGCCGCGTATTTTTGGAAGACAAAGCGACACCAGCAGGGGGACAAAGGGGGTATGTTATGGTCTGGGCTTGAGCCCAGCCTGGCATCAAAGAGATAGGAGGACGGGCTTGTGACGAGACCTAGCCACAGTGTGGCTGAGGAGACATGGCGTAACCCCTTTCCCTCACATCTCTCTCTATGAATAGCTTCCTACTCCTTAAGAATATACATAACTCTTATTGGCACCTAATTGTCCGTGACACTAGGGATAGCCCATTACAT
>NZ_JACJRE010000118.1 GCF_014697075.1 Tolypothrix sp. FACHB-123 | reverse complement strand
TGCTTCTAATAGTTTCATTTGCACCCCAAAATACGATACTACAAGCACCTTATATTAGAGGACGCAAATTATCTTAAGTCCAGAGGATTGGTTCGCGACCACCTATCGCGAACCAATTTCCTTTTCCACATCCCGTGAAAAGTCAGAGGAATTAGTCAGGCAAAACAAGTTTTATTAATTGCCGATGGTGCAGAGTGGATATGGATACATATTCCCCCACTTTTGACACGATTAGGATGCCCGAATCAAACTTATCAAATTTTCGATTTTTATCATGTCACGGAAAACTTAAAAATCTTTGCAGATGCGGCTTTTCATGAAGAAATACAATCAAAAGAATGGTTTATAAAAGCCAGAAAGACTTTAAAAAAGGGTAATGCTAAATCCATAATCAACCAAATGGATGAGTTGATTGCTCCAGCTATTGGAGAGCGCTGTCAGATTATGGTAGGAAGACGAAATTATCTCTTAAATGCCTATCGTGAAGGACGTTTAAATTATGCTAAAGTTTTAGCTCAGAAACTACCTATTGGTAGTGGTGCAATTGAGAGTTTAATCAGGCAAGTAGTTAATTTAAGAATCAAGGGTAACAGTAAATTTTGGTTAAAAAATAATGCTGAAATTATGTTATACCTGCGCTGTCAATGGATGGCTGGAAGTTGGAATATTTTTTGTGGTTCTATCTTTAATTCCTTTATTAAACCTCAAACTGCTTGATAAATTTTATACTTGAGTCCTGAATCTTAGCTATTATTTGCTGTAATTAATACTAAGTATAAAAAACTAATCGCAGATATTTTTAGGAATAATTGCCAAATGACTGATTAGCAAGCTTTTTGAGATTTTTCATTAAGCTCAATTATCATGCAAATCAATATTTATCTTGTCAATAAAATCACTTTGTACTTAGATATAATTTTTAGCGATCGCACTCTTTTTTGGGTCGTCTAACAAAATCGCATTGCTCCCAAACTCATCTACAGCATATCCTGACGGCAGCCGCTATCAATTTAAGCCGAGTTTTCGCTTGGTTAGAGGAGATACCAAGGGCTAAAACTCGCTCCTCACACTTTGCGAGACTGGCAGACTCTACTGTGTGCTAGAAAATACCCATGATTGCTTGTTGCTTAAACATTAATAGAATTTGAGCCTTTCTCCGTGTATTACATGGTAAACCTAGCTATTTCAAGGGGTAAATATAGCGAAGCTGTCATGAAGGACAAGATAGCTGAAAACTCTTACTATATATAGGTTTCAGCGATGTTTGAGTAAAATTGACACTCTTGGACAAAACTTAGGTATCTATAGCTACAAAAACCGGAGTATTTATTAACTTTATTTACATGTTTTACAGCTAGGACAATGATCATCTTTTGGGGTGAATTGTTGAAACTCTTTGAAATCAAGCTTTGTAGCCCAATCCAGAGACTCCTACCAAACAGTATTTGTAATTCTCTTTGGTAAGCAAAAAGTAATTATTGACCCTTACATTGCAAGTGTTCAGGTAAAATACTACATAAGCATCAAAAACGCTCAAACTTATATATAGCAAGGCTTTTCAGACCATCTTGCAGCTTTTTATACGTATCTCGGCTTCACGTCTAAATGCTTCCAAAGTTATGGCACTGGATTTTGTATCTCATTTTCTTTATCAAGAGCATCTGAAATTAATTTCCTGCCAAAAATTGATCTTGAAGATTTTTTCAACCCCTCTAACATCTTCTGTTTTGTAACTGAGTTTATCAAACTAATATCAAAACTTTCATCAAATTCACATCCCCTGTACACACAGGAATAGAACAGAAGTGGATCTAATCCTTTTACATTTCTAAAAATGCAATGATTTAATTCCGTACGAATGAAATAGACATCTTGAAAACTAACATTTTCAAATACAACATTATCCAACTTTGAATCTATGAATTCTACATTGCTCAATTGTCCTGTTTTAAAAGTACAAAGTCGGATTAGAGAACCATCTCCAAAAAAGCTTGATCTAACTAGCAATGTACCTACGAATATTTCTAGCAAAGAACTTGAGATAAATTCTGAAAACTCTATATATAAACATTTCAATCTAACATTGAAAAATTGAGAATAGTGAATAGAATTGTAATAAAGATTTAGCGAAAAATCTTTGGTTAGGTTTCGTCTATTACCTTCCAGTAGAAGCATTGCAAGCGCATCAGATATTACCTGCTTGTGCCAACCCAGCTTATATTGATGCAAATCATTAAGATATTGAGCATCCCTTCTTTTATTATTCAAATAGTCTCTTTGTTGTTGAACTGTTTGTTCTCCAAAATCCTCAAACTTGTTGAGTTGATATAAATAATCTTTTTCAGCTTGCTCACAAACACTTTCTATGCACTTTTTCCTCTCATTTATAGGCAGTGCCTGAACAACAAAATTTCTATTTATATCTAATAAACTTCGTGATATTAAAATTAACTCATTTTTTGTACTAATTTGCGACAGCTCTGTGACGATTGCGTTAATCAAATCATAATCCAACTCTGTATAAAGCCGATTAATCAAAATATCTATAACATTTTTCTTATATTTTTTTTTGTCTTTATAAAAGCCTAAAGTGGCGATTGAGCTGAGTAAGATATCTTTGTTCGATGAAAATAATTCTTTAACATTTTCTTGATAAATCTTGATATCTCTTTCATCTGCATACTTTATGTAGCCCCAAATAGCTGCTGCAATTGCAGGAATTAGTGGTACAAGTATCTCAATAAATTTAGCCATTGGATTATTGCAGCCTGTCTATAGCTTGAAATGTCAGCATTAATCAACCCACTACCAAACTAGGAATTAGGTAAGCCGTTATTGGTGACTTTTTTTTAGGCTTCTGATTCCGGCATGGATTTGTTTAGGCGGTTTTAAGCTTTGGGCTTTACGCTAAACACAGGTTTATTATGCGCTTTTACGGACTTTTACACAATATTTTGTCATGAAGGCCTAAATATAGCGAAGATACCGTTGGCGAGAAATATTACTTGGGGAGAAAGTAGCGAAGCTGCTATCAACCGCCATGCAACGGCTGAAAACGCTACTGTCGGTGGAACCATAATATTGCCGTTTTTACATGCTTATGCTTTTAATTGACATTGGCAATATTATCCTTCCGATGTCTATAATCCTTGCATGGCATACATTTGACGATAAAAGTATTCATAATCTACCCCCACTAAAAATGTAGGATTGAAGTCACTCATAAGGCTGAAACCCTCACAAAATAAGGGTCTGAGAATATTACACCCAACTAAAAATCAAATCTTAAGATTACCTTTTTTGGCAAGCTTATGGTGACAATTTTGATTTCCGGCAATCTTATGGTTCCACCGACAATAGCAATAGTTTCCAGCTATCTTGCCCCTCATGACAGCTTCGCTAGATCCACCCCTTCAAGTTAAACTTACGATGTAATACACGGTTGAGTTTATGTTCAAACGGGATATTCAGGGAAAGTTTGCGCTTAAGAATGATGATTATCGTGAAGTACGTTCTTTGCGACTAACTGATGATACCTGGAAGAGCTTAGGGATAGCCTCTGAATGTTTGGGTTTAACTAGGGCTGACTATTTAGAACACATTGTTAGACATAACGCTCTACCAAATATTACAGGGGTACAACCGGGATACGTGTAAAATGGGACACGATGCAAAGTTTTGTTAATATACTTGCAATAATGCAGACTTTATGGTCATGTTTTTCCCAAAACTCACTCTTTTGACGCAGAGTATAGTGTCTTCTCTTCAACTACCAGCAAACACATAATTATTTTGTGTAAAAACTCGTGCTGATATTCAGCATAATAATTTCACTCTTTATAGTAAAAAGCATTGTCAAAATATAAACTCTTAAGAAATTAAGTTAAACTTTTTAGAGCCTGACGCGCAACTTCTTGGGCCCTAGATGACGTAACTTTTTGGTAACGTAGAGTTGTTTGAATATTCTCATGCCCCATCAGTGCCCGCAATTCCTCAATACCCATTAGCCCAACACGCTCAGTAGCAAAAGTATGCCGTAAATCGTGGATTCTGACTCCAACTAACTCCGGATATACACTTATTAACTCTCGCCAATATTCATGCACAGTGCGATAGCTAATTCTACTAACAACTTTAGTCACTGGCTGTTGTGCTGTGAAGAGTGCATCTACGGTATTATGGCGCTCATATTTGATATATTTACTTAATGCCTCGGCTGCCCCATGACTAAAATAACAACAACGCTGTTTATTACCTTTACCAAGTACTTGAAATTTATATAAGTCTTGGTTAACATTATCTATATTTAACGCTAAAAGCTCTGATATACGGCAACCTGAACGATGTAGAAGATGCACTATAGCATTCATGCGTAGGTCAGATTTAACAGAATTATAAAGGATATTTAACTGTTCAGGTGTTAAATATCTTACTAGAGAATCAGTTTTATGTTCTCCCCTATCAGGATTTGGTTGACGCTGTTTTAAACCATGAATGGGATTAAACTTAATATAACCTTGCTCCACAGCGAAATTCAACAAACTTTGTAGTATAGCTTGGTACTTGCGATGAGTTGTATAGCTGCAATCATCCAAACTTCTTAAATACTCAATTAAAGTCTGCTTACCGATAATTTCAATCGCCCAACTTCCGTATTCTCCAAGTATTGGTTTCAACGCCAATTCATAAGTACGTCTGGTACTTTTAGCTAAATCCGGACGTGACAAAAACTCCGTAATAACAGTGGCTAAAGCAACAGTCAATTTATCTCCAATTTATGTAATTTCTATCGAGACAAACAATCATTATTTAATATATCTTTTTTAGGAGAATAATGATGATTCTTGATGGATACTTTAAAGACACCCATGCCACAGGAACCGATTGGCGACTACATTAAGCGGTTACGCGTGGAATTAAAGATGAGTCAAAATCAGCTAGCTCATCAGGCTGGTATTCACCTGCATACATACGGAAAAATAGAACGGGGGATCACGACGAGATTAAATCACAAAACCTGTCGGGGGCTAGCTAGGGCTTTATCGATACCAATTGAGTACTTAGAAGGAATTTGTAGCGATGAGGGAATACAGCAACCATTTACCAGTACTAAATTTTGTCCTCAATGCTGGACTCCAGGGACACCCACAGAACCGATTTGGAACGATATCAGGTCATTGTACTGCTTTATGTGCGGGTTTGAGCTTGTTGATCACTGTCTCAAATGCAGCAAGTCAGTGACAACTTTCAAGCATTCCTATTGTCCTTATTGCGGCTTTTATTACAAAAATACGATTGTTGAAATTGGTAGTAAAAGAGAACTTGCTTTGAGAAAAAACTCTCGAACCAAGAAAAAGTGAAGATTTTGTTTTATATCTATAAAAGCAATACCAATATGGACAATCCATCAATACCAGCGTGACATCAATTGAACGTACCGCTTATCCTAGATTCAAACGCCAATTTACCACCAAAGAACTTACTGAGATTTATACTCCAACTAAATCTGAAATTGCTTTCGCTTACAATACGACGAAAGGTGAAAGTAATATTTTGAGCCTGCTCGTCATCTTAAAATCATTCCAAAGACTGGGTTATTTTCCATCGATTGCAGATATCCCACTGAAAATCATTAACCATATTCGCAGTCATTTAAAATTGGCTCTTGATATTGTTTTGGGTTATGAAAATAACAAAACAATGTATCGACATCGAACAGCTATCCGCGAATATCTTCAAGTTAAATCTTTTAATCAAACTGCTCTACATTTAGCGGTATCTGCGGTGAATGAATCAGCCCAGGTGATGGATAATCCTGCTGATTTAATGAATGTAGCTATTGCCGAACTGATTAAAAATAGATATGAGTTGCCAGGATTTAACACATTAAATAGATTAGTACGCCGAGTTAGGAATGTAGTCAATCAAAATCTATTTAAATTGGTACTTAGTCGCCTAAGTAATGATTATCAACAACGCCTACTCGACCTTATGTTTACCACTGATTGACCAGTATTGTGGAGATTTAGGTTTTGCTAATAATGCAGTTGATTTTGTTGAACAACTCAAGTCTTTGTTAACTGATACGGCTTTTAAAGTGGATGCTGGTTATCCAGATAATCGTCAACTTGTGATTAATGATTTGGGTGAACCTGTATTAAAAAAATCTGTGCGTCATGATTTGAGTCCATCAGCTAAGACTTTACTTGAGGCTGTGGAACAAAGGTTTGGTGAACGTAATTTGATTGATATTCTGCGGAATGTTGATTATTGGACTAATTTTACACGCCATTTTGGGCCGATGAGCGGCAGCGACCCGAAGTTAGAACGGGCGACGGAACGTTATTTGTTGACTAGTTTCACCTATGGTTGTAATTTGGGGCCGACTCAAGCTGCAAGACATATGCGGGGTATTGTCACAAGTAAGGAAATATCGTTTGTTAATCGCCGTCATGTGAGTGTGGATAAACTGAATGCAGCGCTTGTGGATATTATTAATCGCTACAATGTTTTAAAGCTTCCGAGCATTTGGGGTGACGGGACAACGGCGGCGGCTGATGGGACTAAGTACGAACTCTATGAAGAGAATCTGCTGTCTGAGTATCATATCCGCTATGGTGGTTACGAAGGAATTGCTTACCACCATGTTTCCGATACCTATGTGGCTTTGTTTAGCCATTTTATTTCCTGCGGAACTTGGGAGGCTGTTTACATTATTGAGGGTTTGTTGAAAAATCTTTCTGATATTCAGCCTCATACGATTCACGCAGATACTCAGGGACAGTCAACGCCTGTATTTGCTCTGTCACATATGTTGGGGATTAAGTTAATGCCCCGGATTCGGAATTGGAAGGATTTAAATTTCTTTCGCCCAGATAATGATACGGTTTACAAGCATATTGATTCTTTGTTCAAGGATGCGATTGATTGGGAGAAAATTCAAACCCATTGGCAAGATATTTTACAGGTTGTACTTTCGATTCAAACTGGCAAGATTTCCAGTGCGGTGCTGTTACGAAAACTGGGGAACTATAGTCGCAAAAACAGATTATACCAGGCTTTTCAGGAGTTAGGACGGGTAATTAGGACGGTATTTCTGTTGCAATATATTTCGGATATGAAGTTACGACAACAGATTACTGCGGCAACGAATATTGTTGAGTCTTATAACGGTTTCTCGAAGTGGTTTTTCTTCGGTGGTTTTGGGGTTATTGCTAATAATGACCCAATCGAGCAGGAGAAGATTGTCAAATATAATGATTTGGTTGCTAATGCTGTGATCTTCCACAATGTTGTGGATTTGACTGAGATTTTGCGGGATTTGCTGAAGTCTGGTTATTTGATTACTCGTGAAGATGTGGCGGCGTTGAGTCCTTATATGACGAGTCATATCAAGCGTTTTGGCGATTACTTGATTGATATGGAGACTGTGCCGAATTTGTTGGATGATGACAAGTTCTTAGTTTTGGCTTGAGAATTTTGAAGGTAGTTCTGGTAGGGGTTGTAGAGTTTTTGTTTACATAACTTTACAACGTGTCCCATTTTGCACGTATCCCGGTTGTACCCCTTACACGGGAAGACTCACAATTTTTAGCTCCTGATCAGGGGGAAAACGAACCTAGACCGAGTATTACACGGCAGAGCGAGTTTTCTCTAACATCTGATACGGAGCGCGAAAGACAGTCTGTTGGTTTACCAACTATAAGAGAACTTGAAATTTTACGCGATCGCATTTTGTCTGAACTGAAATTAGGTAAGCAAGCTACTGGGTATAAAAATGTTCAGAAGGTTCTCAATCGTTTCATTTCTGAACTAATCGGTTCAGTTTAGCTGTTTGGGGAATTCGCCAACGGTATCCGTATCCCGGTTGTACCCCTTAATGGCACTGTATGAGATATGCAATGGAAAAAGTGCGACACAAGTAGGTCGAGAAACAGGACGCAATCCTCAGACAGTAATGGAGTGGGTGCATCGTTA
>NZ_JACJRE010000117.1:0-2500 GCF_014697075.1 Tolypothrix sp. FACHB-123 | reverse complement strand
GAAAGTTTTGATTCATTTTGTTTTCGGGCTTTCGCCCCTCAGAGATTCACAATAAAATCAGAGTTTGGTTGTCCCCGGCGGACGCCCGGAGCCCGGAGGCACCGCGCGCTGAGCCCGCCGAGGGAACGATAGGTATGTTCACAATGGGTTGGAGAGCCTAGGGCACTCTGGTAATGATCCCTCCGCTGGTTCACCAACGGAGACCTTGTTACGACTTTTACTTCCTCTAAATGACCGAGTTTGGAGAACTTTCCGGCCCTGGGTGGTAGTTGCCCACCTCCCTGGGCCAGTCCGGACGCCTCACTGAGCCATTCAATCGGTAGTAGCGACGGGCGGTGTGTACAAAGGGCAGGGACGTAATCAACGCAAGCTGATGACTTGCGCTTACTAGGGATTCCTCGTTGAAGAGCAATAATTGCAATGCTCTATCCCCAGCACGACGGGGGCTAACAAGATTACCCGGGCCTTTCGGCCAAGGAACTCGCTGACCCCGTCAGTGTAGCGCGCGTGCGGCCCAGAACATCTAAGGGCATCACAGACCTGTTATTGCCTCAAACTTCCTTCGGCTTGAGCCGAAAGTCCCTCTAAGAAGCCAGCGCACTGCCGGAGCAATGCGGGCTATTTAGCAGGTTAAGGTCTCGTTCGTTATCGCAATTAAGCAGACAAGTCACCCCACCAACTAAGAACGGCCATGCACCACCACCCACAAAATCAAGAAAGAGCTCTCAATCTGTCAATCCTTATTGTGTCTGGACCTGGTGAGTTTCCCCGTGTTGAGTCAAATTAAGCCGCAGGCTCCACCCCTGGTGGTGCCCTTCCGTCAATTTCTTTAAGTTTCAGCCTTGCGACCATACTCCCCCTGGAGCCCAAGCACTTTGATTTCTCGTAAGGTGCCGAACGGGTCATGAATAACACCGTCCGATCCCTAGTCGGCATAGTTTATGGTTAAGACTACGACGGTATCTGATCGTCTTCGATCCCCTAACTTTCGTTCCTGATTAATGAAAACATCCTTGGCAAATGCTTTCGCAGTAGTTAGTCTTCAACTGATCCAAGAATTTCACCTCTGACAGTTGAATACTGATGCCCCCGACTGTCCCTATTAATCATTACGGCGGTCCTATAAACCAACAAAATAGAACCGCGCGTCCTATTTTATTATTCCATGCTAATGTATTCGAGCATAGGCCTGCCTGGAGCACTCTAATTTTTTCAAAGTAAATGTCCTGTTTCCCCGCCACGCCCAGTGAAGGGTATGGGGTTCCACAGAGGGAAAGGCCCGGCCGGACCAGTGCACGCGGTGAGGCGGACCGGCCAGCCAGGCCCAAGGTTCAACTACGAGCTTTTTAACCACAACAACTTTAATATACGCTATTGGAGCTGGAATTACCGCGGCTGCTGGCACCAGACTTGCCCTCCAATTGTTCCTCGTTAAGGGATTTAAATTGTACTCATTCCAATTACAAGGCCCGAAAGGGCCCTGTATCAGTATTTATTGTCACTACCTCCCCGAGTCGGGATTGGGTAATTTGCGCGCCTGCTGCCTTCCTTGGATGTAGTAGCCGTTTCTCAGGCTCCTTCTCCGGGGTCGAGCCCTAACCCTCCGTTACCCGTTGCAACCATGTTTGGCCAATACCCAAACATCGAAAGTTGATAGGGAAGAAATTTGAATGAACCATCGCCGGCGCAAGGCCGTGCGATTCGTATAGTTATCATGAATCACCAAAGAGCCCCGAAGGGCATTGGTTTTGTATCTAATAAATACACCCCTTCCGAAGTCGGGGTTTTTAGCATGTATTAGCTCTAGAATTACCACGGTTATCCAAGTAGTAAGGCACTATCAAATAAACGATAACTTATATAATGAGCCATTCGCAGTTTCGCTGTATAATTGCTTATACTTAGACATGCATGGCTTAATCTTTGAGACAAGCATATGACTACTGGCAGAATCAACCAGGTAACTACCGCCTGCCAGACTAGCTGGCCACCGTGCGCCCCGAAGGGCGACGGAGAAGCGTTGTGTAGCTGTAACGTGCGTTCGCCGGAGCGTTCGCGCTCCCCTGAAGGCCCGACGCGGAGTGATCCGCAGCGGTCTCCAGGGGGATTCTGTTTTCCCTCTCAGTGGCCCACAGGGCATGCGACCCGGAGGTCGCAACGCCCTAGAAGGGGGGCTCGCACGCCGTCGGTCCCATTCGGTTCCTCTGGCGGGCGGCTTGTCCCCTGTTGCTCGGTTGGTCCAAAGGTGTTCCAGTGGTCCGCAGAGCCCAACTCCCCCGTGACGCAGAGGTCACGGTGGCGCTTCCCCAGTACGCCGTGCCTTAAGCCGGTTTCGTGGGGGTTGATCGGTGGCAGTTCGTCTTCCCGGGCAGGGGCCTACGGCGCCTGTTACTCCCATCGTGACGGAAACCATTCACTGATCGATCAGATATGGTACTGTGATTCGGGCTCGTCCGGGGGGCCTCAGCGGGTTTGATGAGTGTTCCAGTGCACCTGGGTG
>NZ_JACJRE010000116.1 GCF_014697075.1 Tolypothrix sp. FACHB-123 | reverse complement strand
TTTGGAGTCGGTTTTAGCTGCCTGTTGAGTCTTGAGTCGGGAAGTTGGCATATAAGGTATAATTTTATAGTGATTTTCTTGTATTTGTGATATCCGAATATTAAATTTATATTTATTTGGATATGCTATGCGATGCCTTTGGCAACCACTTCGTGGTATCGCGTTAAATATTCACGGTATGTGTTTCATCTTAGTTGGGTACAAATGATAATTCTACGTTGCTCGTGCGAATAACCAATCAGAATATTATGTCTAACCAAGTCTGGTATCAAAGCCTTACTGTATCTAGGCTTGAGGCTAGTTTAGGAGGTTTTTGTAACATGACTATCTACACACCTCGGCAAATCGCCAAAACCCTTATTCTTTCGTTGAGGTGTGTCGATTGCTTACTGTGTAAGGGTTTGAGCTATGTGTTTGATTAATTTTACGGCTGGTTTTACAATGTTTTTTAGAGGTGTGTCGATTTGCGGTCTGAAATCCTTACTGGGTAAGGGCTGCTAGACGAACTCCCCACCGATTGGGTTAATTCGGAATAATTGGAAACTTCATTATCTTCAGTTTTCAATATTTTAATATCACGCCCCACCGATTGGGTTAATTCGGAATAATTGGAAACTATTACCGTTACTAGCTAAGTAATACATATGTCCCAGCCCCCACCGATTGGGTTAATTCGGAATAATTGGAAACAGTCAAATCTCTAATGACTCTTGGGTGATCGGCAGATACCCCACCGATTGGGTTAATTCGGAATAATTGGAAACTATTCCCAGGTAAAATGGTAGCAGGAATGATGGGAACCCCCACCGATTGGGTTAATTCGGAATAATTGGAAACTTAATGAACCATCAGCAGCGTAAAAATCGCTGCCCCCACCGATTGGGTTAATTCGGAATAATTGGAAACGAAAGTGCGCCGTCACCAACAGTTAGTTTGTTAGTTCCCCCACCGATTGGGTTAATTCGGAATAATTGGAAACTCATTTGTTGTAACCATTGGGTCAACTTTTTCAGCTGCCCCCACCGATTGGGTTAATTCGGAATAATTGGAAACTAGGACTGCAATCCGACCCAGCTCCGCCATTTGCCCCACCGATTGGGTTAATTCGGAATAATTGGAAACAAAAAAGCCCTCATTAATATGAGGGCTTGTTATTTTTTTAATAGCTATTAATTGACAATGATAGCTGGCTTAAAAAGCGATTGCACTTTTCAAAATACGAATTACTATAGCCATCCTATTACAGTTGTGACAAATATCGGTTTTGGCTATTGACTATTGACTGCGCCGCACTGAAGCTCACGCGAAGTGTTGACTGTCAACGGTTAACAGTCAACAACCCTGTATGTAATATTTCATAAATCCGCTCTTCGGATTGCTAGATTTTTCGTCATTCGCATGAGAGAAGGTTGCAATTGGGGTCATATCTGCAACACTTGGTACTATAAGCGTTTGGTTGAAAATTAATAAGTAAGAGAAGAACCAGCTACTTTGACTGGCTGACTTTTTATGGTTACGAATTGTTACATAGATAAAGATAATCAGTAGTTTTGGGTAACAGCGAAGTTGCTCATTATACGATTTTTTTGGTGTTAGAGATTGTAGTTCAAGTTATTTACACTTTGAAGTAACAGTATGAATGATGAAGCAAAATACACCGCTATTACCTTTGCACCAGTGCAGGGATTTATTGAGCGATCGCGAAAATTGCGAGACTTATATGGTGCGTCGGAACTTCTTTCTTATTTAAGTAAAAAAATAATTGATGCTGCTACTCTTGAAGGTTTAGAAGTTATTTCTCCTGGTAGTCCGGATATCGAACAGGGAACACCTAACAGGATTCTCCTCAAAGGTAATTTTCCAGAACAGCAAGCAAGAGACACACTTTTATCAGCTTGGAAAGAAGTAATTGACCACTGTAGACAATGGCTGAATGATAATCTACGACATTTGGGGCCTTATTACTGGGATGATGACTGGAATCGTTGGGCTAATCATAGTTGGGAAATATTTTGGGCGCAAGCAAATTCTCCCACATCTGTAATGAGAGAATTAGAAAATAATAAACTGAGTCGTAATTGGATTGGGATTAATTGGATTGGTGAAAGTTCCAGTCTGACAGGTACTGATGGTATAGCATTTCCCGGATTGGGTGGAATAGAACGTGATCCCAAGACAATTAGTTATAAAGATGAAAAAGAAAAGATTGAAGAATTTTATACAGAACTAGCAACAATCACCGAAAGCAGTACAACACCAGAAGTTGAAGGTAAATTTATTGACCCCAAGGAAAAACTCAGTATTCCAGAACTGACTAAACGTTTAGTAACTCATCCCGAAATTGCTAGACGTTTTGGGATGTCTTCTCTAACTAGAGGATTTCAAGAAATCCAGCGTAAATTCGATCGCGATACCAACACACCTGGACAGTGGACGGGTTGGTTTATGGGGGATGGGGATAAAGTAGGAAATCATCTACAAGCGATCGCACAAACAGAAGGTGACATTGGACTGAAACGATTTAGCGAAGCAATGCGACAGTGGGGACATAATTTTTCTCGCAATTTTCGCAACAATCTTTCGGAAATTAAGGGACGAGTTATTTATGCGGGAGGAGATGATTTTTTGGGAGTGATTTACAGTCCCAAACCGCAAAACCCAATTCCGGCTTTTACTGCTTATGAGTGGTTGATGACATTGGATGAGAGATGGAAACAACACCAACAACCAATAAGTCTCAGTGTGGGATTTGTCTGGGTTGCGGGAAGCGTACCCCAACGGGATGTATTACAACATTGTCGAGAAGCAGAGAAATTAGCAAAATCTCGCGGACGCGATCGCGTAACGATTCGAGTCTTGTTTAATAATGGACAATATGTGCAATGGACTTGTCCTTGGAACTATTTGCATATTTTAAAAAATTATCGCGATAGAAATGGTAATACCTACGAAAAGTGGGAACGCCAAGGTAGAGATGAAAAATATCAACCTAATTGGAATCATATTTATAGCGATTTAGCTCAACTAAAAGCGCGTCATGCAATTGATTTGAATATTGATATCAACTCTCAGGGAGGCAAAATTAACGATATATATGATATAGCATTAGCCTTGTTTAATATTTATTTTCAGCAAGGCGAATTTTTAACCAGAAATGCCTTACATATTGTCAATAACGATTCATCTTTAGAGATAATTTCTTGGATTAATGATTTAATTAACGTAGGTTGGCAATTATGTACAGATATTTAATTATAATTAATCCTTTAGGATTTCTCTATGGTAGCGCAGGCGCATTTTTATCACCAGAAAATTTAGTAGGACGTTCAGGAGCCAAATTTCCTCCCGATGCTTATACATTATCTGGCTTATTTTTTGCTGCTAATAAAACCGAACCGTTTATTGACCATGAGGAATTAAAGACATTACATGTAGCTGGCCCTTTTTGGGCAGAATTAGATAATCCTGAATATTTTTATCTTCCCATTCCTTGGACAAAAATTATTAATCAAGAAAAAAACCAAACAGACGAATGGGAAATTCGCGATGATAAATGGTATCGTTCCGAAGATACAAAAGATATAGAACCGGATTGTCGCTGGCAAACTATTAATTATTGGGAAGATTCAGCCGCATCAATTCTTAGTAACGGTGGTACTGCTAAAGACCCTTGGAAATATACATCTATATTACATCCAAAGTTAACTAAAGATGAACGTTGTGTGCAAGCAGAAGGCGGATTATTTCTCGAAAACTCCGTACAAATGGGCTATCATTTGCGCGATCGCGAAAGACAGGAAACCTGTTTAGTTTATTTATCAACCCACGAAATCCCTAGAGGTTGGTATTGCTTTGGGGGTGAGAATCATCTAGTAGAAATTAGTTCTATTGAACTTACAGATGATAGCTGGATATTAAAGTTACTAAAACAGAAAATACAACGTAGCTGTGCCTTAATTACACCAGGAGTATGGGGTTCAACGCGGTTTTCTCGTCGCTATCCCCATCCACAGCATACAACATTTCCTCAACCCAGTCATATTCTCACCGATAGACCTTCTCCCTATCGTTACCGCCTTGGAGATAACAAAGGAAAAGGACGTTTAGGAAGGGGACGTTATGCGGTTCCTGCGGGTACAGTTTACGTGTTTGACGAACCTTTAAATAAATCTTGGTGGGGAGACGAAAATGAACCAGGATTTCCCAACGAATGGTTTCCCAACGAAGGTTTTTCTCTCAAACAATTGGGATGTGGTTTGTGTTTACCTCTAGCTATTACAGGAATTGATTAAAACTCATATATTCTCCACACCTCTGCGCCTCCGCGTCTCTGCGTGAACAAAAACCATCACTCAGCAACACCGATATTTATCACCAAAAACCAGAAGGAAAGAATTTCATGTATCATCAAGCCTACGGCATAATTAAAACATTAGCACCACTGCATGTAGGAGCAACAGCCGGAGAAGAAAGAGGAAATTTAAACTTAATTTTTCGCGATCAATTTACCCAAACTGGGATTATTCCTGGTAGTTCAATTCGGGGAAGATTGCGTGCAGAAATGCGTCAAAATAATGGAGGCGATGAACAACAAGTAAGGAAATGGTACGGTAATGATGTACCAGATCGTAACGAAATTGACACAGTAGATCGCACTTTTTCTGACCGCACAACAGAGTCCTTAGTAAAATTTGAATATGCTTCCATTGTTTGGCTACCCGTATTTTGTCCAGGACAACCAATTGTTTGGGTGAGTTGTCCGCGTTTACTCAAACGTTACAGACGCATAACCGGACAAGAAAATCTGACTATACCGCAAAAATATACGCGATCGCAATCTCTCACACCTCTACCAAATAACAAACTATTCTTCAATTTTGGCTTTTTAACTATTGAGGATGATACTGACTTATCTAGTTGGTTTCCCGATAATGAAGAATTCCCCGCAGTCGTAGTTGGTGATGACGAAATCTCCATGATTCATGATATGGCATTATATCGTCAAAGTCGTGTAGCTCTAGAAAAAGACCAGAAACGCAACGCTAATAAAGCTTTTTTTGGAGTCGAAGCATTACCAGAAGAAACTATTTTAGCTTTCCCCATTGGTTTAAAAAAAGATAAAGATGGCGAAGAGTGGGAACCTTTCCCCGGAAGAAAACCGAAAAATCATATTTATCTAGGAGGACTAGAGTCAGTCGGATTTGGACATTGTGAAATGTCATTATTTAATATTCATGTCAATAGTAAAATTACAACAAAATAGGTAATTGATATATGGCTTGGTCAGATTTTAGCCTAGATAAAACTGCTCACGAATTAGTTTATAAATACCGGAATGAAGACAAAGAAACCGTCAATCAAGTCCATAAAATGCGTACTACTGTAGCCTATGGATTAGAAAGATTTTGGGGAGAACATCTGCGGTTAGATGGGAGAAAATCTGCATATTGGGAAGAAACTTGGAATAAACTTGTGGAAATTATGGCACAAGCTGATATTACAGTCCCCAATAACCCCCAAGACTTGTGGAATTCAGAAGTATTTCCCCTCACCTACCGCAAGGTTGCATTAGCAATTTTAACGCAACTATGTGACTGTATGGTGTGGTGGACGCAGAGATACAAACCCACTCGCAATGACGAAACCGAAGACGATAATTAGGGAGAATCAGAAAATGAGCGATTGTGACTTAGTACCTTTGATGTATCGCGCCCAAATCGAGGATAGGGGAAAAATTCAGTATGCTGGAGATCCAGAACCTGCAACACAGTGGGTTAATCAATGGTTAGATGGATGTCCCCCAAACTCGAATAATCAAGAAAATAATGTAGATGTTAGTAAAGTTGTATTGCGAAGAAAACCCCAGCAAAGAGCGAATTTTACATACAGAATGCCACAATTTGCCACAGGCGATGGCACTTGGGAACAGACTTATACAATTAACTGGCGTTTAGTTACTAATTCAGGACAAGATGAAGATGTAATTCGCCCTGTAATTGGTGCAAAGGGTATACCTTACTATCCAGGTTCGAGTATGAAAGGTGCATTTTTGCGTGCTTGTCAGCAAATTGCACCCGATAAAGTTCTGGATTTTTGTGGTGGAGAAGTAGAAGAAATCATCGCTGGTAAAAAACTCAAAAGAACTCAGCCAGGAATTTTACGTTTTCATGGCGGTTATCCTGTAGATATGTCTTGGGGGAAAGAAAGAAAACGGTTAGTAGATGTTGTTCACTCTCAAGAAAAACGCCAAGTTATCGAGAATATCAATACTAGTGCTAACGTCCAAATATCGCTGTATAAAACTAAGTTTAAATTTGGTATTTCTAGCACCAAAAATCATGTTGATTGGCAGCTAGTACAACAAATTTGGGAACGCGCATTATCACAAGGAATAGGTTCTAGAACTAGTGCAGGTTACGGTCGATTTAAAAATATTGCCGATAACAATCAGGTGATTTTATCAGTTAATGTGAGTGGAAAAGGGCTAACTTCCACATTACTCACATCAGATGATAGAGGTAATAAAATCCCCGAATTTCGTCCAAATATGTTTAAAGCCGCATTACGCGGACATACTTTGCGTTTATTAGCAGGGGTGACAAATGAAGCCACAACCCAAAGATTAACAAAAGAACTATGGGGTGGATTTCTTCAAGGTAATGAAGAAAGTGGATCAATTGTAGGAAAATTTGGTATTGATTTGCAAATTGAAAATAAAAATCTAGCTTTTGGAGAACATAACTATTTTCCTAATGGTAGAAGAACTAGACCAATGCCTCTCTACAATTTAAAATCAGGAAGGCTAGATATTTTTGCTGTCAAATCTTACTCGGAACCAGAAAGGGAATTTTTAAATCTTTTAATTAAATTTTCTCTATTACTAGGTGGTTTTGGGAAATCATGGCGACGAATTCATCATGATTTATTTTATCAATCATATTTTCGGAATAATGATAAACCGATGATTGGTTGTCATTGGTTATTTAGCAAACCTTCAGAATCGCCAGAATATTGTATTACAGCACCTAGAGGAGAATTGGATAATATCAGGACTTTTTTAGCCAGTATTCCCAATACAGTCAGAAATTGCTTTAATTTACCATCTACCAATAACCATGTAAACAATTGGCGTGAAATTTGGCATCCTCAAAAAGTGCAAGTTTGGGGGCGAATTGCTGAAGATAAAAATGATAGCCAAGCTATTGAATGGTTCCATCGAGATAACTTTATCAAGAGAACAGAATTAACTGGAAGTATAGGAAAATCTAGTAAAGTTAGTAGAATTTGGCATCGAATGTATCCTCTTTACGTTAAATTAGATGGTAAGATAATGCATAAAAAAAATGAAGATGGTAATTATAAATATATTGAATTATTAACTATTTTTACGCCAGATGATTTACCCAAAGCCAGAGAATTTATAAATTATTTAAATAATAGTAGTAATGACTTTATTAAACTGTGGGGAGGAAATTAAAAAATCTAGGCATAGTATTTGATATTTGAAATATAGGTAGGGTGCGTTAGCCTACGGCGTAATGCACAACCTAAAGCTTATGGTGTGTTGTGCTTCACGACAACACACCCTACATAGAAATTATCAACCAACTTATCTCTAGCGAATATGAATATCTGGATTGTAACTACAGGAAATAGTGACGTTCAACTCAAACATAAAACTAATTGGAATAATTTATATAGAGAAGGGAGAAAAGGATTAGAAAGAGATCATAACTTTCAACCTTCTCAAAAAGAAGATGATGTCATCTTTACAGTACAAGCAAGGGTGATGGGCGTAATTTATGGTAATCAACTAGATAGTCATAAACTAGATAAAGATATTTACCAAGATTTATGCTTTCCTCTGCTTGATGCTTTTTCTCAAAAGTTACAAGATAAAAATCAGCCAGACAGAATTATTGTTATTCTCACAAATCAAGAAGCTGCTTATCAAAAGCCAGAAAAAAAATCACCTTATTGGAAAGATACTTGTACTTTAAAGCCAATATTGGAACGCTATTTTTCTGCTCAATTCCCAAAAATCAAGGATAAAATTGAATATTTAGAGCTAAAACCTAAATCAAAAGATGAAGGTTTAGATAACTGGGAACAAGCTCTCAAGTTAGTTCAACAAGAATTATCAATATCGACTTTAGATATTAAACCCATTGATAATATATACGT
>NZ_JACJRE010000115.1 GCF_014697075.1 Tolypothrix sp. FACHB-123 | reverse complement strand
TATAACTCAATACGGTTCAGTTAAGGATAATTGTAGGTTGGGTTGAACGAAGTGAAACCCAACAAACTCCTGGAAATGTTGGGTTTCGTTCCTCAACCCAACCTACGCAACTTAAGGTTTTTGGCGCTAACTGAACTGTATTGATCTACAACTATCTATCCATAACTGCCTTTACACAACTTGACCAGCAATGACGCTAAAGTTTGTATCATTGGACGTTCTGATAGATCCTCACCACGCTGCAAACGGTGAATGCTACCGATTAACATGGGCGATTCTGAATCAATGTGATCGCACTTTCCTTGAAAATCGCTGTGTATAATCGCGATGATTTGCAAATTTAAATTTATACAAAAATCTTTCCACTCAGGTACTTTGGTTTGATCTCTACTCAGTATGACTGCATGAGTGGCATGTTGCATAATTAACTTATTTTCTGGAGATATTTTTCCACCTACATCTATTATTGTCAAAGGTATATTGATATTTTGCACATTTTTAGCCTTTTCTTGGGCGAATTTTTCAGTAAATTTACTTTTATAAGCGGCTTTCAATTCCTTTGCCAGTACCGGATTATTACGTACTGCTTCGGTATACCATGCTCCCTCGCCGTCGGGGCAAGCTGTGAGTACATAGGGATAAGGCGCTTTTCCTTCTCGTTCCATTGGCAAGATTGCTTGTTTCAAACCTTCGCGCAAACAAGATTTACCGGATTGAGAAGGGCCACATAAAACTACTTTTATAGGTTTTGCCATCACTAAGTTTCTGTTTTAGGAAGTTAGGTAGCTACTGCTTCCAGCTTTTTATTAACCGCTACATCATACCAGTACTTTGGAAGAAGCTTATTCCGAGATATTTTATGCTGATGTAATACCTGAAATTAACTAGGCAAGTGTCTGAACAAATTTTTTTGGATCTTCCGCAAGTAGAATTGCTGCAATGGTTAGCACGGGGTTCTCTCAAGCAAAACCTGCTACGTGCAATTCGGTTGTGGGTATGGTTGCGTTCGTTATATGGTTCCGTTCGCGTAGCGTCTCTGACAGTAGAAGGAGCATCGCTTTATGGTGAAACTTCAGATCGCTTGCTGCTGGATGATAGTTTTACTTTTGCTAGGTGGAGGGATGCTTTTTTTAGTCCCACCCACCCGAAAAAAGATGTGATTCCCCAGTTACATGATGCTAATTGTCCTTGTGCGAAAACAACTGCGGAGTGGTTGTTTAATGCCAAAACAGGGATTTCTGAAACACAATGGAAGCGATCGCTGTTGACTCATCTGAATCTTTCTAATTCGGTAGGGGAAACAAAACCTTCGGCGGCGAAAAATCCTTGTTCTCTCAAGTCGGAGTCTGATTTGGATGAACTGTTAAAGCGGCGTTTGTTTGCGGTAACTCGTCGTTCGCTACAAGCAGATTTGGAAATTTTAGAACAATTAGGTTGGCTGAAATATCAACAGCAGAAATATCACCGAGTTAGTAATTTACCTCCTCGTCCTATAATAACAAATCTAGAAGCAGCTTCTACCAAGCTTAATACTGATGAATTAAATTTTGTGAATCAAGAAGATTTAGCGGCGATGGCGCAAAATCTCTCACAGCAAATTGGTGGAATCCAGCGCTTTTTCTTTAAGCTTGATTATGTTATTCCTCGGACTACTATAGACTCTGTTGATGATTGGCAACACAAATTAAGAGAAATTTGGGGACAAACTCCTGTACCTACAATTATCATTAATTACAACAGCGCTAGGTTAGGAAAATATGTAGAATGTTTTGTTTATCCAGTTTGTATATATTATGTACAACGTGCAGTTTATCTGTGTGCTTTTGGCGAAAGTCCCGATCGCAATCATGACTGGTATAATTTCCGCTTAGACAGAATTCAAAATATTACACCCATTTCATGGACAAATTCTGCTATTCCTAACGTGTTAAAACAGCGTTATCAAAAAGCAGATTTACCTCGTCCCGAAGAAATTGAAGCGCAAATGTCTAAGGCTTGGGGGTTTGATTTTTATTTAGAACCTCGCTTGATGTTATTACGATTTGAGCAAGAGTATAACGAATGTTATATTCACAATACTTTTCGTCATGATACTTTTAAAGCGATCGCCTATTCACAAGCTGAACGTTTAATTAAGCAAAACACACCGCCATCTCAACAGCAAGAATTACTGAAAATTCTGGCTGCGCGTTCTTGTGATGATGCGTACTATCGCGTTTACTATCGACATGGAGATAATAATGTGAGTATGCGTTTACGTGCTTGGCGTCCAAAAGTGGAGGTAATTATGCCTTGGGATTTGCGTCAAAGTATAGCGGCTGATGTCAGCAAAGAATTTCACCTTTATCATAATTAACTAAACTATGAATTCAGTAAAATTGACCGAAAAATTTGAAGCAGCGTTAATTTATGCTAATCGGTTACACGCGGAACAAAGCCGGAAAATTAGCGGCGTTCCTTATATGACTCATTTAATGAGTGTAGCGGCTTTAGTATTAGAATCTGGGGGAAGTGAGGAAGAAGCGATCGCGGCTTTGTTACATGATAGTATTGAAGACCAAGGTGGTAAACCGACTCGCGAAGATGTTCGTCAACGTTTTGGCAATACAGTTGTGGAAATAATTGATGGTTGTACAGAATGGGATAGTTTACCTAAACCACTTTGGCAAGAACGAAAAAATAGATATTTAGAAAATCTGCGTCATGCTTCTGCTTCTGTGCGCAGAGTATCTTTAGCCGATAAGTTGCATAATGCTAGATCGTTATTAATAGATTCGCGAATATATGGTGATACTGTTTGGAATCACTTAAAAATTGGTAGAGAAAAAACTTTATGGTTTTATCAGTCATTGCTTGAAGTTTATCGGGAAACTGGTGATGATTGGATGACAGATGAATTTGCCAGAATTGTGAGTCAGTTGGCTGAGGAATAATTGGTAATTCGTAATTGAGTAGTTAGGCGGTCGCTTTTTTTGAAAATAATTAGACTTTTGCAAAAGCTGGTGGATAAATAACCTTACCTGTATAATTTTGTTGAGAATTTTGTAGTAGTTTTACCATAAAAAACTCTTCTGGAACTGGAAATGGTGACTCAATTCCATAATTAACTGATGCTTCAAAACCAAAGCGATTGTAAAATTGAGGATGACCAAGGACAATTACTATAGCTTCGCCTCTCACATTTGCTATTTCTAAACCAGCTTTTACCAGTGCGCTACCAATTCCCTGTTTTTGAAAATCTGGTAAAACCGCCATAGGTGCTAAACTGAGTACCTGTAATGTTTCTTCGCTTACTAAGTCAATATAGCTAAAGAGAATGTGACCCACTACAGTAGTTTCAACTTCTGCAATTAAAGATAATTCGGGAATATAACGTCTAGAATTACGAATCTCGTCTACTAAATTAGCCTCATTGTCTTGTCCAAAAGCTAATCTATTTACCTCAGCTATTGCAAGATAATCTTGAATAATTTCACGGCGAATGTTCATAATGTTAAACTCACTTTCATAACAATTCAGTTGATTCGCTTAATGTTAATTAAAAGACTAATTATTAAATGGTAACAATTCCTATAATTAATTTAAATAAATTTAAACAGGGTACTGTAGGTAAACAAACTGTAGTTACAGAAGTTTATCAAGCTTGCCATGACATCGGCTTTATGTACTTGCAAAATCATGGAATATCAGCCGCTATAATAGAGCGTATATTCCAACAGAGTCAAGCTTTATTTGATTTACCATTAGAAATTAAACAACAGCTAGCTTGGAGTGATAAATTTAGCAATACAGGCTATGTTGGTATAGAAAGAGAACGCCTTGACCCACAGAAACCAGGAGATTTAAAAGAAGCGTTTAATATTGCTAAACAAGAAAATATAGAAAAAGTTTTACCGGAGTTAAATACAGTCGAATTTTATGATGCTTGTACAGAATTAGCTAACAAGATTCTACAAGCTTTTGCTTTTGCTTTAGAATTACGAGAAGATTTTTTTACTTCTAGACACAATCAAAAAAATCATACTCTAAGATTGCTGCATTATCCACCTTTAGCAACAACACCTAAACAGGGACAGGTACGTGCTGGCGAACATTCTGATTATGGGAGTATGACTTTATTATTTCAAGATAATATCGGCGGTTTAGAAGTACAAACTACCGCCGGAGAATGGATAGCAGCACCATCAATTCCTGGTACGGTAATCGTGAATACTGGCGATTTAATGCAACGTTGGACAAATCATGTCTTTTGCTCAACTAAACATCGGGTAATGATTCCTAGCGATAGCAAAATTAAACAGTCTCGTTATTCTGTAGCTTTTTTCTGCCATCCTAATGATGATACAGAGATTGCTTGTCTTAACAGTTGCCTAAATTATCATTCTCCCATCGATCCTCCCATCCTTGCGGGAGAATATCTGTTGAGCCGTTTACAAGCAACATATTAATGAAAACTTACGACTGGATTGTTGTTGGTGGTGGAATTACAGGCGCAGCACTTGCTTATGAATTAGCAAAAACAGGCTTTTCGGTGCTGTTGTTAGAGCAAAACCAAGTACCTGATAATGCAACTCGCTATAGTTATGGTGGATTAGCTTATTGGTCAGGTAATACTCCCATATCTCGCCAACTGTGTGAAGATGCGATCGCGCGTTATCAAATCCTCCCGCAAGAGTTAGACGCTGATATTGAATTTCGCGAATTAGACTTATTATTGACTATTCCCACAGGCGATGACCCAGAATTAGCTGCTAAATCTTATGCTAATTGTCTTATTCCTCCCCGATTACTTGCGATTACAGAAGCTTGCGAATTAGAACCATTATTAAATCGAGATGCGATGTCTAACGACAAGTCGCTTTGCGCCTACGCAGGTGCTTTAACTGTCAAACACGGTCATATTCACCCAGGAAAAACTACACAAGCTTACATCCAAGCTTTTTTACGTATTGGCGGCGAAATGCAGATAGCACAAGTAGTAGAGGTATTAACCAATGGTGTAAAAACAACTACTGAAACTTTCATCAGCGCTAACGTAGTGATTTGTGCAGGTGGACTCAGCAGACAGTTATTAAAAGCTGCTGGGATACCCATTAAACTATATTTCACTCATACAGAAATTATTGAGACTCCGCCTGTAGATTTGCGCTTAAATACTTTGATAATGCCAGCAAATATCCAAAGGTTTGTATTAGAAACTCAATCTACTCAAATTGATGAATTATGGGATGAACCGGGTAATGAGCCAGCACCACCAATTTTAGATGCAGGTGCAATTCAATTTCAAGATGGTAGTTTACGCTTAGGGCAAATTAGCCGCACTATCACAGATCCTCATGCTAAAATCAACGCCCAAGCAAGCGAACAGTGGCTACGCAGTAGTATTAGCAACATTTTGCCTAAGTTAGCAGATTTACCAGGGACTTGGTATCATTCTTTAGTCGCTTTTACTCCGACTCGCCTACCTGTAATTGGTGAAATTCCAGGGTTTGCAGGGGTGCATACTTTTTCTGGCTTCAGTAATCCCTTAGTCCTCATACCACCGTTGGCACAGCGTTTTGCCAAATTTGTCTCCAGTCAAGAAGATGAGATTATCAAACAGCTATTAAGCACTCGCCTTGACTGAGCAGTTTAGTTTCAGCTGTACTAGTGTATTATTAAGGATTCTTTTACTCTGGCTATAAATTTCTTACAAAATCACGATCTCTCAGGAAGCAAGATGAACACACCAAAGCCTAGGAAGTTTGATGACGAACAATCACAATATGAAGAAACAGAACAGTCATATCCTACCCAACACGTTAAAATCTACCAAAGCAGTGAGGCTGGGCAGTTAATAATTTGTGAATGTCGCAGTTGCTCGACTCCACTATCGATTGAAGTAATTTTTTTAACACCACAAAATTCTAAACCTAAACCAAAAAATAAACCTGATAGTAAGCAGGATGATGAAATGAAATGTCCCAACTGTGGCAGAATTCCCATTTTTCTAGAAGGTTGTGCTGTACAGTCGATTGTTCAATTACCTGTTTCACCTTGGCAAGATTCAGCGAAAGAGCAGGAAGAAGGGGCTAGGAGCTAGAGGCTAGGGACTAGGGAAGTACTGTTGATATTGTGTAGCTGAAAATGCGATCGCCAAAAGCGTTGGCGCTGCGATCGCACTCACCCAATTTCCAAGAGCATACTACATGTCTGTTTCTCGCTCAGGTATTGAATTACAGACAGATTTTTACTGACTACTCAAAAAATTTGTAGTATGCACTTGACACCCTGTAAGTTTTGTATTACAAATGTAGTATCAAGAGTTAAGCCTCCGCAAAGGTTAAAACTCCAACTGCTCAAGACCTTGCAATTACGATAGATGTTACTTTTGGGGTCGCGATTGGCGTTCGACTGCTCTGAAACCAACAAACGGACAGTTGCAGGATTCGGGTTCAATTCCCGACGACTCCATTTGCTTTAACTTCTATTGCAGCTGCAATCATGCACACTTGGGTCTGTAGCTCTAACGGTAGAGATCCCGGATGTCACTTGTGCCCTAACAGAAAAAGCTTACATACTAGCTCAATAAGTAGAGCGATCGTCTCTAAAACGATAAGTTGCAGGTGCGATTCCTGCGTTTGTAACCACAGCTTTTTCAACTCGCATGAGGTGTGAGTGTAACTCTCACAGGGAGGGTATCGGTTCAATCCCGATCAGATCCACTTAAATAATTTGTAATTCGTAATGACGCTCGTTCCTCGCTACCGCTTCGCTAACGTAATTCGTAATTAAAAAGGAGGTGATGACAATGGTACATATTAGATTTGAAGGGCGTTCTGTTGATGTGACAGAAACACAGCTAGGAATTAACGCCGGGATGAATGATGTTGTAGTTAAAGAACAGGTGGCTCGTCATTTGGATGTAAATTGCGATCGCCTAGGAGCTTACATAATTGATCGCCGTCCTAGTGGTGATTTGATAGTTCGTCCTGAAGCCGTTTATGGTTAATATGCCTAATCATCCGTGCCCAAACATCAGAAGCATACATACACATTGATAACGGTTCTAAGGTAGCGAAATTCGAGCGATCGAACTAGCGAAGCATGATTAAGTCTCTCGCAGATTTAGTGTGCGTGCCCACTGCCAATATTTGGTAAGAGCAGCCGTAGCTGTAAAAAGCATCTTCAACTTGCACGGAGTAATTTAAAACTTGATTCCGCGCCCTAACTTGTAAAGCCTACACACCATCCGCAAGGATATGCAGGTACCCTGCGGGAACGCTACGCGAACAATTCCTGTCGCTCCCTTTGATGGGAGCGTAGCCAAAATGGTAAAGGCAATTGTGAAAAACTGCTTTGCTAACTTGTGCGGAATTCCCATTATTTTAATTGTATTAATCTATTACCACAACTCAATCACATATATGGAGGTGAATTCAATGATGTCCCCTAACTTATGTAGCCTAACAATTCAATCAGTACAACTATTTCTAAGCAACATATTTTTCAGAAACATAAGTTATGAGCGAACATCGTTTGAACGAAATTGTGATTGAGCGTCCTCGCTGTGGGAGAAGAATTCCGCTTAAAAAGCAGACAGGTTATAAAAAGCAACTATACAAACTCACCGAGGATGCAATTCAGGATGGATTATTCAATCCCTACCTGATTAAACCTAGACATAAATCAAAGTATCTTTCAGATCATCTTGGCCCCCTGCGTCGGCTTTTGCTCTCTAAAGTGGGACAGCCTTGGAACGACGTTTACAGCGAACTCTGTCAACGATTAGATTCCAATACAATGACAGGACGGCACGTTATTGGTCATATATGGGATTACGTTGAACGCTATGTAGAAATCATTGATGGTGTCCCTTATGGGAAGTCTTACCGAGGTTACCCAATTCCGTTAAATGGGACTTACCGCCTGTGCTTCTATATTCATCCAGAAACAGGAATTCTTTGTGCAGTTGAGAAAGTACCTCGAAAGCAGAAGCACAAGCAGGAACAAACTGATTTTGTCATCATTGATGATTATCATGAATACCAAAAACTGAATGATATTTGGTATCTCATTACTTTTGCAGATTTTCCTCCACCACCAACTGATTATGTACAGGATTTTCTCACAGGTTTAACCAATCATTCTCGGTCTACTTATTATGGACGCAAAATTTACGCTGTGAAAAAACAGCAATGTAATAAGAAAGAAATTCGGTTGATTTTAAATCAACTTTCTAAACAGTAAAATTTTCACTTCGTGCCCTAACCGAAAAAGCTTACATACTAGCCGAATTGGAACAGGCACTTGACTTGAGATCAAGCTATTACAGGTTCAAATCCTGTGTGTGAATCAACAGCTTTTTCAACTTGCACGAGGTAATTTTATTAATTTAGGACTTACACACAACACAACGAAAGTAGCGGTAATTCATGAATTACAGCTACGCAAGAATCAGGCTTTGGCACACATATTGCGTAAGTCCTATAATTATCAATTATGAGTTAAGCTGTTGTGCATTTAAATTGTGATAACAGCGTCGCCTTTATTTTTGAGTTTTCGCCCCCATTTAATAATTAACTCTCCTTCATTTAAAAGTTGATGTA
>NZ_JACJRE010000114.1 GCF_014697075.1 Tolypothrix sp. FACHB-123 | reverse complement strand
TATTAATTCCAATCCTTTTGAAATTAGCGATCGCTTGTGGGTGAAAAATCATCTTGAAGAAGATGAGGAAAAACTACGGTTTCCAACGTAGACGAGGTTTAGGTTCCTCGCTGATTCCGTTTACAGAACGGATGCGCTTTTTGATTGCTGTACATCCGGGTTTGTTATCGCCCACATTGTTTGCAAAGATGGCGGCGACTTTTGACCAGTTTTCTAAAGGTCGGTTGTTGATCAATATCATCAACGGCACATCCAACACAATGGCCGCTAATGGTTTGCATCTTTCCCACGATGAACGCTATGCCCACTGTGATGAATATCTCACAGTTTGGCGGAAACTCATGGCTGGGGAAACAGTTGACTTTGAAGGCGAATATGTCAATGTCAAAAAAGCTAAGGTAGGATTACCTGCGGTACAGTCACCCTATCCGCCTTTATGGTTTGGTGGTTCTTCTGAAGCAGCTTTGGAAGTTGCAGCTAAACATATAGATACTTACCTAACTTGGGGAGAAACACCACCACAGATTGCAGAAAGAGTAGCCACAATGCGATCGCTTGCTGCTAAATATAGTCGTACTCTCAGATTTGGTATTCGCCTTTATGTGATTGTCCGCGAAACTGAAGAAGAAGCCTGGAAAGCCGCCGACTGGTTACTTCAGCGCATGGATGAAGAATCAGTAGCAAATATCCAAAAAATGCTTAATAGTGGCGATTCCGTAGGTCAGCAACGAATGCTGAAGTTTCATGGCGGTCAAATTCCTAAAAATGTGAGAGATTTGGAAATTTATCCGAATCTTTGGGCGGGTTTAGGTTTAGTGCGTCCTGGCCCTGGTACTGCGGTGGTAGGCGATCCTCAAACTGTTGCGGCGCGTCTGAAAGAATATGCTGATATTGGCATTGAGACTTTCATCATCTCTGGTATTCCTCTAATTGAAGAAGCTTATCGAGTTGCTGATTTATTGTTGCCACTATTACCCATTTCTCGTCCAGGCAGTAATAATCAGGTAACTACAAGTATTAATGTTCCCACTTGGAGCAGTATTAGGCAAACTGTCGGGGCTATTTCTTCTGGTAAAGAAATTGCTGAACCTGCTAAAGAATTGGGGTGAAAAACTAATTCGTAATTCGTAATTCGTAATTCGTAATTACGTAAATTAGGAAGAATCTGGGTTTTTGAGTTCAATCTGTTAGTAGATTTTAGACAATGAGGATAAATTGCTGACTCCAAATTGATGCCTTTTTATATTTGTTAATCTGGATTGTAATTTTTGAACCGCAGAGGCACGGAGAACGCAGAGTTAAGAGTTGGCATTAACTCGGTTTTTGTATTTGTTAGCAGATAAAAATGTTTGGAAATTTTGTGTTCAATTTGAAAGCAAGATGAAAGATAAAGATATCTTTGAGAATGGGTTACTTAACTACCGCATTAAACGTCGTAGTTTGCCTACAGCATTATTTTTCCTGACATCTGCGATCGCGCTTGATAAAGTCGGGCTTACTTATCAAGATGTGAAAACCATTCCTAACTCAGCAGATTCCCTCAAAGCTTTCCTCAATGGTGAAATAGATGCTTGGATCACATCAGACTTACATTTAGCAGAGGTTCAGAAAAATCACAAAGTTAAGGTACTGCTTTATAGTTCCGAGTTATTTAGCAATCGCTCTCTTTACTTTACTCATCGCAGTTTTGCCGAGCAACATCCAGATGCTTTATCAGCCTTTATTAAGGCGCTAGAAAGAGTGGATCGCTGGATTGCTACCCATTTCAGCGAAGCGGTTGAACTATTATCCAAGGAAATTAATAATGGGATTGATGCTAAAGGTTGGGAGCAATCTCTGAGAAATAGACCTTGGGGTCTTGTTCCACCTTCTGGGGAGTTTATTGCTGAACAACAATACGCGGCTGATGTATTCTATCGTTTTGGTTTGTTGCCCAATAGTATCAATGTTTCTGAAGCGCTATTAGCTGATCCTTTGAGTGTATTTGAAGCTAATCTCGCACTAGCTGGTAGATAATTGATTGGTAGTGCGATCGCCTAAATTTGTAAATGAGACAATAGGCGATCGCACAAGGTCACACAATCTGGCGATTTTGGGAAAAACTAGGTAGTTCTGGAGCAATATAAGCCCAAGATACTGCGGAATCAGTCCAGATTTGATGCATCGGCTTAACTAATTGCGGATTGTCTAAACTTCCAGCTTTCAGCCAGACGAATTGCGGTTTTGCTGGCGCTCTTGTAAACAGAGGTGAACCGCATTCTGGGCAAAATTCGCGAGTAATTTTGTTGCCACTGTTACCAGTTTTTGTATAACTCTTAACTTGACCAGCTACAATGCGTAATGCGGCTGATTGTATGCGAACCCCTACATTAAAAGCGCTACCTGTCGTTTTTCTACAATCTTGACAGTGGCAATAATTCGCTGCTTCTAGTTCTCCGTTGTACTCATACCGCACATAGCCGCAAAGACACCCTCCTGTGACAGTTTCCGCCATGCTCTCTTATCCAGGTTACTTATTGACAAACCTTTTTGTAACTTAGCAAAAAATACAGATGAGCCACAAAAATCGCTTCTGTACTCATCTGTAGATGTAAAAATTAGCTATTTCGCTAGATATTACAATCCATGCTGCTTAAACCAAGCTTGAAGGCGCTCCCATCCGTCTTTAGCTTCTGTTTCGCGGTAAGAGGGGCGATAATCAGCCAAGAAGGCGTGGGGTGCATCGGGGTAAACGATGACTTCAGATTTACTGCTGCTAGATTTGAGTTGTTCTTTCAGCTTTTCTACTGTATCCAGGGGAATACCTGCATCCTGACCACCATAGAGTCCGAGAACTGGGACTGTTAGCTTAGAAGCGACATCAACGGGATGCTGAGGCTGACGTTCGGTAGCATCGCCTAGCAGTCGCCCATACCATGCTACACCTGCTTTAATTTGCGGGTTATGTGCAGCATATAACCAAGTAGTCCGACCACCCCAGCAAAAGCCGGTAATTCCGACGCGATCGCCATTACCTTTCGCAGATTTGACAGCCCAAGCTATAGTATCATCAAGGTCAGATAACACTTGAGCATCGGGTACTGTTGCGACTATTGGGCGAATTTCGTCAATATTGCTTAATTTTGACACATCACCCTGACGGATAAATAATTCGTTCTAGCTCCAGCATTTTTTTGGACATAAGCTAAAGCTGGGTCCCAAACAGCCCAAGCATCAATTTTTTTCTGAAGAAATGCATCACGTGCTTCAGATGGAGTCAAACTCACAGCCTGAATATCACTAAATTTTAATCCTGCTTCTTTTAAAGCTCTTAATACTAAATAATGTGCAGAAGAACCTTTCTGAAAAACGACTCTTTTACCTTTGAGATCCGCTACTTTTTTAATGGGTGAGTCTTTTTGAACTATGATGGCTTGTCCTTCACCTTTGCTAGGTTTACGTCCAGCAATATAGACAAGTTGTGCGCCTGCAGCTTGGGCAAAGATTGGTGGTGTTTCTCCCACACTACCAATATCAACTCTATTAGCATTCATAGCTTCTAACAATTGGGGGCCTGCGGGAAATGGTATCCAATTTACAGAAATCCCTAAAGCTTTGAGGCGTGGTTCTACTGCTCCTTTGATTTTGACCAAATCTCCAGATGTTTGATAAGCCAAGTTAACTACTTTTGTATTGATTCCAGGTCTTGTTTGTGCTTGGCTGCTTTGTAGTAAGCTACCTGTTAAGGGAGTGGAAATAGCGAATAATCCTAGTGCTGAAAATTGCACAATGCGCTTTAAAACTGTGCGACGATTGCTAAAAAATGGTATTTTCATGGATGTAATTTTCCTCCTCTTTTTCAGGGTTTATATAGAATGCAGAATTAGAGATAATTTGTTTTTTCTCTAAGTTGCAAATGTTTGACTTTTGACTGTCAGTAAAAAATATTGTTTTCCTATGAATTAGGAAAGTGAAAATTTAATGCTTCCAAACAACTCGTAGTGATGTTGTAATCTCTTCAGTGAAATTTCCTGAAGGCTCAACTTCTAGTAGCGCTTGTTTCAAATCCGCTTCAAAAGGCTCTACATTGTCACCAAAGAAAATTTTGAGAGCAAAAGCTGTGGTGTATAAATAACCAAGATAGCTAGAAATTGTCCAACTCTTCTCAAACGAGACTTCATATACTTCTTGTTCTTGGCGAGCGAAAGCTGATTGAGCAATTAGTACCTCATGAGGAGGGTCTACAGGAGTGCGAATACCCTTTCCTCTCTGTCCAGTTCGTCTTTCCTCACCTAACCATTTTTTGACAATTCTGATTGCAGCTTGCTTCCAAGGAAGTGAACTTTCCCAAGGGTTTTCATTAGTATTGAGCAGTACAAATCCACCATCATCAGAGAGCAATTCATAAATACGCTCAAGCACAGTTTCACGTTGCATCCAGTGAAAAGCTCTCCCAATGGTGACTAGTTTAAATTCACCCAAACTAGAATTAATTAGTTCTGCACCTTGCTCAAGCCAGGTAATATTATTTCTCCCAGAGATTTGGGCTTGGCGTTTAGCCTCTTCGATCATATCTGGATCGGGATCTACAGCAATTACTTCCTGAAACTGATTGCTGAGAGGAATTGCGATTAAACCAGGGCCGCAACCTAAATCTAAAAGTCTTCCTTGAGCGTTAATATGAAAGATTTCGGTGAGTTTAGCAAATACCTCTGATGGATACTTGGTTCTGTATTGAGCATAGCTTTCAGCAGCACCCTCAAATAATGTTGGGTCGTAGGTAGGAAGTGTTTTCATGAGATATACTTTGGACTCAAATATGTAATGAACTCACAAATCAATTGGATATTTTTGTCAAGTTTTTTATGGCTTCAGATTCAGCATTTTAGTGTTTGGCTTTTGTTTGTAACCAAAACCATAGGCTGATTTTCCTTAGGATTTTTTAGACACTAAGGTAGTCAGTTATTTAGAAAGTAGAGTGGGCTTTACCCACCCTACAACTGGTAAGAGGAAAGTTAGAAAAAGCAACAAGTAAGTATCATATCTGTTAGACTATTGGTTGTGTCCGTGTTGATGACGACAAGTTGAATATTTTGCAGCAAAAAAAGATATAAGTCTGACATAGTGTTTCGCGATCGCTAGATGCTTGACACTAATTATTGGTTATTTCATCAACTTACAATTCTCTAGGATTAGGTCGCCAGCGTAATAGATAAGCTTCTAAAACCCGAACGCCCCAATCAAGTAAAACACTAATAAATGCTAAAACTATTAATATTGACCAAGCTTTATCAACATTCAATGTTCCTTGTGCTGCCATTAAGAGATAGCCTAAACCTTTAGTAGAACCGATATATTCAGCTACAAGCGCACCGACTAAAGCCATACCTAAACTTGTACGAATTCCTGCAATTACCCAACTGAGAACTGAAGGTAATACAACCATCCGCAATATTTGCCAGCGATTAGCACCCATGACTTGAAATGCTGCAACTAATTCGCGTTCTATGCTTTGAAGTCCCTGATATGTGGTAAAAAAGATGGGAAAAAAAGCGGCTAAAGCTGCAAGCAAAATTTTGGAGAGTAATCCTATACCAAACCAGACAATAAAAAAGGGAGCTAGGGCAATACGAGGTATAGAATTAAAGACTTGGACGTAAGGTAAAGTTATAATTGCTCCTTGTGGAGAATAAGCTAGTAAAATGCCTAAACTTATCCCTCCAGTCATGGCTAAAATTAGTCCACCCATCGCTTCTTGAAAGGTGACGAAGACGTGTTTAAATACTGTTCCTTCAGAGAATAGTTGCTGTAATTCTTTGACAATCAGACTTGGTTTACCAACAAGCGCAGGTTCAATAAATTGAGGAACGCCAAATGCGCCTGTACCCAGTTCCCAAACAAATAAAATGACTACTAAAGGCGTGAATTGGATTGCTAATTGCAATATGCGTTGACCCCAGGTAATTGTGTTGGGAATAGAACCAGAAATTTTTGTCCGTTTATGATTAGCAGAAAGCGCAGATTGTTCAACAGATACGCTGGGATTGCGGGTAGTTCTCATGTTATTCTTTGTTAGCGTTGAAAGAGGGCGAATCCTTGGTCTTGTTGTTGTAATACCTGTTTAGTTAAATCTGACCACATCTCACGCTGGATAGTTTGAAATTGAGAATCAGTGCGAATTGCGATCGCAGATCGGTCTTTTGGTAAATTAATCTCAAATTCCTTGACAATTGTGCCAGGACGTGGACTTAATAAAAATACTCTCTGGGAAAGTGCGATCGCTTCATCCAGGTCATGAGTTACCAATAAAAAGGTACATCCTGTATCACGCCATAATCGCAAAAATTCATCCTGTAACAAAGCGCGTGTTTGAGCATCTAGACTACTCAGAGGTTCATCCAGCAACACTACATCGGGTTCATAAATCAGCGTCCGAATCAGCAACACACGCTGCTGCATACCTCCCGATAGTTCTCTGGGAAAACTGTGTTCAAAACCAGACAAACCATATTTTTCCAGTAGCGCTAAGGCTTTTCTCCTTCCTTCAGTACGGGATACACCACGAATCTCTAAAGGAGCAGTAACATTATCTAAAACTGTGCGCCAAGGTAGCAAAGTTTGCTTTTGAAACAAGTAGCCAATTTGTTTGATACCACTAGTATTAAAAGTCCCTTGTACTTCTGTACCAGGACTAATTAACCCTGCAATCACATTCAATAATGTACTTTTACCGCAACCACTAGGGCCAATAAGTGTCACAAATTCACCAGCATTGATGCTCAAACTAACATCATGTAAAGCTTCAATCCGCTTATTTTTACTCCAATAAGAAATGGAGAGATTTTGAGTTTCAATCATTGAGTTGGGCATGGGGCATTGGGCATTGGGCATTGGGCATTGGGTATGATGAATTAGTAATACTAACCTCCTTTGTAGTTTCTTAATTTTGAATTTTGAATTTTGAATTTTGAATTGTTTACTATGCTCTATTTCCAGCAAATTTATCGAACACGCCTTGAGAATAGGGAACTAATTTCTTAATAATTCCCGTGTCGTAAAATACTTTTTGATCTGCAAGATATGCGGACTGACTAATCGAGGCATTTTTGGGAACTGAGCGCTTGAGTTCAGTACGAAGACCTGTCAAAATTGCATCTAAATTCGCACTATCAAATCGTTTACCCACTGCTTTGAGGATTTGTTCTGGTGGAGTTTGGTGCATATATGTGAAAGTGCGATTGACTGCAACAATCAACCTTTTAACTGCTTCAGGTTTTTGAGCAGTGACGCGCTGATGACTGAGCCATGCACGAGTCATAGCTTCCCTAGCACCAAAATATTTTTGATGCACCTTGGGATCGAGGGCGTTCAATAGTTGAAATACTGTTCCTTCTTTGAGTAGTCTGTGCAAATCTGGCGCACCTGCAATAGCTGCATCAGCCTGACGAGTTTTTACCAGGCTATAGGTAGATGCAGTTGTACTTTGCACATATTCAACATCTTTATCGCTCAGACCATTTTGACGCAGATATTTGACTAATACTGCCCAACTCCAAGTACCAATTTCACCTGCCGAAATTCTTCTACCTTTAAGGTCAGCAACTGACTTAATTTGAGAGCGTAAATCAGAACGTACAACTAAAGAAGTATCAACCAGATTGCGACGATTAGCTACAACATTTAAAGGCACACCTCTCAGGCGAGATAGATAAACATGTAAAGGTGCTTGTGCTGAGAAATCAATTTCTCCAGCAATCAAAGCATCTCGCATTTTGGCACTACTTTGAAATGTAATTACTTCTGCATTTAAACCAGCAGCTTGGAAAAAACCTAAATCTTCAGGAATCCAAACATCAATGGAGTTAATACCAGTCACTGCTCCCAGTTTGACATTAATAGTTCCCTGACTGGCTGCGGGCTGGATAATGCTGTCCCAACCCATTGTAGCTAGAGCGGTGGTTGCGCCTATAGACGCATATTTTAAAAAGTTTCTACGTGTAGACATTGGAAGAGTCAAGAGCGATTTCAATGAGAAAAGATTGAGGCAAATAATTCAAAATTCAGAAAGCAAAAAATCTTCAGCAAAGTCTGAGACTATATCTCTGTTGCATTCTTTTTTTAAATCAGTATCAGATAGATATTCTGAACCTGATATTCTGAATTTTTAAATGCTCCTTGCCCCAATTTTTATGTGTGTGTATTGAGTTTGGTTATAAGAGGTTGTTTGAGAAGTGATTGGCTGTATCTTTACACTTATTGATCCCCCCAACCCCCCTTGAAAAGGGGGGCAAAAACCTCTTAAAGTCACCCTTGAAAAGGGGGATTTAGGGGGATCTAAAATGTTTTGCTACCAACCAATGAACTTTTAAAATATCCTCTAAGACTAGTACATCACGGCGTAAATAAACATAGGATTCCAAATAGCGCAAAAGCAGAGAATATAAGTCTTTTGACTTTGGACTTTTGATTTACTCGGCAGAGGTACTAGTTTGTAGACTACTATGTCAGCGCGACAACTCGGTTATCTACAATCTGTTTGAAGGTGGCATCAGGCAGGGCAAACGCATCTAAATAGAGAAAAGTGCTAAGTAGAGGTGTGTTTTGAGTAGTACAAGAGAACTATATATAACTGGTGAAGAGAGCGATCGCTAAAA
>NZ_JACJRE010000113.1 GCF_014697075.1 Tolypothrix sp. FACHB-123 | reverse complement strand
CGCTCGGCTTATGGATTTAGAAACTTTGAAAACTTCCGAATTAGATGCTTGTTAAACTGGCATTTTGATTGTTAGTTTAGCATAACAAGTACTAAAGAACCGTTACTTCTGAAAGCTTATAATGCTGGTAATTCAAATAATACAATTGATTATTTGCGTTATTTATTAGACTCTTCTCCCAACCAAAGATTGCTTCTTCTTTGGGATGGTGCTTCTTATCATCGTTCACATTTGGTTCAAAACTTTTTGGGTGAAGTAAATCAAGGTTTACCTCCAGAGCAATGGAAAATTACTTGCGTTCGCTTTGCTCCTAATTGCCCATCACAAAACCCTATAGAAGATATTTGGTTACAAGCAAAAACCTGGGTGAGGCGTTTTTGTGCTTTAATTCCCACATTCCGCCATTTAAAATGGATGTTTGAGTGGTTTCTCCGAAACACTACGTTTGATTTTCTGTCTCTTCAGATGTACGGAGTTTTTTCAGAAATCAAATACTAGTCCTATATCATTCTTAAGTGTTATGGAATGCAAAAAATGCGATCGCACTATAACAACTAACAACTTACCACTAACAAATACAGATTTGATTATCGTTAGACAGGGGTTTAACTTATTTTACTTATCATTCATGCACTCCGGTGTCAATGAGTACATTTTTCATGTACTGATAATAATATAGTTAAAATAAAGTTTTGTGAAGCGAGGACTACGAATGTACATTGTACAGATTGCCTCGGAGTGCGCTCCTGTAATTAAAGCAGGCGGTTTAGGGGATGTTGTCTACGGATTGAGTAGGGAATTAGAGATTCGTGGGCATTGTGTCGAACTAATTCTGCCCAAATATGATTGTATGCGCTACGACCATATTTGGGGATTACACGAAGCCTATCGCAATCTATCTGTACCCTGGTACGGTGGAGCCATTACTTGTTCTGTTGAGTGCGGTTGGGTACATGGACGAGTATGTTTCTTTATTGAACCCCACTCTCAAGATAATTTCTTTAATCGCGGTTGCTATTACGGCTGTGACGACGACAATATGCGCTTTGCTTTCTTTAGCAAAGCTGCATTGGAATTTTTACTGCAAAGTAACAAGCGCCCTGATGTTATACATTGTCATGACTGGCAAACAGGCTTAATTCCAGTTATGCTCCATGAAATGTACAAGTATTATGGCATGGAGTATCAGCGAGCTTGCTACACTATCCATAACTTTAAGCATCAAGGAATGGGTGGTGTAGAAACACTTCAAGCCACAGGTTTAAATCGCCCAGAATATTACTTCCAATACGATAAACTGCGTGACAACTTCAACCCCTTCGCCTTAAACTTTATGAAGGCGGGTATAGTTTACTCTAATGCTGTCACCACAGTTTCACCAAACCACGCTTGGGAAGCGCGTACTAGCGAAATAGGTTGTGGTTTAGGTCATACTTTGCATTTGCATCAAGATAAATTCCAGGGAATACTTAACGGTATCGATTACGATTTTTGGAATCCAGAAGTTGACCGTTACATCCCCTCTAATTACAACAAAGACACTTTTGAAAAGAAATTTGATAACAAAAAAGCTTTGCAAGAGCGGCTTTTACTCCGTCAAGAAGATAAACCAATCATTGCTTATATTGGGCGTTTAGATAATCAAAAAGGCGTGCATTTGGTACATCACGCTATGTATTACGCACTGAATAAAGGAGCGCAGTTTGTATTACTAGGTTCGGCGACAGAAGCGGGAATTAATGCCCAATTCCAACATGAAAAACAATTTTTAAATAACAACCCTGATGTTCATTTAGAACTAGGCTTTAATGAAGAACTATCTCACCTAATTTATGCAGGTGCAGATATGATTGTTGTGCCTAGTAATTTTGAACCTTGCGGGTTAACGCAAATGATTGGGTTAAAATATGGCACTGTACCAATTGTGCGCGGTGTTGGTGGTTTGGTAAATACGGTATTTGACCGCAACTACGACGAGAATTTATCACCAGAAAAACGCAATGGTTTTGTATTCTACCAAAGCGATAATTATGCCCTAGAATCCGCAATGGAACGAGCAATTGATTTGTGGAATTATTCTCCCGAAGAGTTCCGCGAATTAGCTATTCAGGGTATGGAGTATGACTACTCATGGAATATTCCTGGCGGGGAATATGTAGAAATTTACGATTGGATTAGACACAAGTGGTAAGCTGTTTGCATAACTGTTGAATGTTGATTGTTGAATGTTGATTGTTGACTGTCAGCAGATGAGTATCTAAAAACTGAATTCATTAAAAGGCGGATTTACCGCCTTTTTTTAGGTTTATAAAAACAGTATTTTCAGGTAAATGAATAGGAAAACAAAAAACCCCGGTGATCAACCGAGGTGATGAGGAAGAGGTTTATTGACTATGAGATATCCTGATACCGAAATCAGAAAATTTAATTAAAAAATTTTAGCTAACGCTTAAACCTAATAAAACAAGTGTGGTAACAAGTAATGTAGCGAATCCAGCTTGTAACAGATATTGGCGTTGTTCCCAAATTGTTGGGTATTCAGCGTAGTAAATCTGAGGTTCTGTTGCGTAGTTGTTGAGAACGCCGTCTTCATTAACTGTTGTATACATAGTTTTTTCTCTTGCTTTGTTAACTTATGTAACTAAATTTAACAAGTTTGTTACAAATAGTCAACACCGCTTGACAAATAATTATGGATACTATCCATAAATGAGACTTATCAATAATTGGGATGCAGAGACTTGGGAGACTTTCGGCAAAAATCTCTCGCTCCGAAAAAGCCCTCAGGCTTTAGCCTGAGGCTATACGAACAAAGCCCACCTGCGTGGGCTAAAAAGCAATATTGGTATATGTAGCCGTAGCCGGAGGTGATGGCGACTGTGAAAACACGCCCTAGCCCCTAGCCTCTAACCCCTATTTACTTCACTTCGCTGGGTTCAAACTTAGCTACTTTTCCTTTCTTGATGGCGATAACGACATCGTAGGTAGCACAGTAAGCGATGGTGACATCGTTGGCTTTGTTGTAAAGATTAACCACCATACCTGCACCACCAGGTTGTACAGCAATTGGCTCTAAATCGCCAAAAAAGTAACGGCGTAAAGCGTCACCACTACCAAATTGACCTTTATTTTTGGCGAGAAATTCAATTTTTTGTTGAGGAGTTAACCCTGTTGCATCTTTGGCTTCTGCGGCTGAAGCTTGAGCAAGTATTGGATTGATGGCTTTGATGGGAGCATCCCAAATTGTAAAACAACCAACTAAAGCAACAGTGGTGAGTATGGGGGCGAGTTTCATTTGTGACTCCTAATCTGGTAAATCTGGCGAACAACCACAATATCGTTGTTGAGACTGAAGCCTGTGTGAAACTCAACCATGACTTTGATGAGTTTACTCGTTGAGAAAATTAATTTGCTTCTCAGCGTTTGCTCATAGAGGAATGGTAGCTTAAATTAACAAGGTATTTTCAGTATGATGTGAGCCAGGGGCAACTTAGTAGGCAGTGGTGGTATTTTGACTAGAGTAAAGAAACTTTACAGGCTTACCCATAAAATTCCAGGGACAATGTATCTCTGGCTAGCAATTCTAATTTTTGGTTTCTCTAGTGCTATCACCCGCAAGTTAACAGAAATTGGTGCCCAGAATTTAATAGGCGATCGCAATCCCATCTCTTTATGTAATGTTTTATTTGTTGGGAATCTTTGCGCTTTGCTGGTGACGATTCCTATCTACTGGCGACAGTGGAAACCAGCAAATTTACGCCAGCTGTCAAAAAGAGATTGGATAAGCCTCACCGTCGTAGCTATTTTATCGGGAGCGCTGGCTCCTGGCTTAATTTTCCAAGCACTAGCAATTACGGGAGTTAACAATGTCATTCTTATTGGACGCTTAGAACCGCCATTAACTTTAGCCTTCTCAGTTTGGTTATTGCGAGAACGGGTAACGAAATGGCAAATAGGCGGTGCGATCGCGGCATTTATTGGTGTTAGTCTCACAATTGTGCTGCAACCTTCTACCCAAGCCATGATGAGCATGGGAAGTTTGAAATTGGGTTTAGGAGAAATTTTGACAGCAATAGGAGCTTTAGCTGTCTCTGTTTCCACAATTATTGGTAAAAAACATTTATCCCATGTTCCCTTAGGAATTTACAGTATATTTCGTAATACCCTAGGCACGATAATTTTTTTCTGCATTGCTTTAGGACTATATGGGAAAGAGCATTTTATGGATGTATTCTCGCCTTTTCTTTGGCAATGGATGTTAGTTTATGGTGCTTTTATTGTAGTTCTGGGGCAATTCTTGTGGATTAAAGGTTTACGAACTTCTACAGTATCTACCGCTTCGTTAATTGGCTCATTTACACCCATAATAGGTATCATTGCTGCATTTTTGCTATTAAATGAAGTCCCTACTCAGGCTCAATATATTGGTGGTGGCTTGATTTTAGCAGGTATATTTCTCAGCCAAGTTGGCATTCAGCGCCAAACTTCTCCCACAATTACATCCCCTCAGTCGAGTTCTACCCAGGTAGAACAGCAAATAGAAATGGGTATGGGTTTTAAAGGAATGTAAGTAGGTGGTGATAACGGGAACTAGTAATTGTCATTAACTGTCTAACAGAAGTATGTTTATCTATTAGATATACATAAGTTAAAAAAGTGTAAGTAGGAATTTTTTAGGCTATTAAGATTGATTTTTGGGAAATTGTTATAGAAAAAAGCTTTAACTGTATTACAAACTAATTACAGTAGTATCAGCAGATATGAATATTATGAAACGTAAATTATGGCTCGGTTATTTGTTTGCTGTTTTAATATGTTTACCTTTTGGTGTTGCTAGTACAACCAAACTTTTAGCAGCAAATCCAACTTCTCAAGTGGCACAAGCAAGGTCTGCTTATAACCAATATATGCGCCAAGGTTACACAGCAACTAGGCAAAGAAACTACCGCAGAGCTTTAGGTTTTTTTCAGCAAGCAGCGCAACTACGCCCTGGAGATAGATATGCTAATGCCGCAATTAGAAATGTTCAAAGTTATATGAGAGGGCGGAGAACTTTGATTGGCTTTGTGCCGGGGAAACCTGGTAGAGTCAGATCGGCAGCATCACGGGGAGCTTGCTTCCAAAATGGAGATGTGGCGATTCCCTTAATTCCCAGCAGCAAAGAAGCTCAAC
This sequence comes from Tolypothrix sp. FACHB-123, assembly GCF_014697075.1. Classification (GTDB taxonomy): domain Bacteria; phylum Cyanobacteriota; class Cyanobacteriia; order Cyanobacteriales; family Nostocaceae; genus Aulosira. The sequence continues at coordinate 3,502 of NZ_JACJRE010000113.1, read as the reverse complement.
ACACTACAAAAGAGCATCCTACATTCTTTTTCTACATTCCCAAAACTTCTAAAACAGCAGCCGGGTTAGAATTTGTTTTGCGAGAAGATGAGAATAGCGATCCGTTATATAAAGAAACTTTCCCCGCAGTTGAGGAAGCGGGAATTGTCAGTGTGACTTTACCTGCGAACCAACCTGCTTTAAAAGTAGGTAAAGAATATAGTTGGACTTTTTCCATGATTTGCGATCCTAACAGTCGCGATTTGGATTTGTATCTAGAAGGCAAAATTGAACTCATGCAAGATGAAAATATTGCTGCTCAGATACAAGAGACATCACAACCTTTAGATCGAGCAGTTCTCTACGCAACTGCTGGCTATTGGGAAAACGCACTCAGTATTTTGGCTGAGTTACGCCGTCAGAATCCTAATAATGCTGAAATTCAACAATATTGGGCAGACTTATTGAAATCCGTGAACCTGGAACAAGTTACAGATAAGCCTTTATTGCCCTGTTGTCGTTCTCAAACATAAGAAAATGGGCATTGGGCATTGGGCATTGGGCATTGGGCATTGGGCATGGGTATGGGGAGTCAGTAGGGGCGGGTTTATGGGAGATCTTCATGAATCAGTGAGGATATCTGTGAACCCGCCCGTACAACAGTCAACAGTCAACAGTCAACAGTCAACCGTCAACAATTTTAAATAGTAAAGGGCGATCGCAACTATATCTGCATTATGTGGATTGGCGATCGCCTCTATGTATGAGCAGATTAAGTTAACATGACAAACAGGATTATCCTAGCCCTACAAGTTTATTTGTCAGTCCCTAATTAACCTGCCCTCTGCTTTCAACTCAGAATGAATCACCGTCCCGCTATTAAACTCAGCCACGTTAGCAAAGTCTACGCCAATGGCACAGTTGCCCTACAAAATCTCAATTTAGCTATCCCAGAAGGGCAGTTTGTCAGTTTAGTTGGCCCTTCTGGGTGTGGTAAAAGTACAGTCCTCAGACTCATTGCCGGACTAGGACAGATGAGTTCTGGTAATATTGACTGGGGTTTGACTGCTCAAGGGCAAAAACTAGCCTTTGTATTTCAAGATGCTGCACTTATGCCTTGGGCAAATGTCAGAGAAAATGTCCGCCTACCCCTGAAGCTAGCAAAAGTTCCCCAAAAAGATGCTCAGCATTTGGTAGAGAAAACCTTGGCATTGGTAGGATTAGAAAAATTTCAGCAAAGCTATCCTCGCGAGTTATCTGGGGGGATGAAAATGCGAGTCTCAATTGCTAGGGCTTTAGTCACCCAGCCGAATATTTTATTGATGGATGAGCCATTTGGTGCTTTAGATGAAATCACTCGCAGCAAACTTAACAGCGATTTACTAGATTTATGGCATCAACATCGTTGGACTGTAGTTTTTGTCACTCACAATATTTATGAAGCGGTATACTTGTCAAATCGCGTTTTGGTGATGGGAACAAATCCTGGACGAATAGTTGCAGATATTGAAATTGACGCGCCTTACCCCCGTAATGAGTCCTTTCGCACATCATCAATGTACATCGAATACTGCCAGAAGGTTTCCCAATCTCTGGCGATCGCTATGAATCATCCTCACACAACTGTATTTTGAATTTATAATTTGCATGGTTACTCGTCGCCCAAAATTAAAAAACCTGCCAACAAAATTGCTCTCGCCTGATGTTTGGGCACCAGTATTAGTAGGGATTCTCGCCCTGGTATTGTGGGATATCTTGGTGCGGGTAACACAATTACCGCCTTATATTCTCCCAGGCCCCATCTTAGTATTGCAAACCTTATTTACCGATTGGCGGGAGTTGTTCGCTTCTTTATTAGTTACCTTGCAAATTACCGTAGTCGCCTTTATAGCGGCGGCGATATCCGGGTTACTGATAGCGATATTGTTTACCCAAAGCAAATGGATTGAACGCAGCTTATTTCCCTATGCTGTGATTTTACAGACAACTCCCATAGTCGCGATCGCGCCTTTAATTATTCTCTGGTTAAAAAACAACACCTTCGCCGCCTTAGTCGTTTGCGCCTGGATAGTCGCCTTTTTCCCCATCGTCTCTAACACTACCTTGGGACTCAACAGCGTAGACCGCAACTTACTTAACTTATTTCAACTCTACAAAGCCTCCCGTTGGCAAACCCTGTGGTATCTCCGCTTACCCAGTGCCATGCCATACTTCTTAGGTGGGTTAAAAATTAGCGGTGGTTTATCCTTAATTGGCGCAGTTGTCGCCGAATTCGTCGCCGGAACTGGTGGCGCAAAAGCTGGTATTGCTTATCGCATCTTAATTTCCAGTTATAACCTGCAAATTCCCCGGATGTTTGCAGCATTATTATTGACAACGGGGTTAGGCGTGTTAATTTTCGTCAGCTTGAGTGCCTTATCAGACTTTATTTTAGGTAAATGGCACGAAAGCGCAGTTAAACAAGAGAATTAACAATGCTAACTTGTGCCCTTCGACTTCGCTCAGGGCACAATCATAATTAATAAGGTAGTTTCTGTAAATATTTGACTAAACTTTCTTGTATTTTAGAAGAGCATTGGCGTATCCATTCGTAGACATCGCCTTTTTTACTCGAAGCTTCGAGTCTAAAACATGACGGTTGAGGTTTAAAACGAGAACGTTCGAGTTCTGAAGGCGAACGTTGTTGTTCTAAACGAGAACGTTCCGGTTGCGAAGGCGAATGTTCCTGTTCTCAACGAGTACGTTCGAGTTCTGAAGGCGAACTGTCGTGTTCCAAAAGTGAATATTCCTGTTCTGAAAGAGAAAGTTCGTGTTCCGAAGATGAATGTTCCTGTTCTCAACGAGAATTATGGTGTTCTGAACTCGAAATGAATAGCCAATATCTACAACTGGCTATGTTTAGACAGAATTTTTCAGTTTATTTTACAAATAACCGAGCAAACATGCTTAATCAGTAACGATTAAAACACCTCTTCCTTCCCTCTTTGCGCCTTTGCGCCTTTGCGTGAGACAAAAATATTTCTCCAAAATCGAACCGCATTTGCGTAGTGTCTCGCAGAGAAAGACACTCAGAACACAAAGGAAGAATTAGGAGGAAGCTTTGACGATAATATAGCTTTATCCAGTCCACATTGCTTTGTCTGTCGCTAGTATGAGTTATATGTATAAAAATTATGCTAGCTCTTAGCGAAGATGAACATTGACTCTGTAATTGCTGCTATCACTAAACTTGCTCCGGCGGTTACTCCCATCGCTAGTAAGCAAGCTCAACGTAATGAAACTGTCATCAAAGTATTAAAAGACTTAAAACTCGATCCGGTACAACCGCCTGATGATTTAGATGGCGTGTATGCTTATGCTTTGGTAGAATATGGAGTCTTTAAGCCGGAAACACTGCTTAAATTTTTCCGCGAGAGGGACATTAAACCTCGTCTAACTTGAAACCCGTAGTTTTTCCTCATCAGGGTCAAGATGATTTTTCACCCACAAGCGATCGCTAATTTCAAAGGAATTGGAATTGATA
>NZ_JACJRE010000112.1 GCF_014697075.1 Tolypothrix sp. FACHB-123 | reverse complement strand
GAGAACGGATCATGGATGATCAAAATCAATCATGGATTGAAACACATATATTTAATTAAACGTCAACCCTAATTGTGCCAGTTTAAGGTGCGTTTGCCCTGCTATCAGCTTCGTCTTTCCGCGCCTGTGGTGTTTGCGCCAGAACTCGTAACTCCCCCGGTGCTGCGGAAAAGCTGAAAGTTATCGGCGTGGAAGCAGTGGCAATAACTAGAGCAAGGAAACTCAGACCAAGGTTGGGAACGCGCATACCGAAAGATAAATTATAAAGTTAAAGCTGGGCAGGAGAATCATGGGGCTTAAGTAATTAAGTTAAGCCTTTTGAATCATCAAAATCCTAAATTTTTGGTGAATGAGGCTAAATTTTGGGATAACTTAACCGCAATCCCACCGCTTTTTGATGGCTTATTGCTATATAGCTCTGAGCGGGGTGGGGGTTATGCAATTCCAACAAAAGGAATGGGGCATCAATATATTAGGCAGGTGTGGTCACCGCAGCTCCACTCGACTATGTTGCACAGTTTCCCAATCTTCAATGGGAAAAGTGACTCAACCCAAGGGCTTCAGTTGCTTAACAGCCCTGCGTTCCTCTAGTGTCAACTCCGCCCACACTGCTGATTTAAATTCCTCAGTCCATTCTGACAACAGCGAATCAATCATCTCCCAAGATTCCTCGGCAATACACTCCTTAATCAATTCCGCATTCGCCGACACATTGCTAACAGCATCATTATCTGTAACCACCAACTCCGACTCAGAGGTCTCAAAGAGTGGTTCTTGAGCAGATAATTGATGTTCTTCATTTTGTCGGCAGTTGTCGGCGACTGTCGGCAACATTGTCGGCTTATTGTCGGCAATCTCAACAGCACTATTGGTAAAGGTTTCAGCCGCTTTATCTAAAATTGTCGGCGTTGTCGGCGTAATTATAGATAAATTTTCATCTTCATTAACCAGTGCAGGGGGCGACAGATTTCTATCGCCGACATTTAAATCCCCGACAATCAACTCGCCGACATTTAAATCCCCGACATTTAAATCCCCGACAATCACATCACAAAAATCGCCGACATTTAACTCGCCGACAATCACATCACAAAAATCGCCGACATTTAACTCGCCGACAATCACATCAGAAAAATCGCCGACATTCAACTCGCCGACATTTAACCCACCGACAAAAACATCCTCAAAATCGCCGACATCGCCGACATTTTTCATATTGGTTGAGTCTAACCCATTATTTACAAGGGTTTCACTTATTTTATCCATCGCCGACAAATCGCCGACAACCGCCGACATTTTTTGCGCATCAGTATTCAAAACCATTGATATATTTGGCATTGCAGGTTTTTTACTTATCGCCGACAAATCGCCGACATTTTTATGGGCGCGAAATTCTAACTTGGTTCCACTCCCCTTTAACTCGCCATAGCCCATATCTTTGGCTTTGATCATCAGTTCTCTAATTTCAAGCGACTTCATCCGCCCCTTAGCAGTTTGGTGGCGGCTAATCTCTCTGGCGTTTAACCAACCTTCTTCCCCGATTAACTGCCGTTTTGCCGACAAGTTGATCATCGCCAGGATTGCCGATTGTGTAGTTTCCCCGGCAATCTGTAAATGCACCGCCTGAATCTGCTTTAATAGATGTTCAATAATGTCAGCAGCTTGTTTAACCCGGTTTAAGGGAATAACTGTCTGCGGCGTGCCACAATTCGGGTCTGAAAGTTCATGGATTAGATGCAGGTTAAGTGACAATCTGCCCAACAATCCTTTGCATTTTTTCAGGAATTCTTTTAAAGCCCCATTGGGCAACCTGGCTGCTTCATACTGCCATTTCATATCTACTTGCCGAAAATATTTGTAAGCTTCACCCGTAATGTGATATGTCTGGGCTTGGCAATCCAATATGGCTTTGTAGAGTCCTTGGAGTATTTCGGTGATATTCACACTTAAGGCATTTTCGTCGGGTAATAGGCGAATGGTTTCCTGCAAGATAGAGAATGTAAACCTGGGCAGTAGTCCATCACTCGCCCCTAGCTGAAAATATTGGTGCAGTATCGAAGGTTGTAATCCCCCCAGCCAAGCGGTGTTAGTTTTTTCGACAAAAGTCTTTTTTGAAACTTTAGCTTCGCTAAAACCATCGCCGTCATACAAACTTAAAAATTCTTGGCGGTCATTACCCTGCCCCCGTTTATATTGGTTAAATCCCCCAAATAAACCTGACAATTCGTCAACCACATTCAAGATGGAGTAATCAGGGGCGCTGGCAATGTAATCTTTCAACCCTTCCAGGGTAGCCCCAGTTAAATACATTTTGTTGATTGGCTTGGGTGGTTCTGGTGCGGGAGTTGATTGTTTTGATTTTAGCCAATCGGCAAATTTTCTGTCGTACTGTTGTGATTCTTCTAGAAATCTTTTACTTTCGGCTTTTCTTAATGCATTGAGTGGTTTTTTGACTAGGGAGCGAAAGATAATCGATTTACCAGAACCACTATCACCGACTAAGGCATGATTGATGGCAGGGTTTTGATAAAATTCATTGTGCTTATTGCCAATCAAAACTTGAGTGCCAATCAGGTGCGAGGCGCTGATTAAGCTGATGAGCGACATTAATAATGATGTTTGTGGCAGGGATTGGTTGATGCCAAATAACATCAAAGCTGTGGCTAATTTTTCGGGGAGGAACTTTCTAACATCTAGTTCTAGGTTGGCAGTATCGAGAAAAACTTGAATATCTTCTTTGATGAGTTGGTCATCTTCTGATGTGTGATATTCGGTTTCTACATCGTCCAGGAATCGGTCTATTTTTACTGGATAATATTTTTTGCCTACCTCTGCCCTAAAGCAGCTTAATTCTGATTTTGATACGTCTGATTCCAGTAATTTGATGTACTCAGTTTTGAGGGCATCGTAGTTAATAGTAGTTGGGAATTGAATAAATTTATTTTCATTGCTTGCATTGGCGCTCTGCTCCTTGGGTGACGCGATCGCATTTTTTGTTTGTTGTGGATTAATATAAATGCTCTGGGTTCTCTGCCATGCTTTAATGCAATTAATCAGCGCATCATCAGTTAGGCTGGCTGTGGGATTGCTGTTTGAGGCTGATTTCCAAATCCGCTCTGCATCTTTAGTTGACAGTGGCGGGGAACATCGAGAACAATAATCATCGAATAGTTGTCTAGGTTCGCCAGCAAACCTTTCGCCAAGATAATTTAATCTGGCAGCTGTGCCAATTAAGTTTCGGGCAAGTTTGGCTCCGTTATCATCCCGGCTACCTTCGCCGACACCGTTATCTATTAAATTCCTGTCATCTAAGGTTAAACATTGGTACAGGGGTATATCGTCAACTAGTAAGGTTGGGGGTGTGGTGGTGGTAGTATTAGTGGATTCATTTAAGAAATACTCGATTACCCAGGTGGGGCATTGGGCAATCTCGCAATCAGAAGGAGAATTCACCCATTTATATGCGCCTGTTTCTGGGTGGACTGATGGGGGGAGAACGCTTTGACATCCATCCCACCGCAATTCCAGTAGCTGGTCTTTCCCAGAGTCTCCTTTTATGCCAGTGCTAATTTTTTGGGTTTCAATCACTGACCAATATTCTTCGGGTACTCGGACAAGATATTGACAGCGCCCTGGCTTACCTGATGTAAAGCTGACGGTTTTGGGTAATCCCCCAAGCTGGTTTAATTTTTCATGGGCTGCACTTCCATCTGCGTCTATGGCTAAAATTCCGCCCGACCATTTCCCGGTTCTTAGCCCGTAACCTTGGGGATAGCATTTACGCCGTTTTCCATTCTTGTAACTGACTGTGTCGCCGCTTTCAATGATCCGAGTTAATTCTTGGCGACTAATGGGGGAGGCATGGTTCCAATCTGCGCGGTATGGATTTTTATTGCCTAAAACGGGCGTTAGCGCCCATGAGCGAGGTATCAGTTTTAAACCGAAGATTAGTTGGGATGCTAGGTCTAGGGAGGGATTGGCGAATTCAGCAACCATTACGCGATACCTCCCTGAACAATATTCAATTGTTGATTATTGTTGAAAAAACAAATTGGTGATTTTTGACTAGGAGCTTCGTACTGCAGAGCGAGATTAACTGGTTGAAGTTTTAAGTTGGTAGTCATCACAGATTTTCCCCTGAATACTGATTTTTTGAGTATTGGAGGGGGTTATCGCGCTACTACACCTGTTATCTATGAGTTCTACGGGATTGCTTTTTTTAGGCTTTCTTTTTGTTAGTCCAAAAAAAGATAATTTTTTCTAGTCAAAATCTCCGAGTGAAAATATGTAAATTTCCACAGCAGCTCATATAATATGAGTAAGCAGCGCGGAATAGTCTCTTCTGCCAATCGGTGGTGTGCAGCTTGCCAACTATACAGCCACTTTTTTGGTTCTTCAGAGATAACCCCCGCTTCCCAATATTTGGAATATTTAGTTTTCTAATTTGGACAAAGCTTTTACGATTCAGTATCGCTTTGTCTTTTTTCATTAGGCTCTGGTTCTATTTGTACCTCCGTTAAATACTTCATTTAAGCAATAGCCTGATCTTACAAAAGTTTCTGCCTCCTGCAACTTAATATTAGTTTGATTTTTTACTTAAAAATTCGCTTCTCTTTGATTTTTACTTCTAGGCATCCTTGAAAATAGTTACTTCTAAGTTCAATACCATTGAGCGATCGCCTACTCCTGTGCCTCACCCCTTTTAGACTTAGGAGATTTTTTTTGAGGGGTTGGTTTGCTTGTTTCTCTTCTCTCAATCAGAGCCTTCTTGACTATCACGCTTATTAGTTGAGGAACCGACCGAAATTCGGATTCTGCCCATTCCTCTAAATCTTGGTAGTCTTCAGGATCGAAACTGATTGTTGTTCTAGGTCTTTTAGTAGGCATCAATAGCATCATTTGTCTATTTAACCGACATTATCAGCCATTGATACACATATTGGTTAGAATACACAACTTACATCATTTATTGACAAGTGATGTACCTTTAGATTAGTATAACAACATTCTCAAGCCAAAAACAGCCACAAAACAAAGGCAAAAGAAGCCAGGTGGCTATTGGACAACTTCACCAATTACAAAGGTGCGTTTCCCACTCTTGAGCAATTGGACAAACATCTGTCACAGGTGGCCCCTGACCCCAGAATTAATCTGGCACAGGTTAGTTTAATTCAACAGCAAACCCAACTTCCACAATCTCTCAACAGAGAACCAAAATTTATTGAGACTCCACAACCCCGATTTATAGAGTTGCCCAGTTCCCCACAAATTCTTAAACCATTATTTCCCAATATTGGGAATCAATCGAATCAAAGGAAAGCACCAGACATTCAATCAATGTTAGTACTGCCACTTCACAGCAGAGCGATCGCAATTATCGACGCATTAACCCAAAGCGGCTTTGACATCGCCAAGTGCATTCGTGACCAAATTACCGTAATTGCAGGTAATCAGCGAGGTGGTAAGGGTACATTAATGGCGATTTTAGCTATCCTCAGTAAAGCTTTGGAGCCAAACACCAAAATTCATTATTTCACCGCCGGGGATGATATATACCCGTTTCAATGCCATTACTTAGTATGCAGACTTAGTTACCCCCAAGTAGATGGTGCAAAGGCTGATGCTACTGTTGCAGGCGATTTGTACCAATATTTAAGGGAGATGGACAACGCTACTCAAAATAGTTACACAGATATTATTTTAGTGATTGATGAAGCTGTGGCTTTGTCTGATTATCTCACGGATGACCAGAAGCAATGGATTATTCGCTTCCTGTTCACTCGCGCCAACAAGAAGGGCGCTCAAATTTTCGTTGTCCTGCATGGTAAAAATCTCACTTCATGGGTGGGAACTAAAAACACCGCAGGTTTTGGCGATACTTTCAAAACTGGGGCTACATTTATCGGGTGTGAAGCCACGAGTAAAAAATTATCCCCGCTCAAATCCATTTCTGTTGCCACTGGTAAATATTTTTTAGCCGACCCAGACAGTTTTGAAAAATCAATATCCGGTGGTGAAATTGGGGTAGTACCAGATTGGTTAAAAACTGAAATTAATCCTGCCACATCTCAACCCGACCCTGCCCGAACACTTCTAAAATATTTTCCGGAAATAGTTGAGAATATTCCCAATTTTTTAGAAGTTCCAACACCAACATCACCTCAAAATAATCTGGCTGAAACCGTGGAGCAATTGGAGTCAATGCTGAAGTTAGAAGTGGCAGAAGTTGAGCCATCAGTTGAGCCAGAACTTGAAATTGACAGCAATTTTTTAGACCGGATTGTTGAACTTGTGCGTCAAGGAAAATCACCCGTTTCCTATGAAGCAATTCGCAAACATAAATCCTGGCTGCGCGATTGGAATATGAATAATCCAGGCAGAGCAAAACTGAGAACCGCACTTCAATTATTAACGCAGTCGGGAAGAATATTTGGGGATGAAATTACAGGATACTTTCTCCCCCCAAAAAATTAAAGCGTTCCCGTTCCCAGTAACCGTTGGAGTCCGTTCCCAATCTTGTAACCCCTATGGGTACGTGGGAACGTGGATTGGGTACGGGGTTGGGAACGCTAGTCTATTCGCTTAAACCTAGCAGTAAAAATTTTTAACTTGGATTGATTTTTTCGGGTCTAAACAATGTCAAAATTCCGCCTCAAAAATAACTTCAGCTTAGGAGACTTAGAAAAGTTTGTGGACGATTTACTTGAGAATCCCCCCTTATTTTTTGATTTTTTTAATCCAGGGTTTGCCCCTCCATTATCCATAACAGAGCTTCCCTGCCTCCCAAACTTGCTCGGACTTTATATTTTGGCGATTACTCATGGAAAAGCGTTGGAGAAGATTAGCCAAATAGTCTATATTGGTTCGAGCGCTGTTAGTATCAAAAAACGCTTTAAGGAAAAGCATCATAAAATGCAAGTTTTTTACCTCCTAGAAAACTTACTTCTTGATGCTCACAAAACTCATTTCGTAGATTTTGATAATTATGGACGGTTTTGTCTGGGGATTTTTTGCTGGCCAAATCCATTCATCGAACCAAAATTTCTCCGCAAATTCGAGGAGTTGTTGATTGATAAAATCAACCCCCCGTGCAATTACTTGAAGGTGGGGAAAAATCGAGACAGCGAGATAGAAGAAACTTTTCAGGAACTGGAGAATTTTTAGAAATCAAAGTTAGCCTTCGGTACATCACCAGAGGGCTTTTTAATTTCTGGGCTATTGGTGGAATTCTCAAATTCCCAACTTGGGAAAATGAGCCTACATTTTCTCCTGGGTAGGATGATGGGCACAAGTCAGCGATCACCAATGCTCAACCCCGCCCAGAGTTTGGTTAGGGGAGTATCTATTTGTATAAATGCGGCTAAGAGCCGGAAGAGACGCTAATCAAAGAGAACCGCTTTAAAGTGTTGAGATTCCGGAATTTTTCGTGGTATATCTGTATCCAAAAAAAAAGATTTGGATGCTGCACCCAACCATGCCCCAGGACTTCTCAGGACAAAATCTTCGTGGGCGCTCCTTCAAAGGACAAAACCTTGAGGGTGCAAATTTTAGTGGTGCAGATATCCGGGGTGCAGATTTTACAGTGGCGAATTTGAGGAGAGCAAACTTTAGCCATGCTACTGCTGGATTACAAAGGCGTTGGGCAATTTTCCTAGTTCTTGTTTCGTGTGTTTTGTTGGGAATGTCAGAATTTTTATGGTTTCTCAATGGTTTATTTGTGTCATTATTAAGCTCTAACAGCTTTTCCCCAACTACAGGCTGGACTGTCTTAATTGTATTGGTTGCTTTCTTTGCTGTCACGATTCGCCAAGGAGTAGCAGCTTTCGCTATAGCCGCAGTTATAGCCACAGCTATCGCCGTTGTCGCAGTTATAGCCGCAGCTGTATCCAACAGCATCGGAGTTATAACTGTAGACTTCTCCCAAGTTGCAATCTCAGCCGTGGCCTTAGTTGCAGGCGCAGCTGTGTCCGTAGCTGCATCTATAATCGGAGCGATTGCCGTAGCCATAGTTCGAGTCATTGCCGTTGATGGAGTTTTTGTCGCAGTTATAGTTGGAGCCATTACTGTTGCTGGAGCCATGTCCGCAGCCATAGTTGTTGCCGCAGCCGTAACCGTAATTGGAGTATTACTTAATTTCTATATAGGTTGGCAAGCTGTGAAAGGTGACGAACAATATTCCGTTGTTCGTAATATGGCTGTCAACTTTGCTGCAATAGGAGGCACAAGTTTTCGTGGTGCTAACTTAAGCAATACTGATTTCACCCAAGCTATGCTCAAAAGTACAGACTTTAGAAAAGCTAATTTGACTCGCACCTGTTTCCATAAAACTAAAAAACTAGATCGTGTTCGCCCTGGAACAACTTACCTTCAAAAAGCACAAGTAGTAAGCGTATTAGTTACTGGTCAGGGGCAAGACTTGAATTTTGAACGTGGAGACTTGCGAGGAGTAAATTTTCAAGGAGCAAATTTGGTAGATGCAAGTTTTATTGGCGCAGATTTGAGCGCGGCTAACTTACAAGACGCAGATTTATCCAGGGCGAAATTAGTACAAGCACAACTTAACGGAACCAATTTTACAGGAGCTACTCTCACCGGGGCTTACATTCAAGATTGGGGCATTACCACCGACACTAAATTTGATGGGGTGCGGTGTGAATACGTTTATATGCGACTCCCTACCAAAGAAAACCCAGACCCTCTCCGCAAACCAGACAACCACAAGGAGGTGTTTGCAGATGGGGAGTTTGGCGAATTTATTCAACCAATTTTCGACACCCTTGACCTCTACCATAACCAAGGTGTTGACCCAAGAGCAATTGCTGTTGCCTTTAAAGAATTAGCTGAAAATAATCCAAGCGCAGAACTTGAAATTGTAGCAATAGAAAGACGGGGCGAGGATAAAATCTTGCTTCCTGACTTTTCACGGGATGTGGAAAAGGAAATTGGTTCGCGATAGCTGGTCGCGAACCAATCCTCTGGACTTAAGATAATTTGCGTCCTCTAATATAAGGTGCTTGTAGTATCGTATTTTGGGGTGCAAATGAAACTATTAGAAGCA
>NZ_JACJRE010000111.1 GCF_014697075.1 Tolypothrix sp. FACHB-123 | reverse complement strand
GAGAACGGATCATGGATGATCAAAATCAATCATGGATTGAAACACATATATTTAATTAAACGTCAACCCTAATTGTGCCAGTTTAAGGTGCGTTTGCCCTGGGGGTAAATAGGGGCGCATTGACAAGGGGATGTAATGGGTGTATTGATTGCTGTACAAGCTTTTATAAAGCCAAAAGCATTTTTTCTTGGTCGTGCCAGTCAGTGAAATTTTTATTACTACCGCTATAAAGACTATCTAATAGCAGGAGTAATATTAAAAAAAAGTAGCCCAGCCAGCCAAACGTTTGGTAAATCGGCTCACACATTTCTGTGAGATGTCTGTGATTTGGGCGTGAGCCTCGGAGAGAACATAAGGTTTTGGGTTCATCACATGGTTTTTTTCATTTATGCCTCACTTTATAAGCAGAATAGCTATATAATAAGAGTTTTTGTTATTGCTTGCCTTGCAGTTGTCTTTGTGGTACGTAGGTATGGACGATACTCAGCAACTAATAGCTATCCAAGAAGAACTGAAGCGAATTGGAGAGCGGCTGAGAAAGATTTTTCCGACAACGCATCCGCAATTTGACAGTGTATTTGAAGACTTGGGCGCAGCTGGATATTACATTCGGGAAGCTGGTTATCGTTTGGAATCAGTTCTTCTGACTGTTCAAGGTGATAGCGCAGCTTCTTCTCCTGACCCAGAGACGGGAGAAAGTGAAATTGAGTAAATTTCGGTGGGCAGACAACTAAGTACAGCTATCAGCAGGTTAGCCCTAACTTGCGGGGTACATTCGTGTAAAACTCGCTCCATTGCTCTATTACCAATGGTTTTGGCAACTAGCGCTACCTCGTCTAATAAGCCGTCTGGGGATAATTCTGGTTGTTGGCACAACATGGGGAAGTATTCACTGGCAAGCCACTGTTCGTCTTCCTCCAATTCTGAAAAATTTTTATTACTATCGCTATGAAGACAATCTAATAGCAGTAGTAATATTTTTTTAAACCTCGCCCAACCGCCCCAGACTTTGGTAAATCGGCTCACCCAGGCTTGGGAGATATCAGCGATTTTGGCAATTACAGTTTGGGTAATTTTCTGCTTTGATTGCCAAAGTTGGGTAAAAGCGTTGACGATCGCAATTCCTGTTTGTTGAGAAGCAGTACCAGCTTCCGGGCATAATTGGCAGGCATCAATGCTTTGTAATTTAACATTGGGGAGATGGTCAGCTAGGAAACTCAGGTCATAGTCAGCACAGAAGTAGAAAGTCAGCTGTTCGGTGGGGCGACGGTGAGAACGCAAGCGCCCAATTTCTTGGATGATTTCTGCTTGCACCAATTCGGTGAGACACTTTTGGAAGGTGCTGTTTGTGCCTACGAGGTTGACTGGTTTTCCTGTCATTACCTGAAGTTGTGCTGCCAAAACACCAATATTTTGGTAGGGAATGCCAAAGCTGGCTAGAGCGTCAGCATCACTAAACCGATTAACACCACGACCATCAACAAAGTGACCGTATTCTCGGCGGTCAGTGGCAGTATCAGCGATCGCCTTCCAATCAATAATGCCAAGTTGGGAGTGCAGCTTTGTCAAAGCTTCTTTGAGGGCATTTACACGGGCTATAAGGGACGGAGAACGATATTTAGGCAGTTTTCCTAGGCCAGTGACGTTAATGACCGATAAATTGGCATAATCGGGGCGCTGTTGCTCAATTACTAATACGGGATCAGAGCAATCTAGTTTTAATTTCAACAGGCTGGTGGTGAGTGTAGCATCGAGAAAAATATTAAATTGGGCAGAGTTGACTAGTTCAATATGCTTGGGGTTTTTCCGGTAAATGCTCAATACACCCCAGGAACAGCTAAAAGCACCTTCACCTTTCCAGGCTTCTAAGAAATCAGGTAGCCAATATAAGGGCAAGTCTAGAAATTCTCTGCCAGCGTTACGGGCGCTGTCTTTGGTAATTTGTTTGGCAGCGTAACGGGCGGCGGCACTTTTTTTGAGTTGCTTGTCGTTATTAACATCGATAGTGTCTAAGTCTTCTAGGAATTTTAAATCAGGTTCTAAAGCCTGTCGGAAAGCTTCAATATCTAAATCAGAGGGGAAGGGGGGCAGCATTGACCGGATACTAGCATCATTAAAGCCGTAGCGGTCGGGAGAATCGATGTCTTGGGTGAATAGCGGGTGTAAGGCTTGGATAACTGGCTGGAGTTGAACTAGCAGTGATGGTGCGTTGAGTGCCAGTTGACCAACGGTTTTTTCAAAATCATCTTGATTGACATCAAGGGAACGCACTGGTTTGATCAGTGTGCCTGCTTCTTCCCAAATACGACCCACAGTAAAAGCTTGGTCGGCAACGTTAATTAAATCAGTGGGGGTAGAATCGGGGTGCGCTCTCAGTTCTCTAAAGTGGTGAATTGTTGTGCGTTTTTGGAAGCGGAAGCCGTAACCATCGCCACTGGCGAAACGGCATTGGTTTTTCAGGGTACAGCCATTACAGATGGGGCTAATGTCGCTTTCTTCAAAATCTAAGCTGGTAAAGTTTTTGTTACGAAATGCGTTGAATAAATAAGTTCTGTGACAATTTCCAACAGTGTCGGCAGTTTCACCTGGTTTAATCCAGAGTTGGAAGTTTTCGCCTAAAGGGGTTTGGCGGGTAGGGTCAAGTTTAAAGCCGTTATGTCGCACTGGCAGGTCTACAAAGTTGGTTTCGATGGGCAGTGTGGAGGGGTTGCGGTGGTTGGCATCTTGGTAAATTAATTTATCAATGCCAAATTGGGCGGCGGTTAGCATACCAGCGCGGTAGCTTTTGCCCAAGCCAGGGTGTGACTTGTCTAGAATTAGCTTCCATCCTTTAGAAACTGCCTCAAGCCAAGCTTGGATATGTTGGTCTGGGGTACATTGGATTCTAATATCGGCTACATCGTCGGTTTTAACTGGGATATTACCTGGTTTGTAGTTGATAATTTGGTGTGAGCTACCCTCAACTTTAGGCAGTGTCGCTGCTGGTTGATTACTCAACCCTTTGCCAAACTTCTTAAATATGGGTTGAAAGGGAGCTACGGTCTGCGTGATTAAATTTTGGAAGCTAACCAAATCAGCTTTAATCTGCTTTATTTCCCATTCAGCGCGGGTGATAACACGCTTGTCTGCGAAAAATGATTGAGGTTCACGGATGATGGCTTCTGGAACTGTTACGCCAGCGTCCCTTGCTAATTCTTCAACAATTTCTGCAAAGTCGTGGCCCTTGGGTGTACCATGACCGCCGCATAATTTCCAACGGTACTGAACAGCAGTGCCACCCTCACCTGTTGCTTTGTCTTGCCAAGCCCAGTTATGACCATCCCACCAAACATGGAATGATGTACCGCTAGCAGATTGTCGCCAAGGTGGACAACCTTTGATCGTCTTGCCGTACTGTCTAAAGTTGTGTCCTTCCCAGCAGTAAATTTGCTCTGCGGAAAGCCGGGGTAAAACCTCAAATTCTAGAAAGTCAATAAGATTGGTGCTATTTTCTTTTATCGTGCCTTGCTGGCGCATTTGAGACCATTTGACAGCACGTTCTTGACGCTCTTGCTCTTTGTGCTGTTCTTGTGTGGCAAATTTGATCAGCAATTCGCACAACCAGCTAGGGGCGATCGCAACTTCTGTTGTCTCTGGTGAATTAATCCACTGATAGCTGCCCGTTGTCGGGTGTCGGCTAGGTGGCAGGCAAGATTGAGAGCGATTGTATCTAAATTCCAGTAACTCAGTTGGCTTGCCCTCAGCATCACGGGCAGTTTGTAAATTCTCCCACTCAGTTAAAACTGCTCTGTTAAAGTCTTTCAGCAGTGCCCTAACTTCATTGGGAATTTGGAATAGCAGCTGATAACGCCCTGGCTTGCCAGAAGTCCAAGAAACAGTTTTAGGTAAGTTACCGCCACAGATTGCATTGAGCAATGGTTCAGCAGTGCTGCCATCAACGTCAATCGCCAGCTTCCCATCTGATGCCTCACCCGTTCGCAGTCCAAAACCTGACCAATAAGCAGTGTAGGGATTGCCTTTTTTGCTAATCTTCTTTTCACCGTGCAAGATTAGCCTTGCAATCTCACTATGGGGGATAAATTCTTCTGTCTGCCAGTTTTCGCGCCGTGGAGATTTATCTTGAAGGGGTGTCAGTGACCAATTTTTAGGGATATCTCTTAAGCCGTTGGCGATATCCTTGGCGTTGGGGACGCGGCTAAATGGTTTCCAATCTTCTGTTTTAGTGCGGGTAAGGGTAGCCAATGTGTTCATTTAACTTCCCTCCCTGTTACGGCGTTCGTCATTTGTCACTCCTCTTGAGAAGCCGCTCATCAGCCATTACCCCTTGTGCTGGTCACTCTAGGATGGGTGCTATGGGATTTTGGTTTGAGGGCAGCTGAAAGTTTTCAGTAGCAAAAAAGTTTTTGATATTTTTGGACACCAGGAAATAATGCCAGATTTGCCAAAACCACTCGGCAAAACTGATCTAATTAATCTAATTAATCAGGGCTGTTTTAAGAGGCTACAACCCTTATGCAGCAAGGATTTCAAAAATGGATTGTCCGGGGATTCTAGAGTTTTCGTCCGGGGATTCTAGAGTTTTCGTCCGGGGATTCTAGAGCCTTTGTTTTAAAAGCCAAAGCTTTACAGGGCAAAGCTTTGAAGCCAATTTTCCGAATTATTTTTTTTAAAACAAGAATGCAACAGAAAACCAGCCATCCACAGCCGGATCGCCAACTCTTAGTTGAGAAATGCAGAGTAATAATACTTAGTCTTGGATATCTAAAAGCGTTTGGAGCTGGGCGGCAAGTTGTGGATTAAAGGTGCGCTCACCCCGTTCAATTAGGGAAATCATGTTTTGAGATACGCCGAGAAAACCAGCCAATTTGGATTGAGACCAGCCTTTTGCAATACGTGCTTCTTTAACTTGACTGCTAGTCAAGCTGATTTGTGGTTCTGGTAAGGGCGTGGCTTTGGGCTGTAACTTCTCTACTTTGGGTTTAACTTTCGACTGTAATCGTTCAACTGTGAGTTTGGCCTTGGATGCTATAAGTTCTGGAATAGGGGTTGGGGGTTTGATGGTGAGTTTTGCATCCAACAGCTTATCAAGGTAGCCTTTAGGTTTCTTATCCTTGAAGTCTGGTCTTAGTTCTTCGGGGTAAGTTTTGGGGTCAAATGTAATCTGCCAGCCCAGTTTAAGTAGTAGCTTTATGGCACTATCCCAGTGCTTTTTTAAGTCATAAGCTCGGCGGCGATCTAACCTAGCTCTATCTATGATCGGTTTGGCAAATGCAATTTCTAATAGCTCCTGTACTTTGTAATTTCCATCAAGGCGAATTCGACTATCTAATGTTAGATATATAGCCAGTCTTAGTGCGAGTTCATCATGGTAGGGATCTATTTTCAAAACTTGTTGGGCTAAGTAGCCAAACTGATATAAAGCATCCCTGGATTTTGCGCCTGCTCTGTTTAAAAAATGTTTAGTCCAAGCACCTGGTTGAATAATTAACTGAACTTCATCAGGCTCATCTATTTTTCCTTGTAAATTTATCTGACCATAAGGGACAACTGTAATATTCCACATTCGCCCTACAGGGGTACTAGCATTTATTCCACCTTTTTTGTTCCTCCCTTCTACCCATACTGCTTTAACTAATAAACAATCTAATGCGAAAGCAGTTTTGGCTATTTCTGAGAGTTTTTTATGTTTGGCTAAATCAGTACGCTGATCCCAACCCATATCTTTTATCAAGTCACTGGCATTGAGAATAAATAAGCTTTCCCACGGTCTTTCCTGTTTCATTGCATAGGCAGCAAAGATTAGGTGCAGCTTGGCACTGTTAAACCCAAATTTATCAATGATTTGTAGTGCTTCATCCCAAGGAAGCATGGAAATATCACCGGGGTTGGCAATATAATGCTCAATGAAGTTTTGAGAATCACCCTTAGCTCTATGTTGTAAGTAGGCTATTCCATCTTCATTTTGCTTCCACAATTCTTTTTTGATTTGAGAGTCAATGCTGGAAAACATAACTGCTGCGGTTGGAATAGCTTCAAAGTCTTGAGACTTAAATAATTTTGTCTGCCTAACTTTGATTGAATTATTGGAGGCGGAATCATCTGTAGTTTCAAGAGAAGTTTCATTCTCTTGAATACTATTTTTACATTTCTTCGTTCGGGATTTATTAGCTTGCGGTTCTAATTCTTCTTCGACATTCTTCAAAGAATTATTGTCTGCTTTGGTAATATTGAGCGAATTTATTACAGGAACTTCTTTAAAGGACTGTAATAAATGATTACGTAAGGCTTTGAGGAATTGTTCTTGGTTAGGAAATAAAGTTGAATCAATTTCTATGATTAATTTACTAAGGTCAATGTTTTCCTGACCTTCTTGATTAATCAAGTTGAGATTTACGATTAATGGAAGTTGCGAATTTAAATCATTTGCTGCCATAAGACACTCTCATCGAATGGAATTTAGCTGCTAGGGCTGCATGGGCAACAGCAGGCGGATTTTCTGATTGATCTATCAGTTAGCCGCCATCTAACATCAGCAAGCAAAAGTATTCTCTGCCATTTATATGTGTCACCTATTTCAAGCTGATCGCT
Source organism: Tolypothrix sp. FACHB-123 (assembly GCF_014697075.1). Lineage (GTDB taxonomy): Bacteria > Cyanobacteriota > Cyanobacteriia > Cyanobacteriales > Nostocaceae > Aulosira. The sequence continues at coordinate 3,081 of NZ_JACJRE010000111.1, read as the reverse complement.
TTATTAATGGCAGGGATGGCAGGCTTAATTACTGTTTGTATTCATTTGTCCTTCTTGTCTTTACTAGATGATGAGGGAATCCTCCCTTGTGTCTCAGCTTCTTCTATAGCTTTTTCAACTAGGTACGCTACAAGGTTGGCAACGGGACGACCTTGGTCATCAGCCCATCGCTCTAATGCGTCAAAAACCTTATCAGGTAAAGTTACGTGAACTCTTTTACTCACTGCATCTAACATATACATTTGCCTTCTATCGTACTTTTTTAGGACTGATTTCTAGCTAATTGGTGCAAGTTTTCTCATAACTTGCAAAAAAATGCGCTAATTTGTAGCTGATATGTGATATTGTAATAGACAAGACGCTATAAGTCTGCAAATTTTTGATAAGACCAAAAACAACCCAATTGCGTCGAATCTTATTTTTTGGCATGGGCATCTGATTGCAACCATGCTCACAGTTATGTCTGCAAATGATTTCAGTCATTCTTAAGGACTCCAAATATGACTCAAGCGCGAGTTGTGATTAGGGGCGCGGCCCTAGAAATGGGCGAACATCTTTTGAAAACTACGAAATTAGCAAGTTTAACAGAGCTAATTAACGTGATGTTTTCTAGGTACGGTAGGCATTTGGAAGCTACTTGGGAAGTTTTGCCAGCCTTTGATGTAGATGAATGCGCTCTTTTAGCAAAATCAGTATCCAAAGTAGTTACGCCAATATCTGTACCAGCAGCAGATTGTACTTTTGATGAACAATCAACCACCGATAGAAACAATCAACGAACTAACTGTTGAGAAAGTAATGCTTAATCAAAATCAAACAAGAAGGTTAGAAGCAATAGCACGCTGGCTGAGAGAAATCCGAGATTCAGCCGAATTCAAGCAATTGGAATACTCTCCAGATGTAACACTAGCCGATGCAATCCAAGCAGTGGGCGAACTACTACACTCCCATTGAGCAATGCAAAGACAATTCGGGGCGAACCCATAGGGGTAAATGAGAAAGTGTCAGTAAGTCGCAAAATCTGAAGCGTCCTGTTATTGCATGGTTATTTGCGACAAATCTTAGTTGTGAAAGGTTGTCCAATTTTAAAAATCCAAGGTTATTGATAGCCGTCAGACTCAGAACTATGTCAAATACCTGGAATCAGACTCAGGGCTATATCAAATACCTTGGCATAACCGGATGTCTAGTTAATTTTTGACCAACTTAATTAATAGTTCGGAGGTCATGTGCCAACAAAAGTGTATTCAGCTAAATATCGCCAGATGAAACAGATTTATGAGCGGAAGATGGGTAAACAAGTTTCAGATATCACTTGGTATCGAGTAGTAGCTTTTCTCAAACAGCGTTTTAGCTTAAATGTAGAGTCAAGGAACGCTCAAGAAATAGTTGAGATGTTTGCAGGACTAAGGCGGCGCTACGGGGCGCTAACTCCAGCTAGCAAAGGATTTAATGAGCGTTGGCAAGTTTTTAAGCATTTCTATGAGTTAGACGCTAGTTATAACGGCAAGAGCTTTTTAGTTGCGCTGGCAGATTATCTAAAAATTAACCTTGACGACGTACCGCGCAGCACTCGTTACTACTGGTTTAGTCAAGCGGGACTATCTTTTAACGCCTTTCATACTTACCACAGTAAGGATTTAGCGCTGGTTGGGTTCGTTGCTGCTAAGTGGGCAATCAACAAGAGATCGCAGCCCATGAAATCCGCTATCCCTGAAGTTTTAGTACTAGCCAAATAAAGGGTCATTATCATGTCTAACAAGTTCACTAACAATGTGCGTACTCGTTTATACAAGCAAGGTTATCAAGGATTCACAAAGGACGATTACACAGAAGCGGCGATCGCCTCCGAGTGTGATGACCTTGATAATCCCAGCAAAGACCAATTGAGCCAAGCTGTTGAATATCTCAGAGAAAAAGCAGTCGGTCGATTATCAGTAATTGATGAACCCGTTGAAGAAACATTTTTAGCCAGTACAGAAGATGCACAGCCTGAGCCTGATAAAAGTCAAATTGTGCTGAGTGAGCAACAAAAACAAGCACTGGTTACAGAAATTGCAGAGGGTGCAGGGATTGAGTTAAAAGCGGCGGATGTGAAACAGATTACAGTGTCCATCGCTTCTACCTTTGCATCCAGAAAAGATTTAAACGAGGCGATTTTTAATGCACTCGTCCACTTTGCAAAGGAATTCAAGAATCAGGAAGTAGCAAAAATCCGGCGCAAAGCTGACGAAATCAGGCGAACGCTGGCGGAGATGGACGATGCAGCAGGAAGTGAACTGACGCAGATTAAACAAGCGATGGAGGCCACCGCCCTGGACTACAAAAGCCAGTTTGCAGACCTCGCGTTATCTTTCGCCGGAATCATCGATTAAGCAGACAGGTTCGCTCACTTACAGGCATTTGTTAATTGGGCTGGTGGGGATACCGTTGATCATCGCGCTGGCGGTTCCCCTCGCTCAATGGTTTATCAAAGAATGTTGCTCATACAGGAGTTACAAACGTGAAGCACATCAAGAATATGGTCGGCAAGCACGGTAAAAAGCTCACGGCAAGGGCGCAAAAGCTGGGGATCACTGATAGCTTAATCATGGGCTGTATTAATGGTGATGATGCAGCGCTGGCTAAAGTAGGGGAAATGGGTAACGAGGGCGATCGCATTTTAACCATCATGCCCTACATCACAGATAACCTCAGTGCGTTCATCAAGGGTACTGAGGAGTACAACAAAGGACTAGCTGAAATTTACAAGCAAGCTGGCGCGTCTGGTATTGCCATTGATAAAGCCAGTGCTGATTTAACGGTAGCCAATCTCAAGTATGGTCATGAACGCTCAGAAATCGGATTGAAACTGGCAAGCGATCGCACGCTAGAAAATCAGCGCTACAGAGAAAGCATTGACCTAATTAAGCTCAAAGCCTACATTGACTACCACATGAGCCAAGTTGATAATCTAGCGGCTTCTAAATCGCAGTTAGCCCAGGGCAAACGCATCTTAATTTAAAGTGAAGGCAAATAATGCACTGGTAGATGAGTCAGTTCAATGATTTTCAGGATGAATACATTGATTGTTGAGCGAAT
>NZ_JACJRE010000110.1 GCF_014697075.1 Tolypothrix sp. FACHB-123 | reverse complement strand
CGCTCGGCTTATGGATTTAGAAACTTTGAAAACTTCCGAATTAGATGCTTGTTAAACTGGCATTTTGATTGTTAGTTTAGCATAACAAGTACTAAAGAACCTATTTTTCTTTTTCTAAATCAATTGAAAACCTCAAACAAAGGATTTATTGCCATGCATCTCTTTCGCAGAAGTAATATGCATAATTAGTAAAAGGTGGCAACCTCCATCGAAGGAAAAGCGTCTCATCTTTAGTTGTAGATGCGAATACTCCACAGCCTCAAACAGATACTAACGTGATTAAACGATCGGCATGAAATTTTCAGTTTTATTTGGCTCTTTACTTTCCCAGATTAAAGGACGACATTGGTGGTTTGGTATTCTCTTGTGGATAGCTTTGGTTGCACCGGCGCAAGCATCTGTAATCTTACGCATCGCCATTGAGAGGAATGTTAATCAGGTAAAAGTTGGTAGTTCGACAGCAGCAACAATCAAGGATGGAACAGGACGAACTCTCGGACAATTACCAGCGATGAGTGCGTTTTATGCCCAAGCTGTTCCTGGTGGCGTAGCTTTAGATAAATGGCAATCTGGTTTATTTTGGATTGAGCCAACAGGTAAAGGATTCGTTTATATTGGCGATCGCTGGTATCGTGGTAGAACTCTGGTTGTACCTACAGACAAAGGCTTAACAGCGGTTAACTGGGTAGATACGGAGGAGTATCTCTACAGCGTTATCGGTGGGGAAATGGACGCCAGGTGGCCGCAAGAAGCCTTAAAAGCCCAAGCGATCGCCGCACGCACTTATGCTTTATACGAACGAGAAAAGCAGCGCAGTAACCCCATTTTTGATTTAGGCGATACCCCCGATCGCTGGCAAATTTACAAAGGTGTCAGTAGTGAATCTCCTGGTACTTATGCCGCAGTTGATGCTACAGCTGGGCAAGTATTAACCTACAACAACAAAATTATTCTCTCAGTTTTCCACGCTTGCTCTGGCGGACATACTGAAAATGTGGAAGATGTTTGGCTAAGCAAAGAACCTTACCTACGTGCAGTTCCCGATTACGATCAAAATATCAAAGAGTGTAATTGGGTAAAAACCTTCTCACCAGGGGAAATTAGTGCGCGAATTTCTGATGTCGGTAATGTCAAAGATATGATTCCCGAAGCTCGTTCCCCATTCCAAAGCGTGAAAACCCTGCGAATTATTGGCGATCGCGGTACGAGAGTACTAAAAGGCGAAGAAGTACGTACTGCACTGAGACTAAAAAGTACACGTTTTAACGTCAGTAAAGGTGCTGATGGTAGCTTTATCCTCCAAGGACTAGGCTTTGGTCATGGCATCGGCATGAGTCAATGGGGTGCGTATAATTTAGCACGTCAAGGTGCAAATCACCTGCAAATTTTGGGACATTATTACCAAGGTGTAGCGTTAACACCAATTAAAGCCAAGTAATTATCTAAAATTTATCTGAAAGTTGGAAATATGGCGATCGCTCTTGGTTGATGGGTTGTGTGAAGAGCGATCGCTTTTTTGCTGGATAATTGAAACATTTAGTAAAAAATTTAGCTCTCAAGCGCCGTTAACCAAGACTGTAAATCAGCCAAGCTGGTGAAATCAAGTAAAGCTTCGCTCAAATCTTCAAGAATTGATAAAGGTAAACTTGAAATTTGCGATCGCTCTGATTATTTAATTTTTGAAACAGAGCGATCGCTATATTTAATTATGAGACTGAGCAAGATGCCCAGCCATTTTTTACTTGACTTTTCTCAGAATTACTTATGATTGATCCAATCGCTTTTGCCATTCAGCATCAATCTGTGCCGAATGCTCAAGTTCTTGTTCTAGTAAATCAGTTTCACTAGAGTAAACTATATCTTCTTTACCGATGACTTTTTCCGATGCAAACTGACGGGCGTAATCTAGTTTATTTTGTAAGCTAGCATCAGCTTCTGTTAATAGCCTAGCGCGAGACAGGCGATCGCGATTACGTGCAGAAATTTTTTTATTCCGCCATTGAATCCAGAAATAACGCGCTAAGGGTACCCCTAAAAAACCAATACCATAAGCTAACAATAGCCAATAAATTCCTTGGACAAAAGCTACCAATCCACCGATTTGAGCCGCTACTGTACCATCTCTTAACAAACTTCCTAAGACTAAAGCACCAACCAAATTTACTACCCCCAAACCAGCACTGAGCAGATTTTGTCCAGAACTAGCTGCACTAAAACGCCACAAGGATTCTTCTAAATATACTGGTACAGATTGACGATATTTTTTGCTGGCTTGCACCTGCAATTCTGGGAAATAATAGACAATTTGCCCCTCCGGACTTACTTCAGGTTGTCCATTAAATCTTAAAAGCACAGGTAACATATAATCTTCATACTCTTGTTGATATTTTTCACCAATATCATCCAAATAAGGTACTATTTGTTCGGCAACAACTGCACCGCCATGATTGCGAATTACCGCCGCAATTTCTTGCCAACGTCGTTCTTCTAACTTGGCATTTGGGTTACCATCACCAAATAAAAATGAAAAGACGGCTTCAAAAAAGTTCAGATTGCTACTTTCATTTCTGGTGCGTCTTCTTTCCTGGTATTCAGTTTGATAATTTGGGCTAAGATACCAAAATAAATCTGGGAAATAAAAGAAACCACCGCCATAATTACTACTTCTATTGTCATTATCACGATCTGAGTTCATCGCCGTAATGATAATGAAGATGCTAATCGTAATTAAGGCAATAGAAGCTATTAAAAATACCCCAAAAGAAATGCGAATCAGGTAAAATAAAACACCCCAAATTTTCTGCCACCATTCTTGAAGCCGTAATTGCAAATACTTATTCCGTAAAATATTCCGGAAATTACGCGGAAATAGGTAGACAATATCACCTGACTCTGCTACCTGCATATGTCCGCTAGCATCAGATGCTAAAGCTAATAAGCCTTGTCCAGCCTCGGCGATATTTAATCCAGCTTGAGTTGCGACATCACCCACAGTGACGCGATAACCCAGTTGTTCCACAGCTTGCATAATGCTGGGATTGGGAGCCATTTTTCGCCCCTCCTGTTAACTTTTTTTACTCTCTTTCTTCAAGTATAAAGTTTTATTTTAAGTGGCTGGGGTAGTAGCTCAATAATTCAAGTTATGGATAATTTCCACTATTTCTGGTAACTCTATCCATGTTAAAATTATCCCCTGGCTTGGTTAAACAGCAATTTATCTGCTTAAAATATGGTTCAGTACACTATCCCTCAAAGTCCAGACATTATCCTCACTGTTCCTGGTAAAGATTCAGCCAAAGCCCGTGACAAAGCAATGGATCAACTGATGGAGTTGATGGATGCTGGTAAGCTACCCACAGAACTTGAAGAGGGATTTGGCCCGCAACAATTAATTGAAGTGAAAGAACCAACCACTGAAATTACTAGTGGTGAAGATGCTGTGACTCAAGCTGTCCAGGTTCTCAGTAACTTGGCTACACTCAAGCTTAAGGTTCAGGAATCACGCACAGAAGCTTTAGAAATTCGCCAGGCGGTTGATATTCTCTTCTCAGATGATTCTGTAACCGAAGAAGAAATTTCTCGCCTCAAAGAAGGTTTTAAAGTGCTGAAGAATTTTGCACAAGCGAATTTACGTTACCAAGAAGCACGAGCTAAGGCCGAACAAGCACGTCAAGTTTTAGATCGAGCATTAAAGTCACCCGATCAATAGGTTAATTAGTCTACTAGTGTTTTTAAGCTATTCTGCTTTTAAGTTGCACAATCAATCCTGATGCCTGTTGACAATTAACCGTTAACATGCATTAGCTTACTATGCTTTTTGTGTTAATGAGTAAATGTAGGAGCTATAGCATTGCTACAACTCCTACATTTATTAACACGCTCTTATTTAGCGATGTTGAGATTTACTTAGAGTAGATGCCATCCCTGTAGAGTGACCGTTGCTGGATACTGTATCTAAAGTTGCTTTTTCGCCACTTATACTCTGCCTGTAATACTGTTGATAGTACTGGTAAGAAACAGGTGCAGCATCCTTAGACTTATTAGCTATCAAGCCTAATAACGGAGTTCCAGACATCTGAATCTGTTCTAAAGCTTGCTGTAGAGCTGTACGCTTGAGCTTACCTAAACCAGCGACCAGCACCAAACCATCAGTATTCGCCGCTAGTAAGTAAGCATCTGCAAATCCTAACAGTGGAGGTGTGTCGTAAATGACTAAATCAAAGCTGACTTGTAATTCCTCCATCAAATTATGCATTTTTTGCGATGCAAGTAACCTGACTGAATCTGGCGGAATTGGCCCAGCAGCCATGACAAACATATTGTCCTCTAAAGGTGATGGCTCAATGACATTATGCCAATCGAGGTCTTGGGATATGACATCAGTCAAGCCTTGAATGTTCATCAGTCCGACGCGATTGTGCAAGCTAGGAGCACGCAGATTAGCATCCACAAGTAAGACTCGCTGTCCCATCGCTGCGGCTGCTTGCGCTAGCTGTGTAGCAACTGTCGATTTACCATCTCCTTGTACCGCTGAGCTAATTACTAAAGAGCGAATAGGCGTATCGGAACCCAAAAGCAAAATATTGGTGTAAAGAGAGCGAAAAACTTCAAAGAAAGAGGCTCCATCTGAATTTTGCACCCCTTTGCCAAAGTTGTCTTTCGTCACCATTTCTAGTTCTTTTCTTAAAGGAACTATTCCTAGTAGCGGTAGTCTGGTAGCATCTTTGAGTTCTTGAGAAGAGTAGAAAATATTGCTGAGTTTATCTACAACTAAGGCTGTTCCCACACCCAATAACAAACCTAAAAGTCCACCTAATGCTAAGTTACGCTTAGCACTATCTGAAATAGCCAAAGGTTCATTAACTTTAGTTAATGTCGGATCGAGTAAAAGCCAAGGTTGTTGCTTTTGAGATTTCTCAATCTGCAAGGACTGTTGTTTCGTCGTAAATTGAGTAAGGGCAGCGTTAGAAATTTGTAATTCTCGCTGGATGTTGTCGTAATTACGGCTAATAGTTGCTAATTTTCTGATTTCACTATAAACGTTGGTAATTTTTTCATCCAAAGAGCGATCGCGAGCTGACAGTTGTTGAATGCGGCTTTGATAATCTTTTTGTACCCGCGCTTCTTCTTGGGCTAATAATGGTAGTAAATACTCTTTCTTTTGTTGAAGAGTCACCATCGTTGGGTTTTCATCTGTAAATACTGCCGACTGTTGTTTAACTGCAATATCTGCGGCTTGGATTTGGTCTAAAATCTTTTGGTAGCGAGCGTTATCACTCAATAAAGAATTACCTGCTCTTTCGCCAGGTGCTTGGGCTAGTTCTCTTTGTAATTCCTCATAACTAGCTACCATTTGTTCTAACTGGACTCGATTCTCTATTCGCTGTTGTCTCAAAGTCGATAGTTGACTCGATAACTCTTGAGCTTTTTGTGATGGCTCAATCAAGTTATTATCCAGCCGCAAATTACGCAATTGATCTTGCCAATACTTCAGGCTTTTTTCCAGTGGCTGTTTTTGTGTATCGACAAACTTAATCGCCTGTTCAACATCTGCTTGTCTCTCCTGCAAACTATATTGCAGATAAGAATCAGCCAGCAACTTTAATACATCGCTAACTAGCTTTTGATCTGAACTGGTATACTGAATATTTAAGATATTTTGCTTAGGCGATGTAATCGTTAAGTAATAAACCAGTAAGTCATAAGTCATGTCTGGGTACTGAGCCTGAAGCTTTTCCACAATCGGATTCAGTACTCTAGGACTGCGTAATACTGTGATAGTTGTTTGAACTTCTTTTGTTGACTCTGGAGGTGCTACATTTTCTGCGCCATTAATTGCTTGGGGAATATTAGCAATTACCTTATCCTCACCAGTCACTGGCTTGGTTAAAATATCGAACGAGCCTTGATATACTGGGGGATCTGTTTCAGCCTTTAGTACTGCTGCTGTTGCTACTAAAGCTGTGGTTCCACCAATCAACAATAGTCTGCGGCGGAGAACAGCCCCAACTTGACCCAGGTTTAATCCACCTTCATCTTCATTTAATTGGGGGAAGTTTGCTTGTGATAACGGGTGAGGATACTTTTCTGACTTCAGCATAGCATGTGTCAAATAAACTACTTATATTCCTTACACAGGTGAATTCTTCGATTCAATCTTGGTATAGGTAGATTTAGATTGCTCCGAAGTTGGCTTGTCTGTCTCTGCACCCTAGTAAATCAATAAATTTACTGCACTAATCATCGTCATGCAAACAATCTTAGGGGTTAATTATTTTAGCGAAAAGGTTAGAATACAAAGATTTTATTTAGTACACTTAGGTAAAATATAGCAAATTTCACTAAGCCTGCTATAACTACAGTAGCATTACGCAGGAATAATTGGTAAAAATATTTAAAGATTAGTTGAATTTTCAAGAAGATTCTTAATTAATCAGTTTTTTCCCGATATTACACATTGTCAATGTGTAATTAATTGCATTGAATACGTAGAATAAACTTTTCTAACTAAGAATAGCAGATTTCAAGCTAGCTATTAAAATCTGGTAACGCCCGTGCTATGAGGGTGGGAATTTCCAAGGAACGAATAGTTTGAAGTCTGTGGCTTCCTACCCTACAGAAACGCCAAGGGTAAACGCTAACGAAAGCACTGTGCATCTACAACTTGGAAAACCCTGTCGCCCAACAGATGAGCGATATCAATTCATCTATAAAAACTCTTGATATGGTCTGCAAGGCGTAATGTAATAGCTAATAAGGTTAATGTAGGATTAGCATAACTAGAAGTTGGAAATACAGAACTGCTGGCAATATAAAGATTATTTAACCCATAAACTTTACAATTCTCATCAACAACGCCGCTATTAGGAGTGCTTGCCATTCTTGTTGTTCCAATATGGTGACCCTTGAGCGCCTTCAGATTTGAATTTGGCAATACTCTAATTTTACCAACACCAGAATTAATGAGCGCTTGTTCAATTAGTTTAGTTGTTTTGCTCATATTTTGTACATCTAAATCAGTATATTGCCAATCAACTTTTAGTCTGTTAAGTCCGAAAGAATCTAAATTATCACTTAATGTAACGCGGCTATCTGGATTGGGAACTTGTTCAGTATCAATACGCAAATTATAAATATTACCATTATTTTTAAATATGACAGCCGGAAGTTTTCTTTTACCAAATTTTTTTTGAGCAATCCATTTTTGTGAAAATATCAAGACATCGTTAAAATCAAAAACAATATTTTTTAGGTGAGCTAATAGATTGTGATCAGGAATTTTTTTGTTAAACAAACTCAGTGCTAAATAGGTACCAGAAAGAGTACCGTTATTATGACTAGGATCGCTGGGATTTGGTCGTTCCATAAACGCTCTCATGTTAAGAAGCTGCTGCTGTCGCTGTATCTCTTCATTAACTGTTATTGCCCGTTGACAGTAAACTCCTTCAGATGTTTTTTCATAGCCTATTAAAACGTCTTGCGAAGTAAATTGCACTTCAGCATAGTGTGCAAAATGGCACATATAAAATCGTCCCAGCAGATTAGAATGATTTCCAATCCCCTGTGAATGTACATCATTGGATAGTAAGAGAAGTCTTGTTACTTCTAATCCCCCTAATGCTAAAATATACTGTTTAGCATAAAAATAACACTCATTCTTTAGTAAAGTACCTACCTTTAAGTGACTAACATTATTGCCTTCATCATCTGTTATTATTTTTAAGCAATTTGCATAAAGAAATATTTTTATATTTCTCGATTTTTTTAATTTATCTATATACTTTTTACCAAAGTTAGTTGGTGGACTAAATCTATAAAGCTTATTTAGTTCAATCTCTTCTGATTTAAGTCCTGGAATCATCGATTGTTGGGAATTATGGTCAGAAAAAACCTCTTTTACATCATATGTATAAGCTCCAATATCACAGTAGACATGAGCGCGAGCATAATAAGGATCTAAATCACGCTTAGTTATTGGCCATCCGCTATGGGGTACGTAGGAGCGGGTCTCAAAATCTATTTCATCAAAAGGTACACAACGTCCTCCCCAAGCAGTTGTTGCCCCTCCAAATTGTCTTCGTCTATATTCTTCCAATGGCCCATGAACTTTCAGATTAACATCTCCTTTGTTGAGGTCTTGAGTATTATCCTCAAATTTCATTCCTCCACTTTCTAAAAGAACCACTTCCATTCCTGTATCACATAATTCATAAGCCAAAGTTATACCGGCTGCACCAGCACCTACAATGCAAATATCACAATTGATAGTTTCATCTGCTGTTAACTTGCGAGCATCTATAAGCATGTTGTTATTTCCTAAATCGCTATTTTCATTGTGAGAATGAGTGCGAAGCTACGTAAGTTAGCCCCACAGATTTTGGTTCTTCCGTACCTGTTATGCCAAATTATTAGTTAAATACCAAAACTTGCTTGATAAATATAGGTAAAAACCCAAAACCCCGTCAAATGCCTAAAATGTTCTTAAATGATGCCTATTTTGATTGCACGGCAAGGGTTTTATATTTATCGCGAATTAGATTTAGCTTCATATGTAATGAAGAACCCAGATTTTTTTGTTTGAATATTAAACTTTTAATAAAGAGTGGCAAGTTCTTCCTTACTAAAAGGGAGTGCAGTAAGTGCAGCAAGATTTTCTTCTAAATGCTTGCGGTTACTCATACCAGCCACTACTACAGAAATACTCTCAAACTGCAAGACAAACTCAAGCGCTAGTTGCATCATTGTCCGAGTACAATTCTTAGTAAGCAATTGCTGTCTTTCTATTTGTTTAATTTTGTTGTGGACTTCTGCCTGTTTAGTAAAATCGTGTGTCGATTTGCCATCTATCGGCGGCTTAATAAGAAGTCCAGCAGCAAATGGTTGTCTAGCAATAATGGCAATATTTTTTTGCTCGGACAAGGGTAATAATTTTGTAATTGCTTCTTGGTTTAGTAAATTAATCTCCACCTGTAGAGAAGAAAAACCTGGATATTTTAAGCTGATTAAAGCATCTTCAACTGTACGACAGGCAACACCGTAGTACCTAATTTTACCCTGTAATTTTAAATCTTCTAGAGTTTCGATAATATCGCAGTTTTCTAAGAGCGTTGATGGAGGATCGTGAAGTTGAAAAACATCCAAATAATCAGTTTGTAAACGTCTTAAACTTGCCTCTACAGCTTCTGTAATATAGGGAGCAGAAAAATTCTGTGGCAATTGGGCTGAACGACCAGGCAGAAGAGATTTTTTCATTGGTCGCGCCCAAGAAATAAAGGGTTTGACTAAAGGCTTAATTAAAGGCTTAATTCTTGTACTGAAACTTCTCTTAGTTGATAAACAGTATCCAGCCTTACTGGCAATAATCACCTTGTCTCTTTTACCTTTTAATGCTTTACCAATCAGTTTTTCACTTTCCCCTTGACCATACATATCCGCTGTATCATAAAAATTGATACCTCGTTCAAAAGCTTGCGCAATAGTTCTCACTATTTCTTTGGGATCTTTTTGATCGATTAATCCCCCAACGCGTGCACATCCCATGCCAATTTCAGATACTTCTAGGTTTGTATTGCCAAAAATTCGGTATCTCATAAACAACCTTTGCTATTTAATAGTTACTTATTTCCGATATCTCCGAAAATAACTGTTTTTGAAACCTATCTCTTGCCCTAAGAATTTATTCAATTTTGTTCTAGGCAGAAATTAGTAACTCTCTAAAAGATAACCTTTAATATTAAACTATCTATAGTTATCATATGTATACTCCAATCCAGCGATCAGTCAGCAAATATTTTGGCATATATTACTGGGTGACTATAATTCTGTCTTTGGGAAGATGAGTTAGATAAACCCATGAATTGGTAGGAAGATTATGCACATTACTGTAATTAAGCTAGGGTTTTGCCTAGTATCTTCAGCAATTCCTAGGTAGACTCGTGCCGAACTTTGGAAAATAATATAATTTTTCTTTCCCAAGTGAAACTATCAAATTTAACTACTCAAAACATTTTTACTTTTCCGGAAATCGGGCTTGCAACTATCACCAGAATGAGAAAAGATAAAAAGCTTGGGATTTTGTAGTAAAACTAACCTTATTTATTGTAAATCATGGAAAAGACTATAAGTTAACCTTAGCTTCACTAATTTTGCAAGTACAGGTATATCCCTAATTATACCGTTATCACATCAGATAATTGATTACACAACTAAGATTTAAAGCAGTGAATAGGATTAAAGTTCTCATTCACATATAAAAATCTAATTCTAAAATGCCAAGAAAAAGGCAACTAACATATTAATGCATTGCAATACAGCTAAATTAATATCATTGCAATATTACAAACATAATTTTAATGATTTAATAGCTACACTAACTAAAAGCTTGACTTTTATATAACTGGGGCGCTAGGATTCGAACCTAGGAATGGCGGGACCAAAACCCGCTGCCTTACCACTTGGCTACGCCCCAAAGCTGAACACTCTAGATAGTATAGCAGTGATTCCTTGGTTAATGTCAAGTACTTTGAGAGTTGATTCGGAAAAATTTTTGTCTTGACTGAGATTGTTTGCCTGGCATGACAGTGAGCCAGAGTGTAATTTCCTGTTTATATAGGGTATTGGACTCTAATTGTGAGCATAATTTGTAGTTGGTAATCGAGAATTTTCATTTTTAATTCGCTGTTCTTGCCAGCGCAGACCAAGCAAAGTGGCTACCGAAAGCATATAACCTGGTTCTTCCATCAAAGTAAAGATCAAGCCATTAGGGACTTCCAGAAAATAAACTATTCCATTAACAAGAATGATAATCATTTTAAGGGGGGAATGAAGGGGCTGCCGTCGGCAGCCCCTTCATTCCCCTTT
>NZ_JACJRE010000011.1 GCF_014697075.1 Tolypothrix sp. FACHB-123 | reverse complement strand
AGTAGCGCGTCTAGTCTAATTTGTTGGGTTCAAAAAATGGAAATGCCATAATTGCGGAATAATATCATTAATCAACCAAACATTTTAAGGTTGCCGCGCTACTACGCATTTTCAGGTTTTTGGCGCTAACTGAACGGTATTGGGTTAGGTGCGCCTTGCAAGGCTCAAAGTTGGAGAAATTGCCTGATTTAAGAGTTTTTACAACTGTAGAGGAAGCTATTTTTTAGCTGTTAAAATAACCTCCTGATGCAGACAGATTAGCTCATCCTTGATTAAGGAATATTTTTCTACTTGGTAGTTCCTTATCCTTGATATATATTCCCTTCTTCCCTTTGTCTTTTGCCTTCTGCCTTGTGATTGATAACTTCCCACTTTCGAGGCTGATAAAATAAGGAACGACTAGTAATTTTACTAGCTTTAACCATAAATCTAAAAGATTCAACTATATCAAAAGAACATACACCTTCTTTGATATATATTTTCGCACTATATAAACCGGGTAATAGGCAACAATAAGGCATCTGCATTTGAATTTCTAGCCTTCCTGGGAGAATCTGCAATGGTTCATGATCGCTGGCGGAAGTTATATATAAAATTCGCTCATTCTGTCCAGATAAAGCTGTAATAGATATACCTAAATTGGCATGATCAACTTGCTTATAAGCTTTGCATTCTACACATAAATAAGCTAATTCCCCACAACGGGGAGCCGCCAAAATATTACCATGCTCATCTTTAAAACACACAGAAACAATATCTATACCTAAGCTTTCACTTTCCGGTTTTTCTGGTAAAAACATCATTCCTAAAGATGTGTCTACCCCAGCCAAACTTAAATCTTCTTCATATTGACGAATTACCGCTTCTGTTTCGCCATATTTAATTAATTCTCCCTTCGCCAAGTAAACGGAATTTTCACATACATTTAAAACTACATGGGGATTATGGGAAACTAAAACAAAAGCTGTACCTGCTTCTCGCAGTTTTGCTAATCTCTGGTAGCATTTAACGCGAAAATTAATATCGCCAACTGCTAACACTTCATCTATTAGTAAAATATCAGGTTCTATGTGAACGGCACAAGCAAACCCTAATCTAGCCGCCATCCCCGAACTATAGGTTTGCACTGGTGCATCAATTGCATCTTCAATTCCCGCAAAATCGACGACATCGGCAAATCTTTTTTCTATTTCTTTAGTCGATAACCCTAAAATCGACATGTTTGCATAGATATTTTCTCGCCCTGTTAAAACGGGATTAAAACCAGCACCTAAAGCAATTAATGGTGCTAATCTCCCTCTAACTTTTACAGTTCCCGTATCAGGATTAATCAGTCCGCTAATAATCCGCAGTAATGTACTTTTGCCGGCTCCATTGGCTCCCACTAAGCCTAAGGCTTCTCCGCGTCGCAGTTGAAAGCTGACATCTTTTAACGCCCAAAATTCTTTGGGACGGAGACTGTTACCATTTCGACTACCACCAGTTAATTCTGTACAAATATCTTGGACACCATATAATAAAGACCGTTTTAAATTTCGGCAAAATTTCTTAGAAACTTCCTCAACCGAAATTAGTAATTCAGAATCATCTTTGATATTAATCATTATTAAGAACTGACTCTTTCTACTACAAAAGGCATAGCCAAACGGAAGACAACCCAGGTGATAATTAAACCAAATATGCTAATTGCACTGACAACCCAAAAACGATAAGGATCTGATATGACTCCGGTGGTGGCTAATTCTCGCGTTGTTACTAATAAAGGAGTGACTGGATTTAGCTGGACTAAAAAGCTAAATACTCCCTGCTTGGGTACTGGATAAACTACGGGAGTGAGAAATAGCCAAAAGCTAGTAATTAAAGTCAGTCCTCTCGATACATCTTGATATAATATCCCCAAAGGAGCTAATAAAATTCCTAAAAATGTTCCTAGTAAGACTAAATGAATTAGTGCTACGGGAGCAATAATCACTGTCCAATTCACCGGAATTTGAAACCACAAAAAAAATGCCGCGATTAAAATTAACTTGATGGCAAAGTTAAAAAATACTTCACCCAGTTTTGCTAAAATCAAGGCTTCTCGCGGAAAGTTGACTCTAGCTAACATCGGTTTAGCTACCATTACAGCTTGTATCGGGCTATTTAAAGCTTCGACAAATGTTTGCCATAATGCAGTGCTAAACATGACATAAGCTGGATAGGGTAAATCGGTAGCTTGGATGTTAATTACTTTGGCATCATTGGCTAAAGTAAATCCTAACGCCATAATCATCGGCGGTAAAAAAGCCCAAGCTATCCCGAAAAAAGATTGACGATATTGGGCGCTAATATCTCGTACCAGCAATCGCCAAGCAAGTTCACGAGAACCTAATAAATCCCGCCACATTTGTTGAGCCAATTTTATCGGTTTTCTTAACCGACTTTCGGGCGTGTATATGACTTCTGTTAACTGAGAATTCGATTGCTGATGCTGTTTCATGGTTGATTTTTTCTTACCTTTGGGTTTGAGGATGCGATCGCATTTCAGCCACAGTTCAATATCCCTTTACCAACTAGTAATCCAACGATTCAATACTTTATCTATCCGTCGCAGAATGTAATTAACGACTCGAAAGCCAAAGTTCCCTAGGGATAATTTGCGTGCGAAAGGACTAATAATTGTCATCTGTCTTCTCGATCCCAAACGTTTGTATTTTCTTTGAAAATACTCATCTTCACTTAGGTTCCATTTTTCGCGGAGGTGTTTTAAACTGGCTAACTCCCAGCGATCGCTCCACCGCAGCATATAGTAGTGTATGTCTGTTAACTCTAGTGGCGGGCCTGGTACATAAGTTACTACAGATGCTGGTTCTAGGTAAATCGTACCACCGGCTTTAGCTACTAACATGCATAAATCAACATGTTCTTTGGTAGAAAGCAGTGCTTCATCCAAAAAACCAATCTGCGCAAATATCTCTGTGCGTACCAACATACAGTGAAACTCTGCTAAGCCAGTTTGCTGCTGGTTTAACTTGGGAAGCACATCAGCTACTTTTCGCCCTTGATCGTAAATTTTCTCGATAATTCTGCGTCTGTCATTGTCTATGCGCACCCCACTTTCGCCACCCGCACAATGTACTTCTTGGTGTATGGGTGTACCTTGACACAAAAGGGGACTAACTATAGTTGCTTGAGTGGTTTCTGCACAGTCTACCAATGGTTTGAGCCAATTGGGGCTAACAACTACATCGTTATCGATAAATACTACATATTTACTCTTAACTTCTTTGAGTCCAATATTCCTAGCGCGATTTGGAGATAAATAGGTATCTTGGCGAATTAGTTGAAATTGCTTTTGCTGTGCTTGCGCTGCTAAATAATCTCGAATATGCGCCGGTGAATTCCCATCTACATAAATTAAGTTAAAGGGATATTGTGTATGCTCATAGATACTTTCTAAAGATTCGCGGCTGTAGCTAAAACGCTCTCGTGGCGCAACTACAATGGTCACTAGAGAATCTGCGATGGTTGATGAATTCATTTTTTTACATTCCTGTGACAGCTAAGGTTTTTTCGGGAATCTGTAAATTATTACTCCTGACTCGTTGATATATTGCTACTAGTTCATCATTTAGTTTATTGATTTCGTAGTGTTTTTCTACGTAAGCACGGCCTGCTTGACCCATTTTTGCCCAAATCTCTGGATGCTCTAACAGGTAAGTTAATTTTAGAGCGATCGCATCTACATCTCGTTCAGGAACGAGAAAACCAGAAATTCCATCTTCTACCAGTTCGGGAATCCCGCCATGTCGCGTACCAATAACTGGTAAACCCATAGCCATTGCTTCCTTTAACGTGTTCACGGGAGCATCTTGATTTCCATCTCTGGCTGTGACACTAGGAGCGATAAAAATGTGAGATTTCTCTAAAAATTCAATAATTTCTGGATGATTTTTACAGCCTACAAGCTTGATTTTATCGGCAATATTTAATTCTTGAATTAATTGCTGTAAATCTGCTTTTAACAGTCCTTCACCAATGATGTTGTATTCAATATTGTGGTAAATCTTTGCTACCTGAGCCACAGCCCGAATGCTGTATTCTAAGCCTTTTTTACCCACGAGACGAGCAGTTGTCAGAATGTAAAATTTATCATTTGGTTGGGGAGGGACTCTGAATTTAAACTTAAACTGGTTGCAATCTATTCCCGAACCAAGCACAACAATTTTATCGGCATCACAACCTAATTGAATAGCTTTTTTTTGAAAAAATTTGCAGTTCGCTAAGAAAAAATCCCCTTTAGCAAAGAGTTCATTATAAATATTTTCACCATATTCCTGCACAAATGAACTGATATCATAGCCGCGAAAGGAAGCGATTAACTTTCCTTGAATAGCTCCCAGATCTCGCCAAACTATACCTTCCTTGGCAAGGGTGCCAAACTGACAATGGATAATATCATATGGTTGAGATTTTAATAATGGTATGACTGAGTATAGTAATTGCAGGGAAGCTGCTCGTTTGCCATATTTGAAAAAATTTAGCGATCGCAGTAATACTAAGGGTTTTTTATCTATATTTTCAATTATAAATTTAATTGCTTTCAGTAACCGCAAAAAACGATTCCGAGGTAATAATGGTTGGTAAAAAGTTCGATTTAATAATTGATATTTTTTGACATTGGGATTTAGTTTGGAACTATTACTTGGCTGGTAAGCGTAAATATCAACTTCATGCCCCCTGTCAAGTACACCTGTAATTTGATTAATAATAAATGTTTCTGATATTAGCGGAAATTTTCCAACTATAAAGGCTATTTTCATTATTAAACCTCATTAAACCTCGTCAATTTTGAAACCTGGATTTTCATACTCAGTAACCTGTGCAGCTAGCAACAACGATATAGACAAAGCCTCCCCAGAGGGTAGCGATCGCCAAATCTTGTCTTTTTCCCGCTAAGTATAAATCTGTACTATCGAAATTCCGAAAACTACGATTTTCAAATTAGACGTGATTTAATTCACCCCTTATTTTTTAATTAAGACTTGAGTCTTGGATATTCTATCAGGTTATTTGCTAACTACTTGTTCATAAGAATTTATGACTTATAACCATAGTTATTTTTACGTATTTGCATTCTATCCTAGCAGACATTTATTCCCAATCTTACAAAAAAGATTGTAAAAAAAACACACATTTGCTGCAAAAAAAACTTGGCTTCACCAATTGCTAGAACCTTCTATGTTCTCATTTTTATTTTTTAGCCAAGATCTGTACAAAATATTACCAGCATATTTTGCTCTTTCAGTTTTTCTAAATAAGATTTTAGCTAGTAAAATCGCCTTATTTGTTACATTTAAAAGCAGTTATAAGTTGATTCTAAACTGCTTTTAAACACATTTTAATAAGAGTTTAATGAGCAAAAACATTGAATTAAGTTGCATTTTTTTATACTAAATTTATAGTTATTTTACTTAAGTAATTGCCAGAAGTAATTTCCAGATGTGGAGCAAATTGCCGAACAAGGACAAGAATTAATTCCGCTTTTGTGACTCTGGCAAGAGAAAAATATGAAAAACTCTAACCATAAGAGGATGGAGTTTTTGAGTATTGGGTATAGTGAAGAATTTAGATTGTCCTTCCATGAGAGGATGGAGTTTCCTGTCGCTTTCAATGAACCGCCCTATTATCATCTGCGGGATATCTTTCAGCGTAGAATATATTGATTTGTCGCAAACATTATTTGAATTGGTATTAACCAATATACCGCCTACAGCTTAGAAGCCTGTGGCTATTAATGCGAAGCCCACCTGCGTGGGCTAAAGAATTCAGTCCACATAGGTGGGTTTTAGACCAATACGGTTCAGTTAAGGCTGAAAGACTGATTAGTGATATGAAATTTAAGAGCTTCAACTCGTTGTCCAGTACCTCTGTGTTTTGGCTTTTTAGAACGAAACTTTGAGACAGGTTTTTTGACAACTCTGGGGTTATTACGTGGAACTCGTTCGGGTAATAACGTATCTAAAATCTCCAGGGTTAGCCAATCGAAAAAAAAGGGAATTCTTCTGGTTGTAAGCGTTGAAACTTAGGAATGGCACGACGGATGACTCGTAATGTTCCTGTAAAACCCAGGCGTAATGGTGGAACCCCAGCACTGGTTGCAGCTTGAAACATTAATACCCTGACTGACCAATGCCCCAACAACCAACCGTATACTTCTTGCACGACTTCCCGTGGTTTTTGGGAACGAACGTGAGTTTTTCGTCCTAAAAGGTGTATTTTCAATTCATCAATTGTATTTTCGACTTCCCATCGCTGATGATATTCTCTGGCTAATAACTCTGCGGGGAATTTTTCAATATCTAATAGACTTGTAATTAAGCGATATGTAAGTTGTTCACTAGGGTTTTCTGGATGCTCAATTGTGTATTCAATCACTCGTAGCAATATTGGTTGACAACCTTTTTTTCTGAGCTTGCCCGATGGATAAATATATGACAGATAAGAGCCATCTTCTAAAGGTTCTTCTGCAAGAAATTTCACATTGGCAGGAATTCTTCCTAAATAGTCACATCCCTTAGACACTGTTGTCTTTACCATTGCATATGAATGCAATCCCCTATCCCACATCAACAACATCCCTGATTGTACAGAGCGTAATAATTTCAATGCCCGCACTCGTTCTCCAATACGATATGGACACATTAAAGCATCAAATATTATGTGCGTTCCTGCTTCTACCAATATGACTAATCTAACTTTGGGAAACGCTGCCTGTGTACCTGGACGACTACTAGGGCGACCAAAAACTCTTGCATTTTCATCGCTGTCTGGGACATCGAAACACGTACCATCAATGACGACAATTCTTAGCCCATTGATAAACGCTCCTAATGTCTCCTGTGTCGCTATTGGTCTTATTAATTGATGAAATAATTGGCTCATTACCCTTGCACCTAATCGCTGTCGGGCTTGTGTAATGGCTGACTTACAAGGTACTCGCCAATATTTACCAACCTTAATCCATGCCTCACTTAGTCCATCAATCAAGTTTTTTAGTACATCACGCATCGAGTCTTTAGACCAAAGACTCATTGCTATTACCAGACTAACCACTAATTGTGCTGGTAGCGATCGCCTGCGTTCCTCTTCAGTTTTGGTATTAGCGGTAAGCGAAGCCATGCCGTAGGCTTATCGCCTGTTCGATGGCAACAGATGGAATCGCTGTTTCGATTGCTTTCAGTATGTTACCACTTTGTATATCTGGAGACACCAATGAGAAATCTTTGAGATGCACCACACGCTCATTTTCATTCTTGGGACAATGCTTAATTTACACGACTTTCAGTCTTAACTGAACCGTATTGGGTTTTAGACAATTAGCCGCACCCAGAGGTAACAGCGGAATTTTGGGATCAGCCAACAGTTTTACCCCTAATCGCACTCCTAGGTTACTTGAGCATCAAGCAAGGAAAGAGAAATTCTCAATGCCCAATGCCCCATGCCCATTTACGAAAGCTGCTGATTATCCTCACATTGTCGAGAATAGTGAAATTCTAGGTTTTGCTTGTCCCTAGTTCCTGTATAAGCAATGGGGCAAAATTTTGTATTCGCACTGATGCAATCCATGTGGGGTGTTTTGGCACACACTATGAGTAAGCCGCCCAAAATGAATAATAAACCACAAATTGCGGCTGTCTGAATTGAGGAAATTTCTAACGCCCCGTGAACTACTACTTCTCGCAAGACGGAGACAATTGTAACTTCGACTGCTACACCAACAGCAATACTATGCTCTTGCAGGTAAATCATCAACAGCCGAAATAGTTCTACCAAAATTAAGACAAAGAGTATTTTTGCTGTGACTAATTTGTAATCTAATGGCTGGGTAATGGCAATAAAAATGCCCCACAATTGCAACAACATCACAGCAAATAAACCTAAACACAAGACTATGACAATTAAGTCTTGAAACGCTTCCATGTTCCGCACGATCGCGTGACGATCAAACCAGCGATCGCAAAATAAAAACCGACTTTTGACGCGCTTTTGCATTTACAATACCATTGCGATGGGTTAGGCTTAGACCACGCCAGATAGTCTACTCCACAATACCAATTCCCTCAAATTAACCAAAAATACCAAAATTAAAAGTTCAGACCGCATCTAATTCTTTTAATTTTGAATTTTTAATTTTTAATTTTGAATTGGTATAGCCCTATTGTTGCTCAATCTTCAGGATTCGCGCCTCAGCGAGGTTGGTAATTTAAATTCTGTGCTTGTTGTAACAATTGTTGGGCATTTTTAGCCCATTGAGGATTATTTTGTTGACTAAATAAATCTCGCGCATATTGAAAAACTTGTGCGGCTTCTGCATATTTTTTTAATTGCATAAAAACTAATCCTGCACCATAATAAGCGCTGGCATAATTGGAGTTAGCAGCCGCAGATTTTCTAAAGGCTTCTAAAGCTTCGGGTAATTTACCTTGTTGAAACCACAGGGAACCAAGATTATAGTGAGCTTCTGCATATCTAGGATTAATTTTAATCGCTTGGCGAAAAGCTTCTCTGGCTTGATCAATTTTGCCCTGTTGTAAATAAACTAATCCTAAATGATAAGCAGGCTCCGGTGCATTTTGACTATATTGCAGCGCTTTTTTAAAAGAGGCGATCGCTTTTTCCCAATCTCTCTGCTGTACTCTCAGCAAGCCCATATTATAGTGAGCAAAACCGAGTTTACCATCAAGTTCGATTGCTCGCTGCAAGTAATCATTGGCTAACTGTAAATTATTTCCTTCTAACAACGAACCGCCCAAATTTGCAAAAGCAGGCGCAAACTTAGGATCGGCTAGAGTTGCTCGATAAAATGCATCCGCCGCTGGTTGTAATTGTCCCGCTTGGCGTAATGCTAGCCCTAAATTATAGTGCGCTGGCGCTAATCGGGGATCGAGTTGGGTTGCTCTTCTAAATAAAGCGATCGCATCTTGCACTCTCCCCGCTTGAATGGCTTGTAAACCCTGATTTAATACATCTATCGCCGACGGATTACCAGACTGAGCTATTATTTTAGGTGGAGAAATAGCAAAACTAGTACAAGGATAAACAATATTACCCCATAGCAAGATGAAAATCATCGCTATAGTTGGGCGCAAACTATGCAACGATGGAAAATAGCCAAGCATTTTAGATATTAAGTTTTCTTTCTTCCTCCCCGGTTGCTGACTCCAAATCCTGAGTAAGTTCATTTCATCAATCATACTTTCAACTTGCACGTTCAGTTAACTTTTCTTCATATTTTTTTGAATAAAAATCGCTTGAATTAACAAAAATTAAACATTTGCTATTAAAGTTTGATTTAATTAACTTTTCTTTAGCTAAATCTTACAACAAACTACAATTTTTCGTTGCACCGATTAAAGAGAGGATAATAACTGATTAAAGAGGAGATGATTCTCCTTTAGAGAACCATTTCTATCCTTGAATACACAGGATAATGCGGTTAGTGGTAACTTACCGCAAGGGAGGTTTTATGAACGAAAAAGTAAAATCGGGTTCGCGGAACGTTGCAATTGTCGGCCCTTATTTAAGTGGGAAAACAACTTTATTAGAAAGTCTGTTATTCGTCACAGGGGCGATTTCCCGAAAAGGCAGTGTCAAGGATGGTAACACAGTAGGAGATAGTGCCAACGAAGCGCGCGATCGCCACATGAGTGTAGAAGTTAGCGCCGCTAGCACTGAATACAACGACTTGCGCTTTAACTTTATTGACTGTCCCGGCAGTGTAGAATTTGCGCAAGAAACCTATAGTGCCTTAATGGGAGTTGATGCGGCGATTGTAGTTTGCGAACCCATCCGCGATCGCGTCCACACCCTTGCTCCTTTATTTAAATTCCTGGACGATTGGGAAATTCCCCACATCGTCTTTGTGAATAAAATGGACAGGGCAAATATTCATGTTCTCGAAACATTACACGCCCTCAAAGCCGTTTCCAGCCGTCCCCTAGTCGCCCATCAATATCCCATCATGCAAGGGGAACAGCTCACAGGCTTTATTGATATGGTCACAGAACAAGCATATCAATATCATCCAGGCGCACCGGCTGATTTGATTCCCTTCCCCGAACATTTAAAAGAAGAAGAACATACTGCACGAGCCGAAATGCTCGAAGCTTTAGCAAATTTTGATGACCACTTATTGGAAGAACTTTTAGAAGATATTGAACCACCCCAAGAAGAAATTATCAAAGATTTAAAAATGGAACTAGGGGCCGATTTAGTAGTCCCCGTATTCTTTGGTGTGGCGGAACAAGATTATGGTGTAAGACCTTTATTAGAAGCTTTGGTACGAGAAGCACCAGAACCAGAAGTTACAGCAGAACGCCGTTTAAGCAAAGTTGGCAATACACCAATTGCCCAAGTATTAAAAACTTACTACACTCCCCAAGGCGGCAAACTCTCCCTAGTCCGTGTATGGCAAGGTAAATTAACAGATGGTATTGTTCTCAACGGTGTGC
The DNA here is from genome assembly GCF_014697075.1 of Tolypothrix sp. FACHB-123. Taxonomy (GTDB): domain Bacteria; phylum Cyanobacteriota; class Cyanobacteriia; order Cyanobacteriales; family Nostocaceae; genus Aulosira. Next base: position 149,115 of record NZ_JACJRE010000011.1, on the reverse strand, counting down.
GTGCTGGTGGTATTTATCGGTTGATGGGACAGCAACAGCAGTCAGTGAATGAAGTATTAGCGGGGGAAATTGTCGCTATCAGCCGTTTAGAAGGCATCAAAACAGGTGATATCCTGACCATACAAGGCCAGTCGAAAGTAGAATTACCCCAAGCTGCGCAGTTGGAACCAGTGTATGCCCTGGCGATTACGCCCGAAAAGCGCAACGATGAAGTAAAACTCAGCAGCGCGATCGCTAAACTGTTGGAAGAAGATCCTTCTTTAACTTGGGAACAACACGGCGATACCCACGAAGTAATTCTGTGGGGACAAGGGGAAATTCATCTACAAGTCGCCTTAGATAGACTGCGGCGCAAATATAACCTCCCCATGACAACCCATCTCCCCCAAGTTCCCTACAAAGAAACAATCCGCAAACCTGTAGCCGCAGTTCACGGACGCTACAAGCACCAAAGCGGCGGACACGGGCAATTTGGTGATGTTTTCCTCGATATTCAGCCCCTACCCCGTGGTGAAGGCTTTAACTTCCGGGAAACCATAGTTGGCGGTGTCGTTCCCAGACAGTATATTCCTGGGGTAGAAATGGGTGTACGGGAATTTCTCGCCCACGGGCCTTTAGGCTTCCCAATTGTGGATGTGGCGGTAACATTAACCAATGGTTCCTACCACAACGTTGATAGTTCCGAACAAGCCTTTAAACAAGCCGCCCGGTTGGCGATGCAAACGGGAGTACCCCAAGCCCAACCCACACTTTTAGAACCGATTCTCAAAGTAGAAGTAACCACACCCAGCGAATTTACCTCCAAAGCCCTGCAACTACTGAGCGGTAAACGGGGGCAAATTTTAGGCTATGAAGGCAGAAATGATTGGCAAGGTTGGGATAATATCTCAGCTTACCTTCCCCAAGCCGAGATGCAAGACTTTATTGTTGAATTGCGATCGCTTACTCTTGGTGTTGGTTCTTTCCATTGGGAATACGATCATCTGCAAGAAGTACCGGAAAAACTCGCCGAAAGGGTAATTGCTGGTAATGGCAATGGCCATAGTAATGGTAACGGTAACAGCAAGTAATCTGATTTGGCATTAATCTCAAATTATCGCCCTGCGCTGAATTGTGCAGGGCGATTTCTTGAATTGAATATCTAGAAATAAAACGCACCTAACTTAACTTGACTCAAGAGCGATCGCTTCTATAGTTTTTGTTGTGTCAAAATTGGATAATCATCATAAAGCCCTTCGTCTTCTGGTACGTAGCCGTTCAGAAAAGCATCATGGGTACGGGTGTATTCTATATTAGCAATGATAGCTGCTTCAATTTCTTCAGGATAAGCATCTGCATATATCCAAGCATTAACTAAATCTGCTGCACTAATATGAGAATAATCTTGCAAAAGTTGAACTTCACTAATTCCCAAACGGCGCGCTTCAACTAATAGCCAAACCGCAATCCGAGTTCCTGCAATACAAGCGTCTCCACCACAAACGCCAGGTGTTTTAGTGATACCTTTTGCTCTAATATTGCTCATTAGCTATCCTTGAATCAATGCTTGAAAGCGCTCGTCTTCCCGAATGCTATCAAAATCAGAATCAGTTTTCACCATTTCTCGATATTTTTCAGGATTTAGGTTAATTGCTTGTTGAAGATTTTCTAATGCCTGCTCAATATTACCTTGAAGTGCATAACAGCAAGCTTTGTTATACCAAGCCGGATAGTAATCAGGTTGAATTTCTAAAGCTTTTTCAAGAGATTCAAGTGCTTCTTTATAACGTCCTAAATTCTGCAATGCATAACCACGGTTTCCCCAAGCATGTTGGTAATCCGGTTTAATATTGATGGCTTGCTCATAGGCGATAATTGCATCTTCATAATGTCTTAATTTTCCTAACGCATTCCCCCAGTTGTACCAAGCTTGGTAGTCATCAGGTTTAATTTCCAAGACTTTTTTGAAGGATACGATTGCTTCTTCATTGCGCCCTATATTTGCTAGCGCAATTCCCCGATTATTCCAAGCATAAGAGTCATCAGGTTTAATTGATAGTGCTTGTTCATAAGATGATATCGCTTCTTCATAGCGTCCTAAAATCCTTAGAGCAATACCCCTGTTGTACCATGCTTCGTGGTAATCAGATTTAATTGACACTGCTTTATCATAGGACGAAATAGCTTGTTCATAGCGTCTTAAAATCCTCAGTGCAATCCCCCGATTGTACCAAGCTTCATGTAAATCAGGTTTAATTAACAGTGCTTTATCAAAAGAAGTGATCGCTTCTTCATGGACTTCTAAAATCCCTAGTGCATACCCTCGGTTATTCCAAGCCTCATGATAATCGGGTTTAATTTCTAGTGCTTTGTCGTAAGAGGCGATCGCTTCGTCATAACGTCCTAAAATTCTTAGTACAATCCCTCTATCGTACCAAACATTATGAAACTCAGGCTGAATTTCTAGTGCTTTGTCGAAGGATACGATCGCTTCTTCATAGCGTCCTAATTTCTCTAGCGCAATACCCCGCAGATACCAAGCATACTCATCAGATTGAATCTCCAGCGCTTTGTCGAAGGAAGCGATCGCTTCTTCATAACTTCCTAACTTCTCTAGCGCATACCCTCGATTATTTAAAGCATAGTAGTCATCAGCTTGAATTTCTAGTGCTTTGCTGAAAGATATAAGTGCTTGTTTATAGTCTTTTCCAGCGCATTGCAAATTTCCCAGGTTAATAAATAAATCCTTTTGGATATCAAATTTTCGATTATTTTCTGCTATTAATTCTTGAATTCTTAGTATTTCTTTAGTTGTTTCTTCGGGAGTGAAAGCAAGATATTTTTCATAATCTCCATCCTGAATAATGCGCGATGACTCTTGATCCAAAATTTCTGATTTTATAGGAAATTCAAACAAACCAGAACGCCAATCAAAAAAATCAGGCGCACGTTGAATAAAATATTTAATTGCAAATATTGGTAGCAAGAATACAAAACAGATATTAAAGTTATCTCTAAACCGTTCTCGCTGTTGGTTAAGGTTAATTAAAACAGGCGGTACACCCTTCCAACTATATGAATAAATATCTCTACTATTCCAACCTGCAAGGCTTTTGCATTCTTCATATTCATAAAATGACTGCTCTAAACCTGTAATAAATAAAATATTTATCTTTTTTTGATTATCTAAATTCTCAATTATTTCATATAAATTATTCACAGCTTGCTCAAGCCGTAGAACTGCGATATTTTTATTGGTAATATCTTCTTTAACTTTGGTAATTAACTGCTCACCCTCAGCCGGAGAGCAACGAACAAATAATAAGCCAAAGCCTTCTGTAAAATTCAGCGTGCGGACTAAGGCTTGATATTCTTCATCTCCTTCTGTTGGTAAATCTTTATCCCAATCCGTCAGTTCTAGGGTCATAATCCAATACAGTTCAGTTAAAGATAATTGTAGGTTGGGTTGAACGAAGTGAAACCCAACAAATCGCCGAAAATGTTGGGTTTCGTTCCTCAACCCAACCTACACAATTTCTAATTGTATATATCTTTATATAAAATTATAATACAGCCCACGCAGGTGGGCTTCGTTCGTATAGCGACACCCTTCAGGGTGTTGCGTTCTATGCTGGATACAGTCGATTAAAGGTATCTTGAAATTCTTTAATTCCCTTAATGAGGGGATGAATATCATACCAAACTTGACTTTCTCCATCTCCATTTAAATAACGATATTCTAAAATACAGCGATTAAATAATAAACCTCGATACAAGGCATCATTTTCTATTTCCTTAGAATGATACACATTTGCCAGTGCTTCCCATTCATTCGCAAAAACGGTATTGCGATAAGTATTTCGTAACTCGCTAAATGAGCGCTGTAAGGCTCTGGTAGGAATTGGTAAACTGTTAGTGTATTTAATCGCCTCCTTCATTAATAATAATAAATTTCTCACATGACCTCCACTCATGAGGCATAATCTTTCTAAAGCTTCTCGCTGCTCAAACATATCGACAATAGATAAACTTGGATCTATCAAACTCAGACGTTTTTGCAGGATTTCTGTAACTTTATTAATTCCCCGTTGATATGGTTGATTATCCGGCGTTTGTACCATAATCATCGGCAATACCTGAGTATTTCCATAGATATTGGCTAGGTCAGCAGCGCGGTTAGAATACAATAAAGAAATGGGTATTGTATACAGCAAATGACAATCTAAAGCTTGCAGTTGTTCGCTACGATCGAGAAAAATTTGGTCGTGATTGCTGCGTCCATCTTCTTGAGGTATCGGTACAATCCGGTCTAAGTTATCAGCAATTAATACAAGTTGAGAATATCCTGAAGGTAAGTTCTTTTTAGCATCTTGAATAAACTCGTTTAAAGCTGCAATTAAAGTAATTGTATGGGGATTGACGCGATCGCGGATTTTTTGGCGTTGTGTGGGTTCTGTGCGCAAATTTGCGGTTAATTTGGCGAATTGGGCAATTTGCCCTTCTATACTTAAGCTTTGTAAGGAAACTTCAGTTAATGCTAAATCTTTTAAATCTTGCCAACGTTCACCTAACCAGTTTAATAAACTAGCTGGGGAAGTGGTATCTTTTAACGATTCTAGTAAATGGCGGGTACAAGCTAACAGAATATCTGTATATTGGGCATCTTCTGGATCGATATCTTGTTCATCGGCGGGAAAATAAACTACAAAGCAACCTTGCTCATCTAAATGTTTCTGTAAACGCAGTAATTCTGTAGATTTCCCCGCACCGCGATGACCTGCATATAATTGAGAGGTCATTCTGTCTGAATACAAAATTTCTCTACCTACTTCTACTAATATGTCTCCATCTCCCCGCACTTCTGTACAATCAACATAAGCCGGATCTCCTGCGGGTAAGGGGCGAAATGGATCAAAAGCATTGTATATCCGCTTTAATAGGGCAAAATCCGCAGTCATAAATCTGAGTTTCCGATTTTAGCGCCATATTATCGCAAATTTACGGAGATAGGTAGAGAATTAAATTTTCGGGTGGGTTATGACTTTAGGGTCAAGCATTACTAAAATTGACGGTGCGTTAGCCTGCGGCGTAACACACCCTACTTCGATAATGAGGCTCACAAGCTCGTTAATAAAAAATGTTATCTATTAGCCTGCAAAGGCAGGCTTTGTTAAATTAGCCACACTCTTATAGGGTGATGGTGGGATGTTGGAATCAGTCATTCGCTAGCAGCCTAGAAGTGTGGGAGATTTGAGGAAAAAGATGGGTTTTTTTGAGAAGAATCTTTAGGAAGCTTGCCGACTTGATTATTTGGGAATACTGAGTTTATAGACTAAATATTGCACCAATAACTTCAGTATCATGTTGGCTTTCCCATACCCTTTCTACTCAATAGGTTTTGTCCCCCACGGACATTGTTATTTCTGGAATACTGGACTTGTGTGGCTGCACATTATCTCTGATGCCACGATCGCTCTTGCCTATTATTCTATTCCACTGTTACTGATTTACTTTATCTCGCAACGCAAAGATGTTCCTTTTAATGGTGTCTTCTTATTATTTGGTGCGTTTATTATTGCCTGCGGTACTGGGCATTTAATGGAAATTTGGACGCTCTGGCATCCTGATTACTGGGTTTCTGGTACTATCAAAGCTTTAACAGCGATTATTTCTATATATACGGCATTTGCTTTATTTAATCTGATGCCGCAAGCTCTCGCATTACCCAGCCCCGCCCAATTAGAAGTGATTAATCAAACGCTCCTTAAGGAAATTATTGAGCGCAAGCGCGTTGAGCAAGAATTACGCCAAGCGGAGGAGACGGCGAAGAATGCTAGCAAAGCTAAGAGCGAATTTCTGGCGAATATGAGTCATGAGTTACGCACGCCCCTGAATGGTATCCTTGGCTATACACAAATCCTGCAACGCACAGAACATTTAAGTGAAAAAGCGAGCAAAGGAATTGGTGTTATTTATCAATGTGGTTCCCATTTATTAACCTTAATTAATGATGTTCTGGATCTATCCAAAATTGAAGCCCGAAAGCTGGAGTTGAATCCGATAGATTTTTACTTACCGGCGTTTCTGGATAGTGTAAGTGAAATTTGTCGCATTCGTGCTGAACAAAAAGTAATCGGATTTAATCTGCAAATCGATGAGGATTTACCTACAGGGATTCGCGCTGATGAAAAACGTTTGCGGCAAGTATTGATTAATTTGCTGGGTAATGCTATTAAATTTACCCAACAAGGCAGTGTTAGCTTTAAAGTGAAAGTCATTAATAAAATATCTCATGGTCAAGGAGAAATTATCTATAAAATTCGTTTTGAAATAGTAGATACTGGCACGGGTATTACACCTGAGCAAGCCAAGAAAATCTTTCTCCCCTTTGAACAAGTAGGAAATCAGAAACGCCAAACCGAAGGTACGGGTTTAGGATTAGCCATCAGCCAACAAATTATTTCCTTGATGGGTAGTCAAATACAGTTAGAAAGTGAGTTTGGCAAAGGTAGCAGTTTCTATTTTGATTTAGAAGTACCAGAATCGCAAAACTGGGCTAAAGTTTGCAGAATAGTTGAGCAAGGAACAATTATTGGTTATGAAGGACAACGGCGCAAAATTTTGATTTTAGATGATAAGTGGGAAAACCGTTCAGTTATCGTCAATTTATTAGAGCCAGTGGGCTTTGATGTTATAGAAGCTAATAATGGTCAACAAGGATGGGAACAAGTAAAAAATCACAAACCCGACTTGATTATTACTGACTTAATTATGCCTGTAATGGATGGGCTAGAATTGATTAAAAATTTACGTCAATCTGAAGAATTTAAACATACAGCTATCATTGCTTCATCAGCCAGCGTCTTTGCAAGTGACCAATATAAAAGTATTGATGTTGGTGCAAATGCCTTTCTTCCCAAACCCATAGAAGTAGAAACTCTGCTAGAATTACTGCGGCAATTTTTGCAAGTGGAATGGTTATATGAAGAAAATAAAAACACTGCTAAAAAACCAGAGGTAGATAGTTTTTCTGTGCCAACTGATATAGTTTTACCTCCTCATGAGGTTTTACAAGAATTTTTGGTATTGGCACAAGACGGCGATATTCAAACAATTGTAGAAATAGCCCAACAACTTTCTACAGCTGATGCTCAGTTAAGTACTTTTACTCGCCAACTCATTCAGTTGGCTAGCAATTTCCAACTGAAACGCTTGGAAAGTTTTATTCAAAAATATCTTAATTAATCTGGTGTAATTTTAGTTTTTATATTAATCATGAATGAGATTGCCAATAAAGGATTTATTTTGATTGTGGATGATAATCCTACAAATTTATCTGTCCTGTCAGCAGCCTTAACTAGTAAGGGTTTGCGTTTCCGTGTTGCAGTTGATGGCGAAAGCGCGATCGCTCAAGCCGAACGCAATCAACCAGAGTTAATTTTACTGGATATACAAATGCCAGGTATTGACGGATTTGAAACCTGTCGGCGTCTCAAAGCGAATCCTGTTACCGAAAATATTCCGATTATTTTTACTACTGCTTTAGCTGATATCGAGAGTAAAACTAAGGGTTTTGTTCTGGGTGCTGTAGACTACATATCTAAACCATTTGCGCAAGAAGAAGTGATTGCGAGAGTGTTTGTGCATTTACGCCTCAAGCACCTAAATGAATCTTTAGAACAACAAGTACGCGATCGCACTGCGGCTTTACAACAAGCACAAGTTAAACTGGTACAGCACGAAAAATTATCAACTTTGGGAGAGTTAATCGCTGGAATCGCCCATGAAATGAACAATCCCATCAACTTTATCAGCAGCAATATTCCACCTTTAGAAGAATATATTGCCGGGGTAACAGAAATTCTCCAACTCTACGAAAAAGAATATCCCCACCCCGCAGATTCAATTAGTAAGGCGATTGCAGACTTGGATCTGGAATTTATGCTGAAGGATTTAGTGAAAATTGTGGAGTCATTTAAAGTCGCCACTGAACGCATTCGCAACGTTTCCAATTCGCTGCGTACCTTCACCCGCGCAGATAGCGATCGCAAAATACCCGCTGATTTGCACCAAGGGTTAGATAGCACATTAATGATTTTACAACACCGTCTGAAGGATAATGGCGATCGCCCCTGTATTGAAATCATTAGGGATTATGGAGAATTACCAGAAATTAACTGCTATCTAGGGCAGATGAATCAAGTATTTATGAACATTCTTGCTAACGCCATTGATGCTATTGATGAAGCTATATTTCAAGGCAAAATGAGCAATAAAGTACCCCAGATTATAGTGACAACAAAAATAAATTCTCAAAATAGGGCGATCGTTCAGATTAGTGATAATGGGATGGGTGTTCCTGAAAGACTTAAACAAAGGCTGTTTGAGCCTTTATTTACCACAAAACCTGTGGGTAAAGGTACTGGACTTGGCTTATCAATCGCCCATCAAATTGTCGTTGAAAAACACAATGGCACATTGGAAGTAAATTCTCAACTGGGCGTAGGTACGGAGTTTACCATCGCTATTCCTCAAGAATAATTTAGGTTGACTGTTGACGGTTGACTGCTGACTGTTGAGAAGTCGCGATCGCTTGATCGAAAATAAACAGGATACAGAGCCAATAAATTTATTTATATGTGTCTTGAATTTTGAATTTTGAATTCGGAGCGTAGCGACGTGACTGCTGTTTGCAATTTTGCCGATAACCAACTATCAAATTGAGGATAAATAGGCAATCTTGGCACTAATTCCCACCCCGCAGGCTGTAAAATTTCTCTCAATTCTTGCTCTTGAATATGGGGATAATCAGGGTTCACTTCATCTTTTGGCCCAATTCCGCCTAAATCTCTCGCACCCGCCCCTATACAAGCAAGTAACCATTGATCATCTTTAACTAAATTCGGCGGAATTTGAATTGTAATCTCTGGCGGTAAAATTTGCCGTGCTTGAGCAATTATTTCTGGTAATTTATGGGGGTCAAAAGGTGGTGCATCAAAAGTTTGCTGATTTCCTGGACTATGGGGTTGTAAAATAACTTCTTGAATGTGATGATAACGCTGATGTAATTCAGATATAGCTGCTAATGTTTCCTCACAATCGGCAAATGTTTCCCCAATCCCTAATAGTAACCCTGTAGTAAAGGGAATTTGTAATTCTCCTGCCCATTCTAATTGTTGTAACCGTAATTGTGGTAATTTACTTGGTGCGTGGCGATGTACTGTATTTAATAACTTAGGCGTTAATTGCTCTAACATTAACCCCATTGAAACATTAACATGCTTCAGCTTTTGCATTTCTTCAAAGCTAAGCGTCCCTGCATTGGTGTGGGGGAAAAAACCCATTGAAAATGCTAATTGACACAAATCATAAATTCGTTGGAACCACTCTTCACGCTTTGGGGAATGAGGATGAACTTCACCGCTGAGGATAAGAATTTCCCAGACATTTTTTCTTGGCAATTTCTGTAAAATGCTTGCTGCTGCTGCTAAAGTTAACCAGGGACTTTTACCAGGCTCGCTACGAAAGTTACAGTAACTACAGCGATTAAAGCATTCATAAGTAGGAACAATTGTATAAGCGGGGCTATATGTAACAATCCGGGAATTCTCATTTAGCATAAGTGCAAAATTAGAGAAATTAAATATCTAATTGTTGAGTATTGATTCAACAATTATAATACAAATCAAACAAAATAAAGTGGCAGATTGTAGGGGCAAGGCAATGCCTTGCCCTTTTGTCCTATTGCTTTCTTGAATATCATTGATGTGCTACAAAATTATTTTAATTAATATAAATTACATATAGTAATTATAAAAAAAGGTGCGTTAGCCTACGGCATAACACACCCTACAATTTGGCATATTTTACTTTTCAAACAAAGTTGTATTCATTCATATTATTTATGTCTTGTTGTTTAGCATAGATATTTTGCAAATGCTTCTTCACTGTATTGATAGTAATATATAATTTATTGGCGATTTCTTTATAGGAAAGATTAGCCCGTCGTAGTAGCCAAACTTCTATTTCTCGGTCTGTCAAATTGTATTTTTTAGCATCAGCGATCGCTATACTTTTGCTATACTGATTGCAATCCTCAACAGTCACTAATAAAAAGTTCTCTGGATTGGCAGATAGTTCCAACCATCTAACCCTTAGGCGCAATTTCATTGTTGGCTTGGGTTGAATTTCCGACTCAAGAATGATTTTTTCTGTGGTAAATAATTCGGAGCTTTCAATTAAAGATTGACAAATCTGCCAAACTTCTTCTGGTATTACATCATTAGCTGTCGCTTTGGTCATTAATTGTCGGCAGATAGCCCTGGCATACTCATTTGCATGAATTAATTTTCCTTGAGGTGATACTATCAAAACACCATCAACAAAACTTTCAATAATAGCTTGTAGTAAATCAACTTTAGCTACAGGTTGTAAATTATCATGATTGGTAGTATTTTGATGCTGTTTATCTCCAGGGATAGCAATATAATTTAAATTATTTTCGTCATTTGAAAATATCATCATCAATTTCCTCCAAAACTCAGCATGACAGTCAAATAGGGATAGCTGTTACTCATCTAACACCGTAATTTTTCCTTTTAACTGCTAACAGTCAACAGTCAACAGTCAACAGTCAACAGTCAACAAATTACTTGTGATATTAATCAGGTGTTTAACTAAATTTTGGGGTTCGCGATTCTGTTGATGCAATGAGTAGGCAGTAATTATAGTAATGCTGCTGAAGTTTGCGTAAATTATCTGAATTAGGGTGAAGTTTTTATAAAGCTGATTGGTACAGGAATCTCAACCTGGCGAATTTTTTTCGCACGCCAGTCACCCTTAGGCTACGTAGAAGTCTGGCGACCGAACGCACTGGTTCGGCTATACAAACACAGTCTACTACTAGGGACTAATCAATTGTAGCTGCCGTTCAACTGCACGAGTTAGGAAAAGTCAGGAGTCTTGCGAGATGATAAATCCCCAAAGTATTGAACAATGGTTTCCTCTGGAACTACAGCGCAAATATGTCTCCCAATTGCAAGGGCGAGTGGGGATAACACGGCGACGCGCAGAATATTTTGTCAAGTTGTGGGTTTATTTACTACTTAAACAACGGCAAGAATTAGGTCAACATTTCCCCAAACCTTTGACAGAACTGGATTTACCTGATGGGTTTGTTCCTTGTACCCATCGGGAAGCGCAAGAAGTTTTTTATGGCGAACAAGAACGGGGAAGCGATCGCTCTGCGGGTATGATGATTGATAAGCTGGTGGCTTTGGGGCTGATTGAAAAAGACTTTGATGGTAATAGTACTTGTATTCGCATCCGTTCTTTATTACCCAATCCCCAAAATACCACCCCAGACAAAGCAGATATCAAACTTTTCCCCGACAACTTTAATCCCCGCACCGATGCTGTCCCCGTTGCGAGTTTTTTAGCCCGTAATTACAACTGGATGAATAAAAAAGCCACTGCACTACCCCACAGAATTGTCAGAATCATCCGGGGTTGGGCGGAACAATATCCAACAGGGATGAGGGTTTTGCGCCGCAGTGATAACCAAGATGCTGTGGGTTTTTACGTGCTGTATCCAGTCGCGAGAGAATCAGAAGCCAATTTCTTTATTCCAGCGCGTAAAGGCTTGCACATGAGCGCAACTTGGGACATTGACCCATTTCAAATTGCCCAAATAGGCGATCGCAATTGTACATCGATTTTTGTCCGCAGTTGGCAAATCGATTTACCTTACAAACAGCTAAATAACCTTTGTGAATTATTAACGGATACCCAAAAAACATTAGTACGTATCCAAGCTGATTTTCCTAACCTGTGCGATATCTATGCTCTCACCATACATCCAAGTAATGAACAATTAGTATCAGCACTAGGGTTTCACAAAACCAACCCAGACCCCCAAGTAGCACTTAATTGGATGTATCTACCATTAGATAAATATTTAAACTTAGATATTGAGCAAGCAGTATCAGGACTACATTTTGTTGATGGTTGACTGTTGACGGTTGACTGTTCAAAGATTGTAGGGTGTGTTGTCGCGTAGCGCAACGCACCGACGCAGGATGAAAAATTCAATACCTACTGAAGTCTAAATTTGAAAAAAGTATGGTGGTTACGTGAAATCATCTCAGGATTTTACGGGTTATTATTACCCAAATACTTACTTTTTAATTCTTCTAATTCATCGTCAATGATACTTTTAGTAGTAGGCTGAGGATTGGGATTTTGTGGATTTGCTGGATTTTTTTGCTGCTTATTCCCGCCCAAAAAGAGGGTTTTCATTTCTTCTAATTCTCGCTCAATTTGACTGTTACTTTTCGGAGCAATTGCAGGTTGAGGTGTGGATGGTGAGATAGTAACAGGCTTAACTGATGTCGCTGGTGTGGCGTTTAATGGTAACTTTTGCAAATCCTTGAGGACTTCATCTACTGTTTGATAGCGTTTGACAGGGATACTGGCTAACATTTTGTTGAGAATGCGGCTCAAATCATTACTAACCGGAGTTTTTAAGTATTGCTGCCAATTCCAAGTATCGCTATTCACATCATAAGAATCAAAAGGCGATCGCTCTGTTAATAGTCGCACACAAGTTGCACCTAAACTATAGATATCGCTGGCAAAAATTGCCCGTCCGCGAATTTGTTCTGGGGCGACATATTCGGGACTACCAATACTTGTACCTGTGCGGTTGAGGGCGGTACTGGTGGCAGATTTAGAAGCCCCAAAATCTACTAAAACTAATTTTTTATCGCTACTGCGTAAAATAATATTTTCTGGTTTGATATCGCGGTGAATTACTTGTCTAGCATGACAAAATTGCAGTACTGACAATAAATCATTGAGTAACTGGCGAATCTGCACTTCATTAAACGCACCTTGTTCAACTAATTCCTGAGCTAAATTTCTCCCATCAATAAATTCTTGTACCAAATACTGTCTATCTTCTTGGGTAAAATACGCCAGTAATGAAGGAATTTGCGGATGTTGTCCTAACTCATCTAACTGCACAGCTTCCTGGTTAAATAACTCCACCGCTTTTTGCACATTATTAGTGCCTTGGGCTTGGGGGTAAAATTGCTTAATTACACAGCGCGGTTTTGAGGGTTTATCTTCATCCACCGCCAAGAAAGTACGCCCAAAACCACCTTGTCCTATGGGTTTAATTGCGCGGTAACGTTCTTTGAGGAGTAACTTAGAACCGCAAGTTAAGCAAAACTTAGCATCATCAGCATTTTCTGGTTTTGGACAATGGGGATTAAGGCAGTAGCTCATGGTAGCGTAGCGTTAAAAATCGCTGTGGTTTGTTTTTATTGTGCCCTGCGATCGCCATTCTTGATTGTAAAATCAAAAATTAACGTTTACCCAGAGTATCTTTAAATGGTTGTCTAGCAGTAACTCTATCAAGATAAGCGACAACCGCAGGATATTTACTAAAGTCTAATGATAAAAGTAATTTAGCGTAGTGCAAGTAGGAAGCAACTGCAATATCTGCCACAGTGAATTTATTACTGGCGATAAAAGGCTGTGTCTGCAAAATTTGATTCAGTGGCGCGAGTAAAGTTGGCATTTCTTTTTCCCGCCTATCTGCTAAAAATAAACCAGGCCCCAAGGTAGCATTGGCAAAAATCACCCACTGGGTAATTTTGGCGCGTTCTTCGACAGAATTAGGCAGTTGATTGTATTTATCGGCTAAATAAAGCAAAATTGCCCCAGATTCCCATAATTTTAGATTGCCATCAACTATAGCAGGCACTTTACCCATAGGATTAATGGCTAAAAACTCAGGCTGCTTCTGTTCGTTAGCATTGAAATTGAGTGAAATATAGTCATAAGGAATGTTTAATTCTGCTAAATACCACTGCACAATTGGTACGCGCGTTCTTGGCGCACCATAGAGTTTTAATTTAGCTTTATTTGGTGCATTCTGGTTATTGGTAGCAGGTAGAGAATTACTTGGCTGTGGCGGTACAGCTAAGAGTGGTGCAATGGGCTGAAAAATTAACGCGATCTCACTGGCACTAACAAATGTTTTGAAAAGTGAATTTTTCCCCATGTTATAAATTATAATTAATTTCATTTCTTGCAAGTATCATACCTTGTACTATATTGAATGATAAATTATTTTATATTTATTCATAAAAAATGAGAATTTTAAAGTTTAAATATATTAAATCTGCACTTTCATCTAAGTCAAATAAATCTGAACATATGATACTAAAATCATTTATCAAATTTCTTTTATTAGGTATTTGCTTGAGTGGCAGTACTGTATTAGCTCAAACTCTGACTCTCGCACCTAATTTAATTAATTTCAACTCCAAGGAGGGAGAAAAATTATTAATTGAAAGCCAAGCCAGAGAAGATTTCTTTCCCCTCAGCAGTCAGTTTATTACTCAAAACAATCAAGCCTATTGTGGCGTAGCTAGTATAGTAATGGTGCTGAACAGTTTAGGAATTACCGCACCAGAAGCACCACAATATAAACCATATCGCGTATTTACCCAAGAAAACTTTTTTAGCAATGAGAAAACCAAAGAAGTAATTTCGGCTGAAGATGTTGCGCGTAAAGGTATGACTTTAGAACAATTAGGTGGGTTATTAGAAAGTTATGGTGTCAAAGTTAAAATTTATCATGGGGCTGATATTAGTTTAGATAACTTTCGGAAACTAGCCGCAGAGAATTTACAACAACCAGGTAATTTTATTATTGTTAATTATTTACGCAAAGCAATTGGCCAAGAAAGAGGCGGTCATATTTCGCCTTTAGCTGCCTATAATCAACAAACAGATAGATTTTTAATTTTGGATGTTTCTCGTTATAAATATCCGCCTGTTTGGGTGAAAGCAGAAGAATTGTGGAAAGCAATGGCAACACATGATACTACTTCAGGTAAAACTCGCGGCTTTGTATTTGTAAGCATTCATAGTTAACCAACTGGCAATTTGCTGTATTTTTTCATAAAGTGCGATCGCATTCACTGTAAATCGGGTTCAGCCAGAGAAAACCGTCATTAAAATCCCTCAAAACGACTTTGATGACGATCAAAACGACTTTGATGACGATCAAAACGACTTTGATGACGATCAAAACGACTTTGACGACGATCAAAACGACTTTGACGACGATCAAAACGACTTTGATGACGATCAAAACGACTTTGACGACGATCAAAACGACTTTGACGACGATCAAAACGACTTTGACGACGATCAAAACGACTTTGACGACGATCAAAACGACTTTGACGACGATCAAAACGATACCAATTTAAAATTATAAAAAGTGCGGGAAAAATACTTAGAAGCGATGCCGCAGCCTTTACGCTCAGTACAAGTGCCCCATGCCCCATGCCCAATGCCCAATACTTCGACTTCGCTCAGTACAAGTGCCCCATGCCCAATGCCCCATGCCCCATGCCCAATAACCAATGCCCCTTGCATAAGCACAAGCATTGATGAAAAAATTGATCCGCGAGTAGCTTCGCTGTTGGCAAGGGAAGTAAGAGGATATCCGTGAAAGTTTTAGTTGTTGGAAATGGGGGGCGCGAACACGCTCTGGCGTGGAAACTGCTGCAATCTAACCAAGTTGAGCAAGTTTTTTGTGTACCGGGTAATGGCGGTACGGCAAGTATGGCAAATTGCCAAAATATACCTCTGGCGGTAGATGATTTTGAGGGTATTGGCAAATATGCTGTAAATAATGGGATAAATCTGGTTGTAGTCGGCCCAGAAGTACCCTTAGCTAAAGGAATTACAGATTATCTCCATAATCAAGGATTGAAGGTATTTGGCCCAGATAGAGCCGGGGCACAAATTGAAGCAAGTAAAGCTTGGGCGAAGGCTTTAATGCAAGAAGCAGGTATCCCCACAGCCAAAGCGGCAGTGTTTACAGAAGCCGCCGCCGCTAAATCCTACGTCAAAGCCCAGGGCGCACCGATTGTGGTCAAAGCCGATGGCTTGGCGGCTGGTAAGGGTGTGACAGTGGCGGAAACAGTAGACGCAGCTTACAGTGCCATTGAAGCGATATTTCAAGGACAATTTGGTAGTGCGGGGGAATTTGTTGTCATTGAAGAATGCTTGATTGGGCAAGAAGTTTCCGTGTTAGCCTTAACTGACGGTTTAACAATTCGCCCCTTATTACCCGCCCAGGATCATAAACGGATTGGCGAAGGCGATACAGGCGATAATACCGGGGGAATGGGAGCTTACGCCCCTGCACCCATTGCCACACCAGAGATTATGGCACGGGTGCAAACAGAAGTTTTAGAAAGAGCGATCGCGACTTTAAAAGCTAAAGGCATTGATTACCAGGGTGTACTCTACGCCGGCTTAATGATTGCTCCCAACGGCGACTTTAAGGTGTTGGAATTTAACTGTCGCTTTGGCGATCCCGAAACTCAAGTCATACTCCCCCTGTTGGAAACCCCCTTAGAAGAGTTAATTTTAGCCTGTGTGGAACAGCGTTTAGCCCAAACACCAATTACTTGGAAACCCGGAGCCGCCGCTACCGTCGTTGCTGCCGCTGGCGGTTATCCAGGAGAGTATGAAAAAGGACATGTAATTACGGGAATTACCCAAGCCAACACAGCCGGAGTAACTGTATTTCATGCAGGGACAACATTAAACCAGCAACAAGAAATAGTCACCAATGGCGGACGAGTATTAAACGTCACTGGTACAGGCGCAAATTTTGCGGAAGCGATCGCCCAAGCCTACACTGGTTTAGAATCCATTCACTTTGCGGGCATGTATTACCGTAGAGATATTGGGCATAGAGTTAAGAATTAGGGCATTGGGCATTGGGCATTGGGCATTGGGCATTGGTATGATTAATACTCCCTTCTGCTCCCTGCCCCCTGCTCCCTTGCCTCTTCCTTGACTCTTGCTTAACTTATTCGCATATTTGTCGAATTAACTGTTAATTTTTTAGTTGTTGGGGT
Source organism: Tolypothrix sp. FACHB-123 (assembly GCF_014697075.1). GTDB lineage: Bacteria > Cyanobacteriota > Cyanobacteriia > Cyanobacteriales > Nostocaceae > Aulosira. Next base: position 132,181 of record NZ_JACJRE010000011.1, on the reverse strand, counting down.
TTAAAACAAGAACTACTAACAACTTATATTTAAAATGCTGGCTCTTTTGAAAACAATCCGAGAAACGATCGCAAATTGGTGGTCAGATTTCACCCTCCAGACCAAGCTATTGGCTGCGGCGACATTGGTGGTATCTTTAGTCATGAGTGGGTTGACCTTCTGGGCGGTGAATACGATTCAGCAGGATGCACAAATAAATGATACCCGCTTCGGTCGTGACCTTGGACTGCTGCTAGCTGCCAATGTGACTCCGTTAATTGCTGAAGACAAACGCCAAGAAGTTGCCCAATTTTCTCAGCGCTTCTACAGCAGCACTTCTAGTGTGCGTTATATGCTCTACGCTGATGACACTGGGGAAATCTATTATGGGATACCTTTTTGGGAAGCAGAGGTAAAAAACTCTTTAACCATTGAACGGCGCATTCAACTACCAGAAGATTACGCCAAAGACAGCGATAAGCCAATGGTACGCCAACACATGACCCCTGATGGGTCGGTGACTGATGTGTTTGTGCCCCTCATCGCTGACAACAAATACTTGGGTGTCTTGGCGATTGGCATCAATCCTAACCAAACTGCCGTTATTTCTACCAATTTTACCCGCGATGTCACCATTGCCGTATTTATTACCATCTGGGTAATGGTAGTGTTGGCAGGGGTGGTAAATGCGCTGACTATTACCAAACCAATTAAAGAACTGTTAGTAGGCGTGAAACAAATCGCCGCCGGGAACTTTAAGCAGCGAATTGACTTACCCCTAGGCGGCGAACTAGGAGAGTTAATTCTCAGCTTTAATGAGATGGCAGAGCGATTAGAAAGCTATGAAGAACAAAATATTGAGGAACTCACAGCCGAAAAAGCTAAGCTAGAAACTCTAGTTTCCACCATTGCCGACGGTGCGGTGTTGATTGACAATAACATGCAGGTAATATTGGTCAATCCCACAGCCAAGCGGATATTTTCTTGGGAAAATGATGAAGTCGTCGGCTGTAACGTACTCCATCACTTACCTCCCGCCGTGCAAATGGAAGTTAGCCGTACCTTGTATGAAATGGCTTCCGGTGAATCGGAAAGTGCGGAATTTCGCATTGCGTTAAATCAACCTACCCAACGTACTATCCGCATTCTCTTGACTACAGTTTTGGATGTGCAACGGGAAAGCGTTAAAGGTATCGCGATTACCGTCCAAGATATTACCAGGGAAGTTGAACTCAACGAAGCTAAAAGCCAATTTATCAGCAACGTATCTCACGAACTGCGTACGCCTCTGTTTAATATCAAATCTTTTATCGAAACTTTGCACGACTACGGCGAAGACTTGAGTACAGAAGAACGCCAAGAGTTTCTGCAAACAGTTAACCATGAAACCGATCGCCTGACACGCTTAGTCAACGATGTCTTAGATTTATCAAAACTTGAGTCTGGGCGGACTTACAATTTTGATGGCGTAGATTTAGGTCAAGCAATTGAACAAACCCTGCGGACTTACCAACTCAATGCTAAAGATAAAGGTATTGAATTAATTCAAGAAGTGAAACCGCCTGTACCTTTAGTTGTGGGTAACTATGATTTGTTACTGCAAGTTTTAGCGAATTTAGTCGGTAATGCCCTGAAATTTACTCCAGCCGGTGGTAAAGTAGCTATTCGCGCCTATCAATTAGATGCTAAATCCGAGTCTCAAAAACCATCGCCATCAGTACGTGTAGAAATATCTGATACTGGTATTGGTATTGCCATAGAAGACCAACAAGCAATTTTCGATCGCTTCTTTCGTGTAGAAAATCGCGTGCATACCCTAGAAGGTACGGGTTTAGGTTTATCAATTGTGCGCAATATTATGGAAAGGCATCACAGTAGAATTCATCTGGTGAGTGAAGTGGGCATTGGCACTACTTTTTGGTTTGATTTGGCTGTATTTGAGTGAAATCAAAGGCTAGGGGCTAGGGACTAGGGACTAGGGGCTAGGGGCTAGAAATTTTCATATTTGGTTGTCATACCAATTTGAAAAAAGAATGCGATAGATTGTAGGGGCACTGGCACTCCCATGCCCCGAAGCGCATACCTCATTTACCTGAAATATGCTGTATATGCAAATTGCTATAATTCCTATGCGGACGCTACTGTATATTTAATTAAGCACGAAAAGCGCGTTAGGGTAGACTATCCATCGAGGTATTTGCAAGTGGCGATCGCAATTTTCGGAATCATTTAGCGCAAACCTATGGCTAATAATTTTGTTACAGTAGCCACCTATAACAACTCTTTAGAAGCTAACCTCGCAAAGCAACTTTTAGAAGCTGAAGGTATTAGCTCTTATTTAGCAAACGAGTCTACCGTAGATTTAGCATGGCATTTAACTGTCGCTGTCGGTTGGATTAAACTCCAAGTTCACGAACAAGACGCAGCACAAGCTAAGTTTATTTTAGGGTCAAGCAACTTAGAAGTTGAATCTGCTGCTGAAGGTGAGGAAACTACAGCTGATGATGCAGATGATGACGATATTATCAAAGTTTCCTGGGCAGACCAAACAGCAGACAGAGCCTTTAAAGTCGCTGTTATTGGTTTAATTCTGATTTTTTTACCCTTTCAACTATATTCCCTGTGGCTATTATTGCGGTTGCTGCTGTCTCGTACTCGCGATCGCATCAGTCAAAATAGACAATGGAAAGTCATTACAGCCTTGCTAATAAACCTACTCAATCTGAGTATCCTCTGGATCATTTTCTCCTAATGAACCTAAATCCAATGACAAATGACCAATGACCTATAACCCCAAATCTACAGCAATTCTATGGGCGCAAGCAAAGCCAGAAAAGGCGACAGCATTTAATCCTTGACCAGGAAACGTACTATCCCCTACACAATACAATCCGGGAATCGCTGTCCGATTAAATCGCATCCCCAATAACCCCCATAACTTACGCCGGGGAATAGGCCCGTAAGTACCATCTTTTCGCCCTAAAAAGCGGCGATGGGTGCGGGGTGTCCCTACTTCTAAATAATCCAATCCTGCATTTAAACCAGGGAAAATCTGCTCTAATCGGTCAATTATTCGCCATGCTGCGGCTTCTTTGTTGCTCTCATATTCCCTTTCACTTAATCCCTGCCAATTCTCTAGCCAGTCAGGGGTAAAAGCATGAATAATATGATAACCCTCTGGCGCTAAATCGGGGTCAAGCAATGTCGGAATTGAAACAAAAATTGTGCCTTGGGCTACAGTCATTTGTTGCCATTCTTCTAACAATATATGATGGCATTCGGTTCCTTGTGGCAAAACTGACTTCTCAACCCCTATGTGCAAACTCAAAAAGCTGGGTGATTTCTGATAGGTTTGTTGCCACTGTTTCTCATTATGTGGCATTGACTCTACAGGTAGTAAATTTTCAAAAGTATCCCAGCGTGTAGCATTAGAAACTATGCGTTTACCCCGATAGACTTCACCATTAGCCAGTTTTACCCCTACAGCTTTGCCTTTTTCAGTAATAATCTGCTTTACTCTTGTTTGATACTTAATTGTTCCTCCAACTTTTTCTAAACCAGCTACCAATGCTTGAGCAATTTTTCCGACTCCACCTTTGGGATAATTAACTCCGCCATAATGTCTATCGGAAAATACCATACCTGCATTAATCATGGGTGTCATATTGGCTGGAACGACCGACCAGCAATAACATTCCATATCAATAAATTTCAACAATAACGGGTTTTTGATGTAACGTCGCGCCACATCGCCAGCATTTTGTGGCAAATATTTAGCTAATCTCAAACAAGCTAAAGGGTGTTGTAAAAACATCCGCAATAAATACCGAGGTTCTTCTAATGACAGTAACTCTATGCTGTTTAGACAATTAAAAACTTCCCAACATTCGTCATAAAAACGACGAATACCATATTTTTCATGAGGAAAGTATGCAATAAGATTTTGCAAAAATTTTTCATAAACTCGGTTTACTTTCAAGTCGATACCATCAGGTAAGTGGTAGTGAATCTGTACCGGATCGGCAATTGTTTCTAAGCTAACGTCTACAGCATGAAGGGCGCGGGTAAGTAAATTTGTAGTTCCTTTGTTACCCATGCCAAAAATCATGGATGCTCCGACATCAAAGCGATAGCCCTGACGCTCAAAATAACCTGCACTACCACCTGGTATTGTATAACTTTCTAATACCAGCACTTTAGCTCCCTTTGCTGCTAGCTGGGTTGCGGTCACTAATCCCCCAATCCCAGAACCAATAATAATTACATCAAATAAGGAACTAGAAGTCATAATAATTCAAAATTCAAAACTTAAACCTTGAGCAGTATACTGATAATTTAATATTGATGCAAATTCAGTAATGGCAAACCGAGGGTCAGGATTGGCATCATTTTTTTATAAAAAAATGTAGCGCATATTACTTTTGTCTCAAAATCAACTACTTCAACGATTTAATATCGTTGGCTGGCAGAGATTCAAGAGTTAAAGTACCTATGAAAATTTAATTAAATTGAGGAATCCTGTTTGATGTGAGAAACAGTCTAGATTTTTTCTGTTCTCTGTTCCTGTTCTCTTTAAATATTCAATTTGATTCAATTTGTGAATTTATCTCGCAAAAAAAAGAGGGACAAGCCTGCTACTGCTGGCTAATCCCGTCTGCCGATCCTTAAAGAGAGGAGAACACTGGATAATAATATAACCTTGATTGAGAATTGCTGTCAACTGTTAATGCAAAAGATTATCAATAATTGCCAGGTTGTTGATTTTAGCTGCCAGTCAGAGGCAGGACAGAGTATCATTATGGTTCAGTTCTTATATATTAAAGACGCCGATTTTTGGCTATGACGCTACAACTGCGTGTTTATGTTCCACCCCATCCCCTGATCAAGCACTGGTTAGCAGTTGCTAGGGATGCCGCCACACCTTCAGTATTATTCCGGAGTGCGATGGTGGAGTTAGGAAGATGGTTAACTTATGAAGCTGCCAGAGAGTGGTTACCGACCCAAGAAATGACGGTGGAGACTCCTTTGGATTCTACGCCTGCTACTTTGATCGATCCATTAGTACCCGTGGCGGTAGTACCGATTTTGCGGGCTGGGTTAGTGCTATTAGAAGGTGCGCAGACTTTGTTGCCTTTAGCTTCGATTTATCATCTGGGCTTAGTACGCAATGAGGAAACACTAGAACCGATGTGTTATCTCAACAAATTACCAGAAAAATTCGATCCTCAGACGCGGGTATTAATTACCGATCCAATGTTAGCTACGGGAGGATCAATGATGGCAGCAATGGCAGAATTGACACAACGGGGTGTAGATCCATCTCTAACAAGGATTGTTTGTGTAGTAGCAGCTCCGCCAGCTTTGCAAAAACTCAGTGCAGCTTATCCAGGTTTAATTATTTACACTGCCACCATTGACGAAACAGTTAATGACCGAGGGTTTATTGTGCCAGGATTGGGAGATGCTGGCGATCGCACCTACGGGACTTAAGCTACTATGCAGCTAGGGTAGGAAAATAACTTTAACTAGTGTCACTAGTGTAAAAGTCCCAAAGTTTCGTCAAGGCGGTTAAGAATATGAGTCAGCGTGATGGTTTTGTCAATGGATTTTTTGTCGGCGCAATTTTCGGTAGTGTTGTCGGTGGCGTTGTTGGAGCCTTGATTGCTACTCGCCAAGATCCGGAATTAGCAGCAGACGAAGAAACAGAATTGACAAATAGTCTGGAAGATTCCCGCAAGATAGCTGGAAAACGTCGTCAGATGACACCTTCCCAAACAGAAGGATTAGAAATGGAAACAGCAAGGCGATCGCTAGAAGACAAAATTGCCCAGCTAAATGCCACAATAGATGAGGTACGAAAGCAACTCGGCAATGTCAATGGCACTTCACCGCAAGCAGTCAACGAGCGTTCTTTGACGAAGGATTCTTAGACAATAACGACGTGATGCAGCGCTTAAGTGTGGTGCAATATGCCAACATTTATCGCGGACGCCATGACCAAGACTAAATTAAAATCTATGATAAGACCTTGTTTGTCAACTTAGCCCAAAACCGAGCTATCCATGAATCTACTGATTACAACACTGGCTACTTTCATCCAGATTTATACTGTTTTGCTGATTGTTCGGGTTCTCTTGACCTGGTTCCCCAATATTGACTTTTATAGTCAACCATTTGCGGCTTTAGCCCAGATCACTGACCCTTATCTCAATCTTTTCCGCTCTATTATTCCTCCACTAGGCGGGATAGATTTTTCTCCCATCATCGCCTTCTTGGTATTGCAATTAGCTGGCGACTGGTTGCTTCCTACCCTGAAAGCTATATTGATTTTTTAACAACTCCGCCACAGTGGGAATAAAGTTAGGGTGAGCGATCGCCCACCCTAACAATCCTAATATTAATGATGACAAATCTAAAATAAATCAGTCTTACTTACGCACCTGACCGCTAAACCCAGCAGCTTTAAACTGCTTCAGCTTCAATGGGGTTGGCTGGTTTGCAGCTACAGAAATCCGCAATTCAAAATCACTGATACCTGGTGGTATTTCCGCAATCGAACCTAACCGCGTCCGGTTTTGTAACACTGGGTCGTTGTTAGCATCATAAATCCGTCCGAAAATATCTGCATCGTAGACGGTTTTATAAGTCGCATTTTCAGCTTTACCTGTCACTATAAAACAGTTAGCCGCCGCCGAACCACTACTAATTACTGCGCCTTGTGCCAGTTCTGGCGGACAGTCTTTATAAGAAATATCAAAGAGTTTAATTTGTGTCAGGGCTACAGCTGGGGGAGTTAATACCCAGAGAAAAATACTGATGAGACAGGAAACAAAAATTACCTTTATTTCTCTGGAATAAAATGACTTAGCTAAGTCTAGTAAATTTAACCAAGATTTGCTGCTACTTTTCTTTTCCATATCTAAAAACTAATTTTACTAAGGTTCCTACAGGATGTTTGCTATTTTCTTAGATATATCACTAACATAGCCATCGGTATATCTGTCTTAATCAGCGTGAACTGAAAACTGTACGGGCGGGTTCACAGATATCCTCAAATATCCATGACGATCTCCTATAAACCCGCCCCTACTGACAACTAACCAAAAGATATTGGAGACTTTCATTTAACTTTTGTAATAATTAGGGAAAACAACCCTTAACTTGCTATTAACTTATGACTCCGGATGAGATTCAAGCAGCTTTGCAAGCAGCCTTTAGGTGTTGTGATGTAGCCAGCTGTCCTCTCACTGAGACACAGAAACAGATACTACTGCAAGTAATTGAGCAAATTCCCGGAAATTCTAATTGTGGGGTGTTAGAAATTACTAATCCCTTGGATGAACTAACCTCAGAAGAATTGGCAGCATTTTTGCAGTTTGTCAAAATACACGAACAAGATAATGGTAATTGGAAAGCCCAATTCTTCAATGATTGGTTGAATGCGTCTGACTCTGGAGAAGTACAATTTATTCGGGAACGTTACGGTTTACAATGGCTCAATCGCCTTCAGCCATATCATTTTGATAAATATGTTTATTTTGAAGATGCACTTAAACTAAAAGTAGGCGATCGCATTGAAATTTCCAATGCGATGTGGGAATGGGTTCAAGATGATGGCCCGTGTAAGCGCGAATGGTTTTCCTGTGTGGTGCTACAAGTTGAGGAAATTAACAATGGCGATACTTCCTGTAGCAATTGCATTGTCCGCTTCCATAATGGTGCTGAATACGAAATTCAAGGAATTTACGAATGGAACCGTTATAATTGGCGCTGGTCTAAAAACTAATAATCAAACATATTTACAACATGTTGCCATCTATCAACAGTATGATACTGTTGGCTACAATTTGCTATCAGGCGATCGCTTGTTTGATAGAAGATCGTCACCCACCGCCAGGTCAGCTGATTGATGTGGGTGGCTATAACCTCCACCTTTACACTGCGGGAGAGTCTGGCCCGACAGTCGTTATCGAACATAGTTTAGGCGGAATTGAAGGTTATTTACTGCTTCCAGAGATAGTTAAGCTAACACGAGTTTGCATCTACGATCGCGCTGGCTACGGTTGGAGCGATCATAGCCCATATCCGCGAACCAGTCAGCAAATAGTTACAGAACTCGATTATCTGTTAACAAAAGCCGGAATTGAACCCCCTTATATTCTTGTAGGAAATTCCTTCGGTAGCTATAACGTGCGCTTGTATGCACAACAATTTCCCCAAAAAGTTATGGGAATGGTACTTACCGATGGACTCCATGAAACGGCTATGTTAAAAATGCCTTTTCATTTACAATGTTTAAAATTATTTTTTCTCTCTGGCTTCGTGATGTCCTTTTTAGGGTCAGTTCTCGGTATTGTTAGATTACTGAAATTGATTGGCACATTTGAACTCATCAAGCGTGAATTAGCGAATTTTCCCCAAATAACTCTCAAACCAGTTAAACGTTCTTTCTGTCGTCCCAAACACTGGATTACCATGAGTCGGGAAATCTTAAATTTAGATACTAGTAGTCGCCAAGTTAAGTCAGCTAATGATTTTAGTGGATTACCTATAGTTAATATTAAAGCTAATACTTTTTTCCATCCTTCTCCTTGGACGCTACTTTTACCTAGTAGAGCGGCTAATAAGCTACGAGACCAAATGCACTCTGAATTAATGAACTTATCCACAAATTCTGTACAAATTGAAACTGAAAATAGCAGTCATTTTGTTTGGATAGATCAACCAGAGGTGATTGTAAAGGCGATTTTGCATATTGTTAAAAATTGCGATCGCAATTAAATCAAGAGAATGTTAGCCATTGTCAAGGAGCGAATGATTGCTGCGATGAGTTATCAATTAAGCTCATCCCAACCCTTGAATCAGTGGGCTTTAGCGCCGAGTTTGTGTGATTTTTGCGCAAAAAATTTCTCAATGGATAACAGATAAAGGCTTTTTCTGCAACTCAGTTGCCGACAACGTCCAAAAAAAAGATAGTATCATCTTCCCTGAGTAAGTACCATGCTAGCTAATAGGGAAGCATTGATGAATCTTGATAATGAAGATAGAGAATTATGATACCAGGTTCGTAATCCAAACCGCAGCAGAAAAGTTATAAAATTAGTTACAGTTGGCATCACTATTGTTAATCGCGAACAAACTTTTTGCTGATTTTCGTCAAACTATAGTGAAGTCATAAAATCCCATCTTTGGGTAAAACAACGGTTTGATGAAATGGGGATCTGATTCTACAATGTTCTGGAGGTCTTGTAAAAATAAGACATAGGTAGCAGTTCTAGCTTTCTAGAAAGACATTGGTTGGTTTGCAGTTCATCAATTATCTTCAGTTCTTGAACATTATTAATTACTCACTATGTTAACCTTTGCCTATTCATCGATTGCCCTAGGTCTAGCTTTACTTTGTTTGATTATTACTCCCAAAATTACCAATTCCCTTGGGCAAATAGTAGTTTTATTATTTGCTATTTTTTGGTTATGTTCCAGCCTGTTTTTTTCTTTGATACCAATTGAATTAATGCTGGCGATCGCTTTTCTTTACCTGACGCCAAAAATGCATTTTTGGTCTCGGATCGAGTAACAATAGAAATCTTAAGTTATTGCTGAAAATTTAGCTGCCAGATTTCTTAAAAAAATCTGGTATTACTTAATGGGGTAGCCTAACTATAATTTGCCAGAATTAGCAAACTGCAAAAAATCAATTATTCTGCTTCAAGTCGTTAACTGTTGACTGTTAAATGTGTACGCTTAACAATCAAAAATAGTAATGAAATATTGTTTTACTTTAAATAATACCGATTCAAATAATGTTGGCGACACATCAATCTATTCTAGAGGTCACAGCACTGTTCCCTAGCATCTGTTGCATTCTTTTTTCAAATTGGTATAAAGTCTCTTATAGTCGAAAAATGTCGGTGATTTTTGTCAATAAAACTTATTTATTGCAAATAATACTTATTAGATTGATCGTCAGCAAACCGATGTATCATTAAAGATAGCTTTACAAAAATCTACAATGATAGAACGCCCAATCAAGAAATCAGAACGTCAGTCTCAAGCCAATACTGACAAAAATTCCGAAAATTTGGATGATGTACAGCCTACAGAGTCCAATCCTAGAAGCTCTAAAGCAAGAGGTAATCGTTCCTCTGGTAAAGGAAAAAAATCATCTTATGGTGATGAAACCAAGCAGCAGGTTAGCCCTGCACTAGTGCGGGGGCCAAAACCCGTTAAACCTAAAATTAATGTGAACACAGAGCCAGAAACTGAAGCAGAAACTAGCTCTGAAGAGTCTCAAGATTAATTACAGATGAGCTAAAAACCAAAGATACTCTTAACATTAATAAAGCTCCTCGCAGAAATATGGAGGAGCTTTGAAATTTTCAAACAGCTAATGACTAGAAATAATATAACTTTGTTGATGGGTAGAATCTTCTATCCAGGGAAAGGCAATTTTATGAATTAAAGTTGTATTCTCGATGACAACAATTTTTCAACAAATTAATTATTGCTGTGATGGTAAATCAGGTATACGAGTAGGGGCACAACATTGTTGTGCCCTATGATTATATGTAAATTACTAACTTGCATTCTCTAGGCATTTTGAGTTTGGGGAGTATGATAAATACCCCAATATTCAATACCGTTGCTACGTAATATTGGTTCAGAACGATTAATTTCTGCTTCTGTTCCATCGAGTATGAGTAAATAATAACTCTGTTGGAGGCGATCGCTATAAACGCGCGCGCGTTCTTCGGGGATACCTAAATCACCTAAGGCTTTCACCAAATTCTGATTTGCAGCTGCACCTACAGCCACACCAGCGACACTACTAACTAAAGCTACACCCACAGAACCTGCGGCTAACACAGCACCTACACCGGGAAGTGCTAGACTGCTCAAACCAAGTAATATACTACCCCAAGTAGTTGCTGTCAGTGTATTTGCTACTGGCTCTGTCGCATTTACATCTTGATTACCGATGCGATCGCTCATTTGCGCTTCGCCCAGTTGTTCACCTTTTTCTACATCTTTAGCAATAATAGAAACCTTCTCCATCGGAAAGTTAGCCGCTTTCAATTCATTAATAGCCTGCTCTATTTTTTGAGGATTAGAAAATACTCCTAATGCGTGTGTAGAGTCTTTAGTTATCATATTTTCCTCTTTGACAATTTGATTAATACCTTTATTAATTTAAATATTAGTAACTATTAAAATTACATTTCTCTGTCTTTTGGTGAGTCTAAAAATGTCATAAGAAGTATCTCAATCATATTGATTTATGATTGAAGTAAAATTTAGTAAAGTTTAGGCACTGTCCACTAGACCAAAATTTTTCTGGACAATGCCTACCCTACATATATTTTTTGAATGTAAATTTACCGAAAATAAAAAGGATACAGAGCCAATAAATTTATTCTCTGCGAGAGGCTTCCGCCAATGCGCAGCGTCTTTGAAGGGGAGAAGAATGTGTAGACTGTGCGTAAGTCCTAATCTTTTAGGGAAAATTTAATGCGATCGCCTATTCTGAATCCAGTCACTGAGCAGAACTGTCTCTCAGTTTTGCCATAATAAGTTCTTATCAGCCTCACCATACCTTTAAGGTCGCTCAGGCAAATGGCAATGTATTATGAAAAAGACAAAACTGTTGCGATAATAGGGAGGTTTTCCCACTGAGGGGGGAAGCTATTTCTTCGGAAGTACTTTAAAACTCAGGACTCAGTACTTATCTGCTCACTTCGGACTAAGGACTCAAAACGCAAAAATCTCTATGTTAGCAGGTACAACTTTACAGGGTGGCAAATATACCCTAAATCAAGAAATCGGACGTGGTGGCTTTGGGATTACGTTCAAAGCTACGCATCATTACTTGGGTCAGGAAGTAGTGATTAAAACCATTAATGAACGGCTGCGACAACATCCTGATTTTGCTAAGTTCGAGCGCCAATTCCAAGATGAGGCCAGAAGATTAGCTACTTGTATCCACCCTAATATTGTGCGGGTAAGCGACTTTTTTGTCGAAGCTGGGCTGCCTTACATGGTGATGGAGTACATTCCCGGTGATACCTTGGGCGATGCATTTGTCTTACCAGGGATACCCTTACCAGAAGCCACCGCTATCCATTACATCAGGCAAATTGGCGCAGCATTGCAAGTTGTACATAATAACGGTTTACTCCATCGAGATGTGAAACCGGATAATATTATTTTGCGCCAAGGCACTCAGGAAGTAGTACTAATTGATTTTGGCATAGCGCGCGAATTTAATGGTGGTGTGAGGCAAACACACACGGGGATGGTTTCGGAAGGCTATTCCCCCATCGAACAGTATCTCACCCAAGCACCGCGTACGCCCGCCACAGACGTGTATGGCTTGGCAGCTACATTATATGCATTGTTGACAGCCCAAGTGCCCATGCCAGCATTATTACGCGATCGCGAACAAATGCCAACGCCCCGCGAACTTCAGCCCCATCTCAGCGCTGCTGTCAATCAAGCAGTGATGCGGGGTATGGCGGTAGAATCTCGCTTTCGTCCAGCGACGGTTACCGAATGGTTAAAACTGCTACCAGGTGAGGGAGTTAATACTGTACCCCAATCCATACCAACTCACACAGTCGCCACTATTAATTTATCGCTGCAAGAACAAGACGAATTTTTTACAAGAACTACCAAAAAATATATCGATCCATCATCAGTCATCAATAATGCCAAATTGGCGGCTCAAAAACTAGCAAAATCTAAAGTATTTATTGGTACAAGCGTTGCGGTTGTAGCCGCTACCGCAGGTTTTGGTATTACTAGTATGCTGCCAAAATCTCAGCCAAACTCACCAGAAAAGGAGCTGTTTTCCCAACCCACCATTGAAGCAAGTCCCAGCCCGCAAACACCCGTCGTTAACTCTACACCCGATAGCACTAAAGAAGCGCAAGCCACTTCTGCTAGCGAAACTACATCAGTTTCCACTTCCTCACGGCGCAGACGCAATCGCCGTGTTTATCAAGAAGAATCTACTAGTACTAGGCGCAATCAGCGTTCTCAAGAAGAATCATCACCCACACCAAAGTCCGAACAATCCTCACCTGTACCTCAAGTTTCCCCCTCTCCTTCTCTGGTGGAAACATTACGCGCAATTCGCTCATCTCGTTCTCGTAAAGCTAACCCTTCACCATCACCAGCAAATAATTCACCTTCAGTTCCGCAGAATGCTGCTCCACCAAAATCAGAAAAACAGTCCAATCCTGTAGTCGTCCCACCAGCACCAGTAGAATCCAAAGGTTCTGCACCCGCTCCTGTAGTAGTACCTACCCAAGAGGTAAAACAAAATTCTAGTAGTGAAACTCCTTCACAGAAAAGCGAGAAGTCAGCAGATGAGCCTTCGGAAGTAAATAATTAGGGACTTCCAACTAAAAAAATTATAATTACAACCTTCATCACTAAAATTACCCTTGTGATGATGTCATTTGCTGTGCAAGATTCGGGAATTACCGCAAAACTTTATAATTTGTAATCTGTTAGCAGTAAGCTTGTTGGATGGCATTTCTCTCAATCTACTATGGCAACCATTAACGACAACTACCTGAAGCTGAAAGCAGGTTACCTATTTCCCGAAATTGCGCGGCGGGTAAATGCCTTTGCCCAAGCCAATCCTGATGCGAAAATTATTAGGTTGGGGATTGGCGATGTCACAGAACCTCTACCTGAAGCTTGTCGCACAGCGATGATTAAGGCTGTAGAGGAAATGGGCGATCGCGCTTCTTTTAAAGGCTACGGCCCCGAACAAGGTTATGCTTGGTTAAGAGAAAAGATTGCGGCGCAAGATTTCCAAGCCAGGGGTGCGGATATCGACGCAGAGGAAATTTTTATTTCTGATGGTTCTAAGTGCGATACCGGGAATATTTTAGAAATTTTTGGTCATGATAATGCGATCGCAGTTACCGATCCGGTTTATCCTGTCTACGTAGATACTAACGTCATGGCAGGTAACACAGGTGTCGCTAACGACAAAGGCGAGTTTGCTGGCTTAGTTTATCTCCCCATTACTGCTGAAAATAACTTCACCGCAGAGATACCGAAAGAGAAAGTCGATTTAATTTATCTTTGCTTTCCCAATAACCCCACTGGTGCAACTGCAAGTAAGGAACACCTGAAAGCTTGGGTAGACTATGCAAAGGCGAATAACTCAATTATTTTCTTTGATGCGGCTTACGAAGCTTACATCACCGACCCCACAATTCCCCATTCAATTTATGAAATCGAAGGTGCAAAGGATGTGGCGATTGAGTTTCGTTCTTTCTCCAAGAATGCAGGGTTTACCGGAACTCGTTGCGCCTTAACTGTTGTTCCCAAAACTTTGACAGCCAAAGCTGCTGATGGTTCCGATGTGGAACTATGGAAGTTGTGGAATCGTCGCCAATCTACCAAGTTTAATGGCGTATCTTACATTGTGCAGCGCGGTGCGGAAGCTGTGTACTCTCCAGAAGGACAGGCGCAAATCAAAGGATTAGTCAGTTTTTACTTAGAAAACGCTAAAATTATCCGGGAGAAGCTCACAGCCGCCGGATTGTCAGTTTATGGCGGTGTCAATGCACCTTATGTTTGGGTGAAAACTCCCAATGGTTTATCGAGTTGGGAATTCTTTGATAAATTACTGCATAACGTCAACGTTGTCGGTACTCCTGGTTCAGGCTTTGGTGCAGCTGGCGAAGGTTACTTCCGCATCTCTGCATTTAATAGCCGAGAAAATGTAGAAGAAGCAATGCAGCGGATTACCACTGGCTTGTCTTTGTAAGCTTACCTTTGTTAACTATAATGCGATCGCATGTCCTGATAATCTGGGAATATGCGATCGTCTTTGACAGCAGATTGCAAGTTGGTGAGGTACAGATAATCGTCAGGGCATGGCACTGTTCATTGCATCGCTATAATCATTATGTAGAGGTAGTTCCAAGGCAATTCTTTATAGCCTCACAAGCCCAATTTTTATTTTCCAGACTCACCCTGATTTCCACTTTTCCTCTGTTTAAAGTCACAAAAGCAGGTTAATCTCACTCGCCATATCTTTTGATCTAAGCCTAGCGATACCCGTTTATATGTCTAAGGATATAAGTTTATTTAATTTTGAGATATTAAATTGAAAAGTTAATTCAGATACAAAATTATGGCAACTGAGCAAGAGCTTCAATCTCTTTTTAATACCTTAGACCGCGATCAAGACGGCAAAGTCTCCATTCATGAGCTTTTTTTAAGTCCTGGCTTAAGTGCAATCATCTCATCAGAAACAAATACCAGTAGCCCCCAGGAGTTACTAGTACGGTATGGTTTAGACGAAGACGGTAGTATTACCTTTGAAGAGTTAAAGAAAGCAGTCGATAAAGCAAGTAATTTAACCTAGGAGTCAAAAAAACTAATACCCAATACCCAAAATCCCTCTCTAGCCCACGCTTTGAGGGATTTGCAATTTATAAAGTCCTTGATAGAGGAACAACAAGCACAAATCAAACAGCTAAAGGAAGAAAATAGCCATCTTCGAGACGAAAATAACTGTCTCAAAGGAGAACAAGGTTGTGAATAAATATGAACTTTGGCAAAAAAACTTGTAAACCTACTGGACTCTCCAGTCGGATGGAGAATTTAGGATGAATGTCAGGTGAATCTGAGTCAAGGATTTTTGACTGATACGCCTGAATAGCGTCACTCAATAGCTGTGATGATGTCGAGGATGGCTTGAAATATAGCTACTCACTCACAAATTATTTGTTTGACTCAAGCTATTATCGAATCGCAAACTGCTGAAATTCAGCAAATGCAGCAATGGTATCAAGCTTGATCTCGATCGATTTTCTCCTCAATGATTTTAAACTTATGACACTAAAACTCACTGTTCCTAACATGGCTTGTTCTGCTTGTGCAAACACTATTACCAATGCACTTAAAGCCATCGATGCCAATGCTAATATTCAGGCAGATCCTAAAACAAAATTGGTGAGTGTTGATACTCAAGCCTCGGAAACCGCTATTAGGGAAGCGTTGGCTGCTGCTGGTTATCCTGTTGTTTAATTGTTGACAGTTAACAGTTGACCGTTGACTGTTGACGGTTAACAGTCAACGGTCAACAACTGTAAGCTGCTTGAGCTTTGAGAATTTAGCGAAGTACTTGAAAATTCTCAATTGTCAGATATAGTTCTTCATCAGCTATCTGAGCGTTGTAATCGATATTAATTTGAGTCGGGTAACCGTATCTTGCAGAATAGTTCACATCTAGGCTGAAGGCTTGACGAGCGATCGCATCTTGAATCACATTAAACAGTTTAGGAATAGTATTGTAATTTTCAAAATACTCCGGATTAGTAACTCGTAAGCCTGTCTCTACAGAAGTTATGGATCTTGTTTTACCGTTCCGGACTTCAATGACTACTGGGCCTCTAGCGTCGGGGATGCAAAAGCAACCATTACTAAATGTATAGCGATAGTTAACAATATTTTGCTTCTCCCATAAACGGCGATTAAATTGTAATTTCCGTTGATTCAAGTTACTACGTACTGGTGATTGTGCTATCTCTATGGGAGTTTGAGACATTACTGGTACGTTGAGACCGAGTAGTATTAAGCATCCTGCACTGAGAATAATTGATAAGCGCATATTATTCGACTTGATTACAAAAACCTGGGATATATTTATCCGCTTAATATTTTAAATTAAGGTTATTTTGCGCTTAAAATTAGCAAAATGCTCATATTTTTTGGTAAAAAGATGCCTAAGGAAATTCTTAAGTCAGTCTTGCCAAGGTTTCACAACGATTCCTTAATCTTTCAGCCCTTGTAGGGGCATTGCCTTGTCCTCAGGAACGTATTGGATTCAACCGATAACTGTTATATTTACCACATTAATAGCAGCACACAAATCTACCCTATATATATAGACTTTCCTTACCAATGAAAGAGAAAGTAATTATCTTAGTTTTCTAAAGTTGAGTCACAGTGTTGTGAAGTAAGGAAACGCCAAAAAGGGTGTTGGGAAAAGATTGAGGCTTTGACAACATCCTTTGAAATGCGATCGCCTTTCCAAAACACGCAACCAATAGATTACTGTGGAGAAGCAAGTTTATGACTCAAGCCAAAGAACTACAACCACCGCAACAGCAAAATGCTCCTGGTACTGAGGCGCAAATGACGCCCAAACCTCAGTCTGATGATTCCAAATACCGGGGAAGTGGCAAATTACAAGGTAAAGTAGCTTTAATTACTGGCGGTGATAGCGGTATTGGTAAATCTGTTGCTATTTTCTATGCCAAAGAAGGCGCAGATGTGGCGATTATGTATAAAAATGAGCATAAAGACGCGGAAGAGACAAAACGCCTGGTAGAAAAAGAAGGCAGACGTTGCTTAACAATTGCAGGTGATATTGGTGACGAACAATTCGATCAACAAGCTGTGCAGCAAGTTGTCAAGGAGTTGGGACACTTGGATATTTTGGTGAACAACGCCGCCGAACAGCATCCCCAAGAAAGTATTGAAAATATTACAGCTGAACAATTGGAGCGAACTTTCCGCACCAATATCTTTAGTATGTTTTTTCTCACCAAAGCCGCTTTACCCCACCTCAAAAAAGGTAGCGTAATTATCAACACTACCTCTGTGACTGCTTACAAAGGTAGCCCCCAACTGCTCGATTACTCAGCAACGAAAGGGGCGATTGTGGCTTTTACCCGTTCTCTCTCCCAATCTCTGGTAGAGAAAGGAATTCGGGTGAATGGTGTAGCTCCTGGCCCGATTTGGACTCCCCTAATTCCTTCTACTTTCCCAGAGGAAAAAGTCAAGAGCTTTGGCACTCAAGTACCAATGCAGCGCGCCGGACAACCGGAAGAAGTCGCACCTAGTTATGTATTTCTGGCATCCGATGACTCTTCTTATATGTCCGGTCAAATTCTCCACCCCAACGGCGGCGAAGTGGTGAATGCGTAATTAGGGCATAGGGCATTGGGCAATTCAATTTTGGATTTTGGATTTGCGATAGCGCAGCGTTAGCGAGTCCGCGAGCGTCTTTTGGATTGGGTTTGAATCTAAAATCTAAAATCTAAAATCTAAAATTCCTTGTCCTCCTTGTCCCCCTTCCTACCTTCCTACCTTCACCCTAATCTCTTCTCTAAATACTGACCAATCATCAACTGTTCGCCAGCACGAGAGATAATCGTCTGGCGAGTACGGTATTTAGTACCGATGAGCTTTAATTCTTCCTCAAATACAGAGCCATTGTACTCTGTGCGCAAACATAATATTTTGGGATTGGGTAAATAATATTCGGCGGTGATTGGTTTAGATGTGGCGAAACCGCGATCGCGATACAAAATATTTCCTAATGCACCAAATAACGTGGAACCTTGAGATTCTTGCTTACCTGTGACTACATCTGTACTATCCCAGGTGACTTCTGTACCACATACCAAACTGACTGCATCTGGTAATTCGTGTAATTGCGCTAGCTTTTGCAGTTCTTCGCATCCCGGCTCTAAAAACCGAATTGCGATCGCACTGACTATTT
Source organism: Tolypothrix sp. FACHB-123 (assembly GCF_014697075.1). Classification (GTDB taxonomy): domain Bacteria; phylum Cyanobacteriota; class Cyanobacteriia; order Cyanobacteriales; family Nostocaceae; genus Aulosira. The sequence continues at coordinate 113,664 of NZ_JACJRE010000011.1, read as the reverse complement.
CTTTGATAGTTCCTGATGATAGGGTGTAATAACGCCGTTCCGATCGCCACTTACCCACTGATTCCTGAAAAAATTCTGCAATCTGTGATTCTTCAGTGGTTTTTGTCAGTTTGAGTGGTGATTTCACTGCTTTCCTTCCTCAGCACAAATAATATAGATAGTATAGATATTTTGGCTCGGAAACTCTCTACATTACATCTGTCCCTAATACCAAATTTCTTTACTATTTTTAATCTAAACTAGATATTGAAACTATTACTGATAGTTTGGCTACAATGCTAAACAACCAAATTTTTACTTTCTTTCTGCCTGGGGATAGAAGCCAAAAATTAAATAATTACTTTGATCATCTCGCTTTGTCTTATATCTTGCGGCAGATCTTAGAAATGCTAAAAATACGTATACTAAATTTACATGAGGAGTTCAGTACCATTAAATTCTCTGGCACTGTCTACAACTAATTCTTCCTTCTGCAAAATGCAGGCTTGAGATCTAGCTTCAACCCCTCAGGGAAAAAGCTGATTCAATGCAAATTTACAAAGAATTGGTGACAGCAGTACAGCAAAGAGAATTTATCTGCTTTTGTCTTTGTAGACGGCTGTTTTCAGCCAGCGCCGCCCTGTGAGGAAATCAATGATTTTTTTGGACGGAAATAAGCCGCACAAACTCTTTAACATGCCAAATACTATAGCTGCATCCCAAATAATTAACTCTCGGTTACATCACAAAACTCATCAAGAACATAAGCAAAGATCTAGGTTAGTTATCGCTTGCTTCCTGGGCTTGAGCTTGATGACAACGAGTTGTGCTTCATCTCCTAAAGAATCAGCCGATGCTCAATCTCAAGGGCCTGGTGCAGGTAGACAAGGGGGTGGGGCTACACCTGTAGATGTAGCGATCGCCCGCACAGAAAGTCTGCAAACACAACCAGAGTATACTGGTAGTACCATTCCCTACCGTACAGTGTCACTGCGATCGCAAGTTGAAGGGCGATTATTAGGCTTAAATGTCGATGTTGGCGATCGAGTTAGACAAGGGCAAAACATCGGACAATTAGATGATGTCCTGCTGTTAACAGACCTCAAGCAAGCAGAAGCAGAATTAGCCTCCCTGGAATCAGAAGTAGCTAGAGCTACAAATCAAGTAAGTAATGCCCGCGCCCAAGTAGAAAGTGCTAGGTTGCAATTAGTACAAGCTCAAGCCGATTCCCAACGCCAACAGCAACTAGTTGAACAAGGCGCGATCGCCGAGCAAACAGCCCAACAAGCCCGCACCGAAGCCCAAACAGCCGCCCAAGCCTTACGGTCTGCCACCGAGCAAGTACGCACTGAACAGCAAGCAGTCGCCGCCGCCCAAGGTCGAGTAACTGCCCAAAAAGCTGTAGTTGCCCAGGCTAAGGAACGCCGTTCCTATACCCGCATAACATCTCCCATCACTGGTGTAATTACTGAGAAAGTGACAGAACCAGGTAACCTACTGCAAGCAGGCGGCGAAGTATTAAAAATTGCCGACTTTAATCGTGTCAAAGTCATCGTCCAAGTTTCCGAATTAGAACTTGCACAAATCCGGGTTGGGCAATCTGTAGAAGTTAGTTTAGATGCCTTTCCCGACCAAACATTAGTGGGGAGAGTCGCCCGCATTTCCCCCGCAGCGGATGCGACAGCTAGGTTAATCCCGGTAGAAGTAGTCATTCCCAACAGCGAAAGCAAAATTGGTAGTGGATTGTTAGCAAGAGTTAATTTTGCTACTCAAGCCGCACAGCGAGTAGTAGTACCGCAAACAGCAATTCAGAAAGTCGCTAGAAATCAAGCTGCTTCCCAAGCCACAGTAAGTAAACAAGAGTCTGATGAGCAAACAGGTACTTTGTTTATCATTACAAATACTGAAGGGAAAGCCAAAGTAACAGCCCGTTCTGTCACTCTCGGAAAAAGGGCTGATGCGAAAGTCGAAATTTTATCTGGGTTACAACCAGGAGAAAGCTATGTTGTGCGCAGTGGGAGACCACTAAAAGATGGGGACGCCGTGCGTCTTTCAATTATTTCAGAAAAATCTCAGTCAACCCCGAAAGGGAATAAACAGTAATTTTTGAATAATCAAACAGAAAGATGCAACAGGTCAAACAAAGTAGCGGTTTTAGTATCAGCGCTATCTCCATCCGCCAACACATTGGCACACTCATGCTTACCCTGGCAGTGATAGTTTTAGGTGTATTTTTTATCATCAAGCTGCCAGTAGATTTACTACCATCAATTACCTATCCTCGGATTGGGGTGCGGATACAAGCTCCCGGTGTTTCTCCAGAAGTCGCGGTTGATGAAGTCACCAAGCCCCTAGAAGAAGCCTTTTCCGCCACAGAGGGAGTATTACAGGTTTTTTCCCAAACTCGTGAGGGACAAGTCAGCTTAGATTTGTTCTTCCAACCGGGGGGAAATATTGACCAAGCCTTGAATGATGCAACAGCAGCTTTTAACAGAGCCAGAAGCACCTTACCGGATACCATTGAAGAACCGCGCTTATTTAAAGTCGATCCTTCTCAATTACCAGTGTATGAGTTGGCGTTAACCTCACCATCCTTAGCGGGTGTGGATTTGCGGGTTTTCGCCGAAGAAGAATTAGCTCGCGAACTCGGTGTAGTTCCCGGAGTCGCCGGGGTAGATGTATCGGGGGGCGTACAAGAAGAAGTTAGGGTGAATATTGATTTAGACAGGTTACAAGCCTTAGGTGTAGGTTTAACCGATGTCTTAGATGAGCTGAGAGACCGTAACGTCGATGTCTCTGGCGGTCGGATTTTAGGGCAAAATTCCGAACCCTTAACCCGGACTGTGGGAAGGTTCAAAAATGCTCAGGAACTGAGAAATTTATCTTTTGAGGTAGCTTCAAATCCGGCTAACTCAGCCAGCAATTCCCAAACCACAATTCCAGCACGCCGCGTTTACTTGCGGGACTTTGCCGAAATTATTGATGGCTCAGAACTACAACGGGTTTATGTTCTTTTGAATGGGGAAGAAGCGGTTAAAGTCAGTATTCAAAAGCAACCAGATGCGAATACCATTGACGTTGTTGATGGTGTGAAAAAACGTTTAGAAGAACTGCGCCAATCTGGGGTGATTCCCGAAGGGACAATTTTGACATCTACCCTAGATGAATCGCGGTTTATCCGTAATTCTATTTCCAATGTTACCAGTTCTGGTTTGATCGGGACAGCATTGGCTGCGATCGCAGTTTTACTCTTTCTTGGTTCCCTCAGACAAACATTTATCATCGTCATTGCTATTCCCCTAGCTACTCTCGCCGCAATTATCTTAATGGGAATCTTTGGTTTATCCCTCAACGTTTTTAGTTTAGGTGGTTTAGCCCTTGGTGTCGGTATTGTCGTCGATAACTCCATCGTTATGTTGGAGAACATCGCCGAAGGTGCGGGAATGACTCCGGGTAAAGATAACAAAACCCGCTTAAGTCAAAGTCAACTCATTTCCCAAGCCGAACAAAGTAGCCAAGAAGTAGAATCAGCCCTGATTGCTTCCACCAGTACCAACTTAGTGGCGGTGTTACCGTTTTTGCTCATCGGTGGCTTTATCGCCTTACTATTCAATGAATTAATTCTCACCATTAGCTTTTCCGTCGCCGCTTCAATTTTAATCGCCATTACCGTTGTCCCCATGCTCTCTTCGCGGATGTTGGGATGGCGATTTTCCAGTAGATTGAGCGAATTTTGGCTACTCAAACAATTTAACCGCAGATTTGATGCAGCTACAGGCGGATATGCTCGGTTTTTAGCGGGTATATTGCGCTGGCGGTTAGTTGCAGTCGCTTTAGCACTGCTGTTTTTTGGTGGTGGTAGTTTGTGGATGGCTCCACAAATTCCCCAAGAAATTCTCCCCCGCATCAACACCGGACAAGCCAACTTAAATGCTCAATTTCCCCCCGGTACTCCTCTAGAAACCAATCAAAAAGTCATGAATGCGGTGAACAAAATTCTCCACAGTCAACCAGAAACCGAATATGTATTCACCACAATTGGAGGTGCGCTCTTTGGTAACACTACTAATGCTAATCCCCTACGCGGTACTAGTAACATTACCCTCAAACCGGGTACTAATGTAGAAGCTTTTGTAGAAAGAGTTACCCAGCAATTTAACAAGCTGAATTTAGTTGGAATTCGCCTGCGCCTTTCCCCCGGTCAAGTCCGAGGTTTAATTCTCAACAACTCACCTATCAGAGGTGCTGACATTGATTTAATTCTTCAGGGAAATAACACAGAAACCTTAGAACAAGCTGGTCGTCAAGTATTAGCCGCCTTAGAAGAGCAAGCCACCCTTGCAAGATTTCGTCCTGATGCAGACGACCGTCAACCAGAAATTCAAATTCTTCCCGACTGGGAACGAGTCGCAGCTTTAGGACTGACAACTCAAGACATTGGCGACACCATTCAAACAGCCCTTGAAGGTAGCGTACCCACTCAACTACAACGCGGTAACCGCTTAGTAGATGTTCGCGTACAGTTAAATGAAACATCAGTACAAGCACCTTCCCAATTAGAAAGGCTACCTTTATTTGTCGATAATAATCGCCAAATTCGCTTGCGAGATGTTGCCAAAATCGTAGAAGCTCAAGCACCTGGAGAAGTACAACGCATTAATCAACGTCAGGTATTCTTAATAGCCGGAAACTTAGCCGAAGGAGCTAGCCTAAGTGACGCTCTTGCCCAAGTTAATACTGTAGTCGATAGCATAGATTTACCTGAGGGCGTTAGTTTATTACCAAGTACAGCTGCTGAATCTAATCGACAACTTCAAAGTTCATTACAGCTATTAGGCGGATTAGCTAGCTTTTTAGTATTTGTGGTGATGGCGGTACAATACAATTCTCTCATTGACCCGTTAGTAATTATGTTTACCATTCCCTTAGCGTTAGCTGGGGGTATTTTCGGACTTTACATCACCAAAACAGCCATTGGTGCGACTGTGATAGTAGGTGCTGTGTTGCTAGTAGGTATTGTAGTTAACAACGCCATCATCATGGTAGAACTAGCAAACCAAATACTCGAACGGGAAGAAGTTGACCGCAAAACAGCAATTTTAAAAGCAGCACCCCAACGCTTGCGTCCAGTATTAATGACAACAATTACCACCGTCTTGGGTATGTTTCCCCTAGCCTTAGGCATTGGCGAAGGTTCAGAATTTTTGCAACCATTAGGAGTAGTAGTATTTTCTGGTTTGTCTTTAGCAACAGTATTGACCCTGTTTATCATTCCCTGCTTCTATACACTACTCCACGATATTCTTGATTGGCGCTGGACAAAACCAATTATCATGCGGTTGCGTTTATTGCGGAAAAAATTCTCCTAAATCTCACTAATTGCTAATATTCTCTCTGCGCGCTCTGCGTCCTCTGCGGTTCAAATAATTGATTTAACCACAGAGGACACAGCGAAAAGACAGAGACACAGAGGTAAGAAGTTAGCCAAGACAGCCATTATCAGAAAATCTCTCTTCTCACACCTAGCCCCTAGCCCCTAGTCCCTAACACCAACTTTTGCAAACGAGAATTAGAACGATTTAAACGCCGCGATACGACAGCAGTTAACAACATCCACCAAGCCATAGGCGAAAAAATCGCTGGATATACCATCGAGAAAAATACCTTTAGCTGTCTCTGCTTCAAAGCCACGATAGACCAATGTAGTATGAGATAATTTTTCGTATTCTCCAGCTTAGGTACATGGGAGCGATGCTTTTGATCGATGAAAGCATAAATCTTTTCTTTCATCAAAATATTTGTCTCTAAGCGTTTAAACAGAGAAAATTTTTGATTATAAGCACCAGGCCAAATTGTCCGGTAAGCAAGACTTTGATTTAGGAATATAGCATCGCCAAACTGCGCAATCCGAATCCAAGAATCAATGTCATCACAATTCGCATCAAGTTGAGAATCCCAGCCACCAGATTGTAAAAACGCATTCCGCGAGCAAGCTACTTGCACTGGTGTACCAAAAGGTACCAATTCCAAAAGCATACCGTAATGAATATCAGCTTGGGGAATAGATAAAGCTAACCCTGTACCAAATTTTGGGGTACGGCTAATTTCTACACCATTACTATCTACTTGAGCCGCAATACAAGAACAAATAACTGCTGTAGGATGGAGTGAAATAGCCTTTGCCATTTCTTCTAGACAATTAGGCGCGAGATAATCATCATCATCTAAAAACTTGATCCATTCGCCGCTAGCTTTTTCCACACCAGCATTTACCGTTGCTGCATGACCTTGATTTACTGTATTCCGATGATAAACAATAGAGTTACCTAAGCTTTTAACATAATTTTCAGTTTCATCAGAGGAGCAGTCATCAGCAACCACAACCTCACAAGGAATAGTTTGGTTGAGAGCTGATGCAATGGCTCGTTTGAGTAAATTTAAGCGATTATAAGTAGTTATAACGACACTAAATTTCATAATTTTGTCAATAATTAATAGTCAGTGGTCAGTGGTCAGTAGAAGAAATATCACTACTAATATCTTGCTTATTCGTCATTTCCTCACTTTGTCAATCGCTTAATTACGAGTAAAACCATGTAACTTATATCACTTTTGTATAATTTAATCAGTTATAACATTTATGTAATAATTGTTATCTGTACTATTAACAAAAGAAAAAATCATCCATTGCCAACTACTGGACTCTCAGGCTGGAATAGATTTATGATTGATGATCGTGAGTTTTTTAAAGCAGATAGGCAATGAACGCTCAAGAAATCATCCGTTCCATTGAAGGGGAACAGCTAAAATCTAATCTGCCCGATATTTATGTGGGCGATACAGTTAAAGTCGGTGTCAAGATTAAAGAAGGCGAGAAATACCGCGTCCAACCTTATGAAGGCGTAGTCATTGCCAAACGTAATGGTGGTATCAACGAGACAATTACAGTCCGTCGGGTATTTCAAGGGGTAGGCGTTGAGCGGGTATTCCTGCTACATTCTCCCCGGATTGATAGTATTAAAGTCATGCGCCGTGGTAAAGTACGTCGTGCTAAACTTTACTATCTCCGTCAACGTGTTGGTAAAGCCACTCGGATCAAGCAACGCTTCGATCGCGCTTTGTAATTTATAATTACGAAGTATACGAAGTATGGGAGAAGTGAGCATCAAAAAGCGGCATCTGCCGCTCACTTGCGTTCCAGATAAAAGTAAGGTATGATTAGATCCGGAATTGCGTTAAACTAAATAAATAAGTTCAACGCAATAACTGACTCAAAGACAGCTTGTGCGCTCTTAGTTCAGTTGGTAGAACGCAGGTCTCCAAAACCTGATGTCGGGGGTTCAAGTCCTCCAGGGCGCGCTCAAAAGCAAAAAACACAGCCCGAAATATCAATACAGCTGCTAATATAGCAGCTAGTAGTTGTGATTTCGGGTATAATTATTTTGCAGCTTTTTTGCTTCCAGATTTAAGTTGGGATTGACTCAAGCTGTAAACCTGAATCAAAATTAGTAGCTTCTAGCTCTAGAGACAACGGGGGGATAAACGGCTGTGGCCAAAAAAAATGAAGCGGAAATCCCAGAAAACACAAATGGGTCAGCCTTAGCTAACTTTTTTCAAGGAACCAAAGAAGAACTTGAGAAAGTTGTCTGGCCTAGTCGGAAACAACTGGTGAGCGAATCAGCAGCTGTTTTATTGATGGTGACATTATCCGCATCTTTGATCTATTTGGTCGATGGATTGTTTGGGTGGGCAGCAAAACAGGTGTTCTGATGACTTTTGCAACAGACGAACCACATGACCAGACGTTGCAGTCAGAGGAAGCCGCAGAAGCAGCGCTCAAAGAAGCACGGTGGTATGCGGTGCAAGTAGCCTCAGGCTGTGAAAAACGTGTCAAGACAAACTTGGAACAGCGCATTCAAACTTTTGATGTGGCTGATAAAATTATCCAAGTCGAGATTCCGCACACGCCAGCGGTGAAAATCCGTAAAGATGGCAGTCGCCAAACAACAGAGGAAAAAGTATTCCCTGGTTATGTATTGGTGCGTATGGTGATGAATGATGATACTTGGCAGGTAGTGCGCAACACTTCCCATGTAATTAATTTTGTGGGAGCAGAACAAAAACGCGGCACTGGTAAAGGTCGCGGTCACGTTAAGCCAGTACCCCTAGGTCATTCAGAAGTTGAGCGCATCTTCAAACAAACCAGCGAACAGGAGCCAGTTCTGAAAATTGATATGGCGACTGGTGATAAGATAGTTGTGCTTTCTGGGCCGTTTAAAGACTTTGAAGGCGAGGTGATTGAAGTTTCTCCCGAACGGAGTAAGCTCAAAGCCTTGCTATCGATTTTTGGACGAGATACACCAGTAGAGTTGGAATTTAATCAGGTAGAGAAACAGAGCTAAATAAAAATGGCAAAGAAAGTAGTAGCGGTCATTAAATTGGCCCTGAATGCTGGAAAAGCCAACCCAGCACCGCCAGTAGGCCCAGCTTTGGGTCAGCATGGCGTCAACATCATGATGTTCTGCAAAGAGTACAATGCCAAAACAGCAGACCAAGCTGGGATGGTAATTCCTGTAGAAATCTCGGTTTATGAAGACCGGAGTTTTACATTTGTACTTAAAACCCCACCCGCATCAGTACTAATTCGCAAGGCAGCGAAAATCGAGCGTGGCTCCAATGAACCCAACAAAAAGAAAGTTGGGAACATTACCAGAGCGCAATTACAAGAAATAGCTCAAACTAAACTACCCGACCTCAACGCCAACGATATCGAAGCGGCGATGAAGATTGTGGAAGGTACTGCCAAGAATATGGGCGTAACTATAGCAGACTAGTCATTAGTCATTGGTCATGAGTAGAAGAAAATACAACTGACAACTGACAACTGACAATTGACAAAAATTTATCGGGGGAGAGGCGAAGCTTCGGAAGTACCCCAGGAGAGAAGAATGGGAAAAAAAATATCACGGCGCTTGCAGGCATTGCAAGACAAAGTAGAAGATAGAGATTACGCACCTTTAGAGGCGCTAGCGCTGCTGAAAGAAACAGCAACAGCAAAATTTCCCGAAGCTGCGGAAGCGCACATTCGCTTAGGGATAGATCCAAAGTATACAGACCAACAATTGCGGACAACTGTAGCACTGCCCAAAGGTACAGGACAAGAAGTACGTGTGGCAGTAATTGCTAGGGGTGAAAAAGTTAACGAAGCAAGTACTGCTGGTGCGGATGTCGTTGGTTCAGAAGAGCTGATTGACGAGATCCAAAAAGGCAGAATGGACTTTGACAAGCTAATTGCGACACCAGATGTCATGCCACAGGTAGCGAAGCTGGGTAAATTGCTTGGGCCTAGAGGCTTGATGCCATCACCCAAAGGTGGTACCGTGACATTTGATGTAGCCAGTGCGATCGCAGAATTCAAAGCTGGTAAATTAGAATTCCGGGCTGACAGAACAGGCATCGTCCATGTTATGTTTGGTAAGGCATCGTTCTCGCCAGAAGATTTGTTAGTCAACCTGAAGGCGTTGCAAGAGACAATTGACCGTAACCGTCCTTCAGGAGCCAAAGGTCGTTATTGGCGCACAGTGTATGTGTCTTCCACAATGGGGCCCTCTATTAAAGTCGATATCGGTGCCCTACGGGATTTGAAACTGACCGAAGCAGCATAATAGGGTCTAGAGATTAGGGGCTAGGAAATCAAAGCCCAATGCCCAATGCGCAATGCCCAATTAAATAAACACAGCCAAAGACAGCAGGGGCCTAAGGCTTAATATCCTGCCGAGGTTGCAGCTCTAAATTGCCTCAAGTACCGCTAGTGATAGTGTGATGACTATGGCAGCAAGAGACTTGCTAATAAACCCCGGCTGTCACAGCTGGGGTTTATTGTTTCGGTTGGTCAAAACAAAACGCAAAAGTAGGGAAAATCGATGATTTTGCCTTAGGAGGTGAAATAAAGATGGGTAGAACGCTAGAAAATAAACAAGAAATAGTAGCTGACCTCAAAGAAACTTTGAGTCAGTCAACTCTGGCACTGGTAATTAATTATCAGGGGTTAACTGTTGCTGAAATCACAGACTTACGGCGGCGGCTGCGTCCCAGCGGTACTGTGTGTAAGGTGACAAAGAACACCCTGATGGGTATTGCCATTCAAGATCAAGAGCAATGGCAACCACTGTCAGAACTGCTCAATGGGTCTTCTGCCTTTTTGCTAGTTAAAGAAGATTTCTCTTCAGCGATTAAGGCTTACCAAGATTTCCAAAAAGCCACCAAGAAGACAGAACTTCGTGGTGGTGTAATGGAAGGTCGCTTGCTGAAAGAACCTGATGTTAAGGCTCTAGGAGACTTGCCATCTAAGGAACAACTCATGGGTCAAATTGCTGGAGCCATCAACGCTTTGGCTACCAAGATTGCTGTGGGTATCAACGAAGTTCCTGGTTCACTGGCGCGTGCATTGCAAGCAGTTGCTGATGCAGAGAAAGGCGATAGTGCCGATAGTGCTGGCGAATAGACAGTCAACACTTCGACTGCACTCAGTGCGTCGCAGTCACAGTCCAAAGTAAAGTGGTTTTTAACTATTGACCATTGACTATTGACTATTGACAAATAACTAAATCAAACATCATAGGAGTTATATCGATGTCTGCTACAACCGATAACATTTTAGAACAGTTGAAATCTTTGACCTTGCTAGAAGCTGCTGAATTAGTTAAGCAAATCGAAGAAGCTTTTGGCGTCAGTGCAGCTGCACCTGCTGGCGGTATGATGATGATGGCAGCTCCTGGTGCTGCACCTGCTGCTGAAGCAGTTGAAGAGAAGACCGAATTTGACGTAATTCTCGAATCTGTACCTGCTGACAAGAAGATTGCTGTACTGAAGATTGTTCGTGAAATCACTGGTTTAGGTTTGAAAGAAGCCAAAGATTTGGTGGAAGCTGCACCCAAGCCGGTTAAGGAAGGTATTGCTAAGGAAGCTGCTGAAGATGCTAAGAAGCGCATCGAAGAAGCTGGCGGTAAGGTAACTGTGAAGTAATCAAGTTTTCAAAACCTGTTGTTGATTGAGGAGCCACAAGTTGGCTCCTTTTTTTATGGGGGTTAATGTGCACTACCTTTTGTAGTGTGAAAAGTTCTATCAAACCCCTTACTAACACCATAGCGGATAGTTTTAAATTCCACGATGTTGGTGCTGGAATTGTAGAGAGTGTAGATGGCTTTCCCTGGATTGCGTCCGACATTACCTACACCTATAACTTGGCTGGGGGTAATGTTGACAGTTTGGGAAACAGGGGAATTATCAAGGGTAGTAACCCCTGTGGTGATGGAACCTGCTTGTAACTCGTATTGAAAAGCTAAACCAGAACGACCACAGAATAAATTATGGGCTTGTATTCGTGACAGGCGATCGCACATTACAATCGGAGAAGTATCTGGTGTCAATTCCTCCTCTACAGATACCGTTGTTCCGTGAATTAGCAAACAATCCAGTTCAAAAAAACCAAAATCCAAGTTTCTCATCCATTGAATAGTTTGGCGAGAAACACTATCCCAAAGTAATTTGGCTGTATCTCCACCATATTTAGCCATTAACTCCGTAGGTTCTCCCGTCCCAGCCAAACCATGCAAAATCAAACATTGTTCCTCCCACCATCCCTTACAAACCAGAGGTGCTAACTCACCACGGCGAGGTTTACGCACCCGTTCTACCAACTGTTCCGATTCTGCTGTCGGCCCGACTAAATCACCCAGAATATACAACGCCTCTATTAACCGACTTTGACGTTTAATATCAGCCATCACAGCCTCATAAGCCGCCAAATTACCCTCAATTCCACTCAAAATAGCCCATTTCATACAATTTTAGATTTTAGATTTTAGATTTTAAATTACTTGTCCCCCTTGTCCTCCTTCCCTTGTCCTCCTTCCCTTGTCCCCCTTCCCTTCCCTTATCCCCCTCACCGCGTACACACATGGGTCGGGTCGTCAGCTCGTTCCGCAAACTCTAAACCCCGCGCTAAACGCCAAGCAAAAATTGCTGGTAACCCTTTTTCAATAATCGCCGCACAAGTTTTTTGATAATCGTAAGGGACTTCACGCAAGATTACGGCTTGAGTATCTGTGTCATAAATTATATAAGTTGCATTGGGTCGCCCATGTCTTGGTTCTCCTACTGAACCAACATTAATAATTCGTTTTAAGGATGTATTAAAACTCTTGTCTTGGGCTTTTTCGCCTTCAGTTTGGACGCAAATTTGTAATTTACCTGCATCCAAATTGCGGATATAAGGGACATGAGTATGACCGCAAAATAGCACATCTGCATTGACAGATAGTACCCTTTCTAACGCCACAAAAGCATCAAGTTCTGGTAATAAATATTCATGATTACTGTGAGGACTCCCATGTACAAAAACTAGGTTTTCGTAACGCAAACTGTAAGGTAATTGGGCAAGAAATTCGCGGTTTTCTGGATGAATTTCTTTGTTAGTCCACTCATGAGCTAAATGTCCGCGTTTCTCAGCTAATAATGAGGGATAACTGCACTCACAAGCGTTCAAGCCTTCCACAATATCGTCATCCCAACAACCAGCACAAGTGGGAATATCTAAAGAACGAATTTGTGCTACAACTGCATTTGGATGGGGGCCATATCCGACTAAATCACCAACACAATAAATTTGCTCAACTTTGTGTTTTTCTATATCTAATAAAACAGCATCTAAGGCTTCATAGTTACCATGAATACATGATATTACCGCTATTTTCACGCTTCTATTTCCTCTGCCAGTAATTGTTTAGTTTGTTCTTGGTAATTTAAAATTGCCATGTCAGATAGACAGCAATCTCCCAATGTTTGAGCTACAGTACCTTCATCTAAGTCTTGAGCAAAAACTTCTATCCCACTAAAACGTTGTGGTCTCCCTTCTAAATGACGAGGTAAGTCTAATTCTAGAAAATCTTTTGTGGAAACATCAGCAACATAATCTGCATATAAATACCGCCCATCTGCAATATTAAAAATGCCTTTTGCACGGGTGACTTGACCATAAGCACCATGTGTCAGTTCATACCAAAACTCTTCTAAACTGCTTTCATCCAAAACTTCGCCAGTGCTTGACGCGCGCCAGAGTCTAGCTTGTGTTGCAGTATTGGAGATATTTGTTCCTGGTATAATTTTGTTAGCCCATTCATGCCATTCTGAATCTTGTAGGTTTGGGGGTAGAATTGCGATCGCCTGATAATGTAAATTATCTAAAATCTGGGTAACTGCGCTTAATTCCAAGTAAAACCCCAATTCTAGATAAACCGCATCAGCTAAGACTAGTTGATTCAAAAACTCAACTCTTTCGCTATCATTAAAAACCTTCACCGTGGGAAATTCAGCCGCAAGGCGAGTTTGATCTATTGGAACAGCCCCCGTACCTGGACTAAAATACAATACTTTGTCTCTCTGTTGTAATCTCAACTGTTGCTCAATCCAAGTGGTTTTTCCACAGCCAACAGGCCCAGCAACAACGGTAATTAAAGGTATCATACCAGAATGATAATCGTTTTTATTGGTTTAAAAAAATTAAGCACTTTTCAAGTGAGACAGCGCCAGACTCGGCTTGACAATTGCGGGAACAATCTTTTCACTCGCCATTCTTGCGCCTGACAAATTTCTCGCGGTTGGGCCTACTTGTAAAGCTGCTAACCCACCCATGATAAATAATTCTGAACCGGGAATACGCAAATATTCATCTAAAACTGGTAAACCCTTAACTATCGGAGTTGGATAAGCTTGCAAAACTTCTTGTAATAATGGCTCAGATGTAGCATCAAAGTGAGTACCAGTAGAAAGCCAAATTCTACTATATTCTTGCTGACTACCATCACTACATTTAACTAGCCAATTCTCACCCAACCACTCAGCTTTAACTACTTGACAATTTTCATCAAGTTTGAGGTTACCATGACGCACCTGTCGCCGCAATTGCATTCCCATTGCTGGTGTCATAGAACCACCATTACGCGCTTGTTTAATCATGGTAAAGCGCTGTGCATAATCTGGTTCTGCAAAAAATCCCTTGAGATACTTCGGCCCTAACCACCCTGGTTCCGCATCAAATAATTTTTCTTGTAACTGTCTGCGCATCATTAAATCAACTTTTGCACCACGGGAAATTGCACCCACGGCTAAATGTCCGCTGGTTAAACCACCACCAATAATTAAGACTTTCTCTCCCATGAAGCGTAATTTACGTAAATCTACGGTTTGGGAATGACAAAGCCTATCTTGAGGATACAATTGCTCAATTTCCTTCACCCAGTCGGGGAAGTTTAATTTAGCGGTACCTGTTGCTAATACTACCCGTCGCGCCACAATTGATTGTCCATTTTGCAACCACAAACGCAAGCGGGGACGAATCAGATGACGCAGCGGTTCAATGCGCATCACCTTCAAAGGAATTACTTGGTGTGGTAAGGAAAAGCGGGAAATTACATCCTGACAAAAATCCCCAAATAACTTAGTTCCTGGTAAATCATAGGGAGGGAATAATTCACAAGGACGAGATTCTGCGAATTTCCGCAACGCGAAAGGATTGGGGTCAGGATGATGAACTGCGGGGGAACGTAAATGAGGAATTTCTAAAGCTGCAAATTGGCGTTCCCAATTAGTCATCCATGTACCACTAGGGTCAAATACCAAAAATTTACCCCTGATATTTTGGCGTTTTTGTAACAGGTGCGTTACCAACGTTAAAGCGTGAGGGCCAGCACCAATAATTGCTAGGTCAATTGTTTGGGGTATGGATGGTGGAGTATCTTGCATTTGTTTTTTTAAATTATGATAATGATTATCATAATAGTTTAAAGTAATTCATGATTGATGACGAGTTAAGGTCTTACAAGTAAAAAAATATTCCATGACTATTGTTGTACGGGCGGGTTTAACCGACATATCTGTTTTCGGTATGAAAATTTCACAAAACCCGCCCCTACAGTTTGTTGACAGTTCACAGTCAACAGTCAACAGTCAACTTAAAACTTCGGATTGTGTTGTACCAAATTCATAAATTCTTGACGAGTGCGAGGATCTTCTGCAAATACTCCGCGCATCGCACTGGTAACAGTCCAAGAACCAGGTTTTTGTACACCACGCATCACCATACACATGTGGGTTGCTTCGATTACCACTGCTACACCACGGGGTTGGAGTAAACCTTGTAATGCATCTGCAATTTGTAAAGTTAGACGTTCTTGAACTTGTAAACGGCGTGCATACATTTCACAAATACGGGCGATTTTTGATAATCCGATGACTTTACCATTAGGAATGTATGCTACATGGGCGCGACCAATTATTGGTAATATATGGTGTTCGCAAGAGCTAAAAATATCGATGTCTCTGACTAACACCATTTCGTTAGCATCTTCGGTAAACACTGCCCCATTTAACAGTTCATCTAAGGATTCATGATATCCTTTGGTGAGAAATTGTAAGGCTTTGACAACTCTTTTGGGCGTATCTTTTAACCCTTCACGGTCGGGATTTTCTCCTAAACCAATCAACAAGGTACGCACGGCTTGAATCATTTCTGATTCTGTAACATTGGGTAATTGCTGATTGCGTAAAGCTAGCATTTCTTGAGAAGCGGAGATTAGTTCGGGAGGAATTGATAAAGTCATTGTTGATAAATTGATTGCTGGTTGTTACAAAATTCTGATTTTCTTCCAGAACCCCGGATTCTTAAAGAAGTTGGGGTTCTAAAATGCTCACGCTAAACATGCATTTAGGAGAGAGTTAATGTGGCTCCTATCTAACTCTCTACCAATGACAACTAACTGATTTTTCGGTGGAGATGTCCATTCATCTGCATGTAATTGATAACGCGCTCCACTGAGTTGGAAAATATGCCTTAAGTCACTATCATTAAACCAAAGTAAACCTTTAGAGCGCAAAATATTTTCTGGTAGCTTTTCTGTGAGAAAATCTTCAAATTTGTGGACATCAAAGGGGCGATCGCTCTGAAAAGATATGGCTACAAATCCCTCATTTTCTATGTGGTGAGAGTGATGTTTGTGCTCGTGATGATGGTCGTCATGGTCGTCATGGTCGTGATGATGATGATGATGTTCGCTTTCGTCTACTAGTTGGGCAGTATACTCATTTACTGGCGTTAAATCAACATCTAAAATTAAGGGTAATGCTACTTCACCAAATTGAGTGTGTAGAATTCTGGCTTGGGGTTTTTGTTGCTTAATGTAAGCTTCTAAATCTTCTACCTTTTCTGTTGTTGCTAAGTCAGTTTTATTTAACAAAATAACATCGGCATAAGTAATTTGTTTTAATGCCGCATCGCTGTCATAATGTTCGGGGGTAAATGCCTCAGAATCTACTACGGTGATGATAGAATCTAGCTGCGTTAAATCTCTCAGTTCTGTACCTAAAAATGTCAGGATGATTGGCAGAGGATCGGCAATACCAGTAGTTTCAATTACTAGATAATCTATACGTTCTTCTCTTTCGAGAACGCGATAAACAGCATCAACTAATCCATCGTTAATGGTACAACAAATACAGCCGTTGCTCAGTTCTACCATATCTTCATCCATCGATACGAGCAACTGACTATCAATGTTAATATCACCAAATTCGTTAACCAGGACAGCTACTTTTAAATCGTGCTTATTTTTGAGAATTTGGTTAAGCAGCGTTGTTTTTCCACTACCGAGGAATCCTGTAATAATTGTAACTGGCATTCCTCGCTTAGGAATAGCAACTATTTCGGTGTCGGTTGCTATATTTGTGGCTATGTTAGTCATGGTTGCTGGTTAATGCTATAGGCTTTTTGATAACGATTATCATTCTACACAAAAATTCGCAATGTGCAACCAACAGTAGAATGTTGACGGTTAACGGGGAAGAAAGTTTTACGCAGTTCATGATAGGCTATTCTGTTTTTAAGTTGCACAATCCATCGTGAGGGTTGTTGACAGTTGACAGCCCTTATGAGTAGTTATGCAATTTAGACGCGCATTAGCTTAGCTATTTAGAGATATTTCTTGTGAAAAGGTGCAAGTGTCAGCCTGAAAGGCTCAAATTTACGCACTATGCACTAACTATTCACTGCACCTCGCACCAAAATTACTGTACTTTCTACACCAGAAGCGATCGCTTCGGGAATGTTACCTTGAATTGCTTGTTGTAGTAATCCTTCTCGCGAAGCACCTAAAACTACTACATCATAGCCTTCGGTTTTCACGAGGTTAATTACACCTTGGGAAACAGAATCAGCTTTAACTGGGGAAGCAACTACAGTACTAGATAACTTACGACGGCGAATTAGCTGACGAATAGCTTGTTCTAAAACTGTCATGTCTGGTGCTAACTCCGATGGTTTAAATACCCGCGTGAGGCGAATTTGCGGATCGTTCCCTAATGTCACCAAAGCGGGGAGTAATTTAATCGCCATCGTTGCATTGGGGCCGCCAGCCATTGGTACTAACCAACGGTTAAAAGTATACTGATGGTTGACTGTTGACTGTTGACCTAATTTGACTAAGACAACATCGCAGGTAGCTTGGCGAATAATAGTATCGACGACTGTGCCAAAAATCCGCCCTGGGGTAGATGTGTTACCTTTCCAACCCATCAAAATTAAATCAATGTGTCGTTCGTTGATTGTTTCTAAAATTGCTTGGGCGACATCGTGAGCAACACGAATTTGTGTATGTAGGGGAATTTTCCACTTTTTCGCTAAGACTTCGGCTTGTCTGAGTAAGCGGCGACTTTTTGCAGTTCTGACTTCGGTTTCTGTGGGCGAACTGTGGCGCGATACTAAGATAACTTGGACACACTCTATTTCATAATGGCGATCGCGGGCAATGGCTGCGGCCATTTGTAATAAAGTCCCGGCTGTTTCCGGATTTGCAACTGTAACTAATAATCTGCCTCTGCCAATATTGGGCGATCGCGTTTGATAAACTACATAAGAAGGTTCAGGTTGCGGCCCCATAGTCGCATTCTCGCAATTGAGATGGTCGGCTTCCGCGCGGATAATATCTGCACGGGTAATAATCCCAATGAGTTTTCGTCCTTCTACTACTGGTAAGCGGCTAATTTGATAGCGATCGAGTAAATACAACACGTTCCGCAGATTGTGTTGTGGTGTCACTGTGATTGGTTTGGGGGTCATCACTTCTCTAATCGCAGTATCGTTGGGTAAGTTGCGATCGCGGATTTTGAGTAAATCCGATTGGGTAATAATTCCGACTAATTTACCTTCTTCAACTACGGGAAAACCCCGATGGTGGGAACGAGAAAATGCTTGGATGGCTTCATCACTAGTCATTTCCACATCAAGAGTTTCTACTCGTTGTTGCATCACCTCGTTAGCTGTTAAGGTGGTCATGATGCCTTCGACAGGAACGTTTGCAGCTAAGGTAATACCGTTTAACTTTAAAAGTTTTTCATACAGCGAACCTGGTACAACCTTCTCTGCTACTAAGTAAGAAGTTACAGAGACGATCATCAAAGGTAGCACCAGGTTAAAATCTGTAGTCATTTCAAAGACAATCACAATTGCCGTAATTGGGACTTTAGAAACAGCGCTAAAAAATCCCCCCATTCCCGCTAAGGCGTAGGTCGTGTGTGAACCTCCGCCCAAAAGTTGGGACTCAAACACACCGATAATATGGCCTAAACAGGAACCCAAGATGAGGCTGGGCGCAAACAACCCTCCCGGCGCGCCAGAACCAAATGCTACCAAGGTGAGAACGAATTGGGAGACAAAGGCGATCGCCGCTAATAAAGCATTAGCTTGTCCAGTAATTAAATATTCTCTCAGCCCTGTATTATCACGGAAAGATGGTGGCAGCATTGCCACGACGCAGCCAGAGATAAAACCAGCTAAGGCGACTCGTAGCGGTAAACTGACATGTAATCTCCGGTAAATTTTAATACTAAAAACTAGACCTTGATTAAATAAGGCAGCTAATAACCCTGCTAAGACACCTAAAAGTAAGAAAAAGGGAATTTCCGGCAGGGAAAATTGACTAATGGATTCGGTTAAAGGCAAATTCAAATCTAGACTGCGTCCGCCCAACAACCGAGATATTACCCCACCAATAAACGAGGCAATAATAGCAGTACCGAGAGTGATTCCTGATAAATCTTGGAGTAACTCTTCGACAATAAACAATACACCAGCGATAGGCGCATTAAACGCAGCCGCCAAACCTGCACCCGCACCCGCAGCAATCATCTGTCGGCGGTGATCTGGGGAGGTGGGAACCCAACGACTCATACCGGCCGCCAAACCTGCACCGACATGAACAGTCGGGCCTTGTCGCCCTAAGGTGATCCCCGAACCTAAAGCAATAATGGCGCTGATTAACTTCACCGCCGCCACGCGCCAAGACAGCGTCATCGGTACATTAGCCAGGGTTGCCTTTACTTGGGGAATCCCACTCCCGGAAGCTTCCGGTGCTAAGCGCTGCACCAACCAGCCAGAGAGAAACCCAAAACCCATACCCACCAATGGTAAAGCCACCCATGCTGGTAACATTTGGGTACTATGGACTCGCCACGTACCCAACCATCCCGATCCCACTTTCAGAAATACCGCCGATAAGGCAGCAACAAGACCGATAACAGATGCTTCGGCGATCGCTAAACCTCTTCTTGGCTGCCACAGACTGCGAACGCGCTGAGTCAGAACAGGAAGCGACATACAAATCTAAATAAATAATTAATAACTAAAATCATAATTTAGATTTGGTAATATTTCTGAGCCATATATATAAAATATTTCAATAATTAGTCAGTGCTCGGTGGTCAGTTGTTAGTTGTCAACCGTCAACAAATCCTATCTTCTACGAATCTGACCTTGCCAATTAATGCTTTGCTTGGCTGAACGTCCTCCTAAGGAACGAGTGGCGACGACTTCAATATCAACGTTGACCCCAGGATTGAGGGCAGCTGCGGGAATTGGTAGTTTACCTAAGGCGAGAATAAAACGATTATAATCGCGAGTCACAAATTCGGCGGGGATATCGCCTTCATATACAGTGCGGAAATCAGATAAACCGGAAGAATTATCTTGTGCCCGGAATTTAACGCGAAACTGAGTTTGCAGGGCATGAGATTTGGCGGCTAAATCTACTATTTTTAAATTTAAATTTTGTTCTGCACCAGCAAATTCTGCTACTGCTAAACGTGTCACATCCTTTTTAGCAATTGCATTATTCACTGTAAAGGTAGTCAAGTTCGCCTCAGTTTTACTGCTACCGTCAACCCATAAATCTTCTGCAAAAATAACTTCAACTTGTTTATTATCATTTAAAGTCAAAGTGGCAACTTGATTAGCAAAGCTGGCGATTGGTTGCCTATCTTGCCAAACTAGTTGAAAAGTTCCTTCCAAGCGTTGGTCAAATTCTCGGTATTGATCCGCGATCGCCGAACCAGGCGCAAGTAAAGCAGTAGCCCCTGTCTTGATATTCCACTTATTCTTAGAAAGGTTGAATTGCTTTGTTGGCAATTCCGCAACTGCTACTTTTAAAGTGGGAGTATCACCAGCTAAGGATTCTTTACCTTTGATAATACTTAAAGTTCCTAAGCTACCTCTATTACCATCGCTACCATCATCGCCAGTACGCCCATCTTGACCGTCATGGCATCTATAGGTTTTTTCCGTACACTTGTAATCAGAGCTACCAGGAGTTCCCGTACAAGTTTTAATTTCCCATCTACGGCGGCGACAATTACAACCTTGACCGCCGTTAGCACCCCGCCCACCGCGTCCAGCTTCACCGCCAGTTGCACGGATAGAAATTTTGCGTAAATCTTCCAAGTTATTGTAATAGACAGTCAGGGAACCACCATTTCCCCCATCACCGCCTCTACCACCTCTACCACCATCACCGCCATCCGGTGCATGGATATCGTGGGATACATCATCTGGTTGATTACGACAGTAAGGGCGATCGCCTCGTTGACCGTCTTCACCATCCTCACCATTTTGACCTGATAAATCAAGATTGACAGGCGAACCATCCACAAAAATAGTTTGGTTTTCACCGTTGCGACCAGTTCTACCAGGTCGCCCATCGCTACCTTTACTACCATCTGTGCCATAATCTCTACCTGTTCTTTTGTAGTCGTCATAGGCAGATGCAGAACAGAAAACCGATCCAGAAGCAGGTAATAAGCTAGTAAATAGGCAGAATGTCAATAACAATGGCAGCTTATGTAATAAGGCCTTCTTCATTTCTATATATCTACAATATTGGTAACTATTTCTGTAAATGACGCTAATTTTCCGGATTTTGCTCCCGATGAGCCTGGTATGGAGAACGCGCTGAAACTTGTAGAGATGGGAAAACCTCGTACCGACAACTCACAATTGTATTTTTTGGCGTTTCTTTCAGTCAAATTCGTTTAATTGCTTTCAACTTTCACGAAAGATAATTATGTATGAATTACGCTTAACTTGAATAGACATATGTTTTTTATCGATAGAAAATATCTCCCGTTTATCGATATTGGGAAGCAGAGGAATTTTGTGGAAAATATCAGCAAATGGGGTTTTGAAGCTTAGGAAATCTGAACTTAAGGATGAATTGGGCTGGCGCTTATGCCTGAGATGCAATGTCCTATCTTTTAAATACCAGCGTCCCGTAAACTTTGAACCTAATATACCGAGGGCTGACATGGTAATTAAGTTTTGTCCTTTTACCGTTATTTCATAAGTAAAATCTTTCTTATATTCTTCATAATAGGAAAAACCTTCATATTCATATTGCCATTTACCAATGACTAATGATTCTATGTCTTTATTGGCATAATCATGGGTCATATTAATATAAATTGTTCATAGTTTTGCTACATCTAATCTAAAATGTATTAATTGCAAATGGCGAATTATCATGAGATTTGCGAGCGCGATCGCTTGACTTTGTTAATCCAACCCTGGCTCAGACTCAACACCTGGGAATAAGATAAATTTTCATCTTGTAGCAAATCGAATATAGATGGCGTCACCCACTGCGGAAACCATTTATGGAGGAGTTTACCCGTCATCAACCGGAAGATAAACTCAATTCTTAAAATTTTGGTGGGTGGTAACGAGTAATCAGACAATTCCCTCAATGCATGGGCTTCAGGAACTCGTTGCGCAGAAAAGGCAGGTAAAGCTTGCGCCCAATCATCTTGATACTGTGCCAAAAACTGCTCAAAAATTAGTACATCCTCTAAAGCAGCATTGCAGCCTTGCCCAATTGATGGGGATACTGCATGAGCCGCATCACCAATGACCAAAATACTATCGCCCTCATAAAAGCGATCGCAACTTACGGTTACCAACCGCGCCACCGGACGCTGTAATAAGGCTTCTGCCTCATCTAGTGACATTAATTGCCCCACAAGGGGAAATTTAGCTTTAAAAAATGCTAATACCTCCTCTTTACTAGATAATTCTGCTAGAGGATTTTGCTGGGCATCAAAAATAATCACTCCATTGAGGCGATCGCCTGGTTGGGGTACCATCATCATCCGAGTTTTGTTGAGATTCCATGCATGGAGTTTGTCGGCTTCCAACTCTAAACCCAGTGCCGGATTAAATCGCGGTAGCATTACTGTTTTATAGGCATCAGATACATAGCTTTGTTCGCAATGCAAACCTGCATCTTGGGCTAAATATTCTCGAATCCGCGATCGCGCCCCATCTGCTGCTACCAAGCGATCATAAGTTAGAGTAAAAGCCTCGCCCTGTGCTGGCTGCAACATCACAGTTTTAGCTTTCCGATCCACTTGCAAGCATTGACAACCAAATTTAACCTTGAGTTTTTCGCCAGAGTAGGTTTTAGTCAAATGCTCCAAGAGAATTGTCGCCAGACGATTGCGATCGATAGTGAGAATTGGTACTGAACGAGGGATCTCACGAGTTTTACCTGACTGGCGATACATTTTAGTTCCATTGCAGAATACGCTAGCAGCTGCGATCGCCTCTTCTAAACCTGCAATTGAGCGGATGGCTTTTCTCCCCCGTTCCTGAAGTGAGATGGGAAAAGTACGTTCTGGCGAACCATTCACCAAACCCGGATCGGAACGTTGCTCGTAAATTTCAACGTCATACTTGCCCCGACGCAACAAATAATGGGCAAGTAAAAGTCCAGCCGGGCCTGCTCCAATAATAACGATTTTTTGGAGCATATACTTTCCCCCTTACGCTTATTTCTCAAAATTAATCCTACTACTTTATTGTTACTATTAAGAGTGTTATTTGTGATTTCTTCTCATTATCTAATCGTTGTCAAGCTGCTCACCTCAACTTTGTGACCCACAAAGCCAACTAAGGTACAATAACCCCCAGACAATTGATTTTTCCAGTAATCAAAATATTGCCAGCGCTGTTCAGGCTTGAGTTTAAATTCAAATTTAATTGGATATCCATATTTATGATCGTAGTTAGCATCTATACCCACTGGCCCGTCGCAAGCGCAGCCATTGGGGCCGCATTTTTCCGCATTAACTGCCGATTCTATCTCTGTGAATAAATGGGTAATTGTTTTCAAAGGAATTGTTTGGCAAGTATTTTTCTTCACAGCAATTACTGTGTTATCTTTAATTTCTACCTCTTGCTGACAATTATGGTTAGGATAATTGAGAGTTACTTGATAATGATTAATACTTTGTGCTTCCCACTTTTTCCTAGCGGCTGTTAGTTCCTGGTTGGATGAATTCAAAAATAATGTCCGGTTAGCAAAAATTGCTATACCACTACCTAATAATAAGGCGATTGTGATTACCCATCCTAGATAAGGTTTATTGATATTAGACATAGTTTTTTATCTATATATTTGACCCATAAATATTTTTATTATTGACATTTTCCCTACTTTTTAACTTAACTATTTTTACCCAAATCCGAATATTACCCTTGAGGGTAATTTAGGAATTCCAAATAAATATACAAATTTTAAATGTACGGGCGGGATTTCCCCTTTGGCGACAATTAAACCGGTAATTAGTCATGCAAAATTAAATATACATTTGTCATTGCATTGGCGGAACGCCTTCTCGCAGAGTACAGAACGAAGTGAAGTGTAGACGCATTCGCGGAGCGTTGTCGAAGCGTAGCAATCGCAAGGGTTTTGGGATTGCTACACTTCTAAGTACTTATTCAATAGATCCCCAATTTTTTGAGAAGTCAGGTATCCGCACAAAAAAAGTGGCTCTGTGTTCCCACAGAACCACTAAAAAACTAGCAAAACCGTTATCAATTAACGAGCCATACCTTGAGCAGAAACCGCATCAATCGGTTTAATCAGGTATAACTTTAGCATCTGCCAACCAAGGGAGGCAAAAACGGGCAACTTTTGGAAAAATTGCAGGAATTTCGGAGTGTTGGAGTTAGCGATCGCATTTAATTTTGCCATCTTCTCTACACAATCATCCAAGCGCTGATAAAATTCTGGATGATCTACATCCAACATCAACGGGAAGACTCTTCCTGCTGTTTCATTAGTCTTCTTGATGACATAGATGTCGTATTCCCGCGCATCCAAGCCAATAGACGCATAAAAGTCCTGGCGCTGGATGTCATTGAGGTACATGGTGACAAATACTGACAATAGGAAGAAGCGACTCCATAGCTTAGCTTTCCAATCGTTGAGCATTTGCGGCTGGGATTTCATGATTGCATCGAAGAAATCACCATGACGGTTTTCATCCTGACACCAGTTTTCAAAGAAGCGGAAAATTGGATAAATCCGGTCTTCTGGATGCGCTTCTAAATGGCGGTAAATGGTGATATAGCGCCAGTAACCAATTTTTTCTGAAAGATAAGTAGCGTAGAAAATAAATTTCGGCTTAAAGAAGGTATAAGCGCGACTTTTTGTCAAAAACCCTAAATCTAAAGAGAGATTAAAGTCTGACATTGCTTTGTTCAAAAAGCCAGCATGACGCGCTTCATCCCGTGACATCAAGTTGAAGCATTCAGCCAAAACAGGGCTTTTATCTTTTAAGCGCCGTCCCAGTTCTTTGTACAGCAAAAAGCCGGAGAACTCGGCTGTACAGGAACGTTCTAGAAATTCAACAAATAAACGGCGAGTTTCCCCATCAATATGATCCCAGGATTGTTCAAATTCGGCATCCCGAACAAAATGATGGCGGTTGTAGTCTGCACGAAACTCTTCGAGAATGGCTATTAACTCGTCTTCATTGACGGAGATGTCCATCCGCGCCATTTCATCAAAGTCGGTGGTATAAAACCGGGGTGTTAAAAGTGTTTCTTTTGCGGGGACTTTAATCCCTGGTCGCAATTCGTCAAAGCCTGGTTTTTTGAGGGAATCTACCATGTCTTAATTTCTCTTTTGTCTTTATTATCTTGAGTACACCAGAAAGCCAAGGATTTGGCTTTCTTAAGGCGCAACTAGATGACATTGACATCCTCACCGTGGCTTAAGCAACGGTGATTCCTAAGACTCACGACTTAGGTTTCTGCTTCTTTCCCTTTCGACTACGCTCAAGGCAAGCCTTACGGGTATTTCGCAACTGCCTCAACGCTCGAAGCGTTTTTCGGTCTTATGTTCGCTCCACAGACTTTAGGTTTTACCTTCCCGCAAGCCCTGCGGTATTCTTAATCCAAAATGTACCACATCAAACTCATCCTTTTAGGACGGGGTTTTGACGCAATTTTTCGATAAACCATTCGTATAAAATTCAGTCTACCAAGCTGCTGGATCAAAACAGGTAGAAGAAACGTTAAGAGTTGCAACAATACTTCAATCTTACCGGAACCCAGAATTGGCGATCGCTAGTCTATGTCATAGGTAAAGACACGATCCGACCCCCTAGTGCAATGGCACAAATCCACCTGAGCGAAACAGTAAAATTTTTGTAGGACAACCATAGTAAAAAATTATAAATGAGTAATTATTCGGATAAGCTGCGCATAGGCTGGGAGCGACTCCAAAAAGCTGGCAACGACCCGGAATTACTGGGTTATGCTTTGGTTAGTTTTCACGGTGCTTTGGCAGACTATTTTCGGCAATGGCTAGCAGCAAATTCTGCAATTGAGGCGGAAACTTATAGCAAACTGCAAGACCGACAAGCGCTAAACTGGCAAGAATTAATCGATTTGATGCAAAAGTATGGCAATCTCAGCTACGAGGCGCGGTTTCGGATCAACAATGCTAACAGGTTGTGTCAGGAGGTTAATCACGGTAATCCCTTCCAAGGAACGCGCGCCGATGTAGAAGACTATGGCAAATTTGTGCAAAAACAAATTGCTAATCCCTATGCAGCGTCTTTACCCAAAAATAACCCTCGCAGCTATAGCCAGACCAATACATTTCAGTTAAATAATTTAGCTGAAATCTTCAGAAACGAAATTAATCGTAGTAACAATAATCCTCTAATTACTTCTTACCTATTATGTGCAGTAGGTTTTTTAGGCATCGGAGGACTGCACCGTTTATACAATGGCAAAATCTTAACCGGTTTTTTGTGGTTATTTAGCGGTGGTTTATGTGGTGTGGGACAGTTCGTGGATTTGTTTCTCATTCCGCGGATGGTAGACGAATACGAACAGAAACTCAGACTCAAAGCCGGAGTATCTCCCTATGGCGTACCGCTAAACCAGCCAGTAGTTTCAACATCAACTTATCGTCCTACTGCTAACCAACTCATGGTGAAACTCATCGAAGCCGCAGAAAAAAATGGAGGTACTCTCACTGTTACCCAAGGTGTGAAAGCAACAGGAGTCAGCTTTGCGGAAGTAGAAAAGAGCCTCAAGGAAATGTTTAAATCAGGGTACGTCAGAATAGATAACGACCCCATCACTGGAGCCGTTACCTATCATTTTCATGAGCTTTAAATTTAGTTGTCAGTTGTCAGTTGTCAGTTGTCTAAATACTAAATGACCATTGACCAATGCCCAATGCCCAATGCCCAATGCCCAACGCCCAATGCCCAATAAATGACTAATTTCTACCTAGCCATTTTTGACCATTTAAGCGTTGTACTAAACCAAATACCAACAAGTCAAGAGTGATTTTCCGTTCATCAATTAAGAAGGATTCAAGAGTGCTAGGTTTCTTGCCTTCATTACAAGAAAATCCTTTTTTCCCTTGAATATCTTCATCAGGAAAATAAAGGTTAAATTGGCGAAAACCATTTTGCCAACTACCTACCAATTGCCAGCATTCTTCTGCGGATTCAAAGCCAGTGATGGGTACTTTTTGTTTCGCAAAAGATAGCTGTAAATCTGAGACACCTTGCTGTGTAATCGCCTTTTGCACAGCAGGTAAGTATTCTTGCTGGATGAACTCTACAAACGGCTTATCTTCCACTGTTGGGGCTTTTTCTTTTTTAGCAGCGGCTTTAGCAGCGGGTTTTTCTTCTCCATCTGCTTTAGCGGCGGGTTTCTCGCGCTTGGGTGCAGTGGTGGTTTTAGCAGCATTAGGGTTAGTTTCTGGGTTTGCTGCTTTGGGATCTGGCGTGTTGGCAGTAGGGAGGCTTGTCGCTACTGGTTCATCGGTGGTGGGAGCTACCTCTCCCGCTTGATTTTGATTGGTTTCGTCTGCCATTGCTCAGGTCAATCCTTTATCTAGCTTTCAGAGCGATCGCTCACCTTAAGGTATTAGTTACTTTCATTTTGGCATAGGAAAGCTTCACTCTAGCTAGCAAATATAATTTCTTCCCTACAGTCAACCTTCATGATAATTTTTCGATACCTACCATAGTTATCCTACCGAAGTCAGACAATTATTATGATCACCTCGTCCATGACACCAAAAAAAGCCAGATAAGTAAGACCAATAATCATAAATTAATAAACCTATTTGCTCAACGCCAAATTAATATCATTCACTAATTCATCAATTCTCGCTAATGTAGTATTCCAAGAACACATAAAACGGACTCCTCCGACACCAATAAATGTATAAAACTGCCAACCCTTATCTTTTAAAATTTGAATTACCTGTTCTGGTAATTTCGCAAAAACAGCATTAGCTTCTCTGGGAAACATCATCTCAACGCCATCTATATTTAATAATTTTTCTTCTAAATAGGCAGCACATTGATTTGCATGGCGAGCATTTTTTAGCCATGCCCCAGTTTCTAATAATCCCAACCAAGGCGCAGAAATAAACCGCATTTTGGAAGCTAATTGCCCTGCTTGTTTGCTCCGATAATCAAAATCTTCTGCCAAAGCTTTGTTAAAAAAAATAATCGCTTCGCCTAAAGCCATACCATTTTTTGTGCCACAAAAACACAGCACATCGACACCACTTTTCCAAGTAATATCAGCAGGACTTTGATTCATAGCAGCGACTGCATTGGCAAAACGCGCGCCATCCATGTGAATCTTTAAGTTATATTTACGGGCAGTTTCTTTAATACTTAAAAGTTCTTCTTTTGTATACAAAGTACCTAATTCAGTTGCTTGAGTAATACTAATTACTTTGGGTTTGGGATAATGAATATCAGTACGTTTGGTAACTAACGCCGCTATCGCTTCTGGCGTTAATTTGCCATTTTCACCTTTAGCTAATAGTAACTTAGAACCGTTAGAAGCAAACTCTGGTGCGCCACATTCATCTGTTTCTATATGGGATGTTTCATGACAGATAACGCTGTGGTATGACTGACAAAGTGCAGCTAAAGAGAGGGAATTTGCAGCTGTACCATTAAAAACAAAAAATACTTCGCAATCTATTTCAAAAAGTTCGCGAAAATAATCCGTAGCTTTTTGCGTCCATACATCGTTACCATAAGCAGGAGCGCTCCCTTGATTGGCTTGCAGCATGTATTCTAAAGCTTCTGGACAAATTCCCGAGTTATTATCACTAGCAAATTGTTCTGGTTGGTTATGCATAATTTTAACTGTGCTGGTCTTGTCATTTGTTAGCTGTTAGTGTTTACAGCCAATGAAAATTTTGTGATTCGATTAGATATTATTATAAGGGCACAATATTATTGTGCCCCTACCTATATGGATTACTTGGAAGCAGGTATATTCAAAGTAAAATAAAACTTGCTAAAACTTCTAATTACAGATTATTGCAACTAGCCAGGTAACTAGCTCTAGTTTTGAATTTTGTTGCTGGTTTTTGGTATGGCATATTGAATTTTGGATTTTTAAAACTGCTAATTTGCCGACCAACTAATAGCAACCGTCCTACCTGTTCAGCAGCATTTGTTAACAAGGTTGCAGTTTGAGAAAGAGCTTCACTCAATTGACAAGGATGAGTCAAAATACTATTAAAATAATCAATTCCTTGTTGGAAATTAATTTCTGCACCTTCACCAATAGTTCCCACTAGGGCAATTACAGGTAAATTATAACGCTTGGCACGCTTGGCTACTTCAGCAGGAATTTTACCGCGTGGGGTCTGAAAATCAATGCAGCCTTCTGCTGTAATCACTAAATCAGCGTTGGGAATCAGATTATCTAATTCCAAATACTGCATGACGATATCATAGCGTGAGTGTAATTTAGCGCCAATTAAAGCATGTAAACCTGCACCTAAACCACCGGAAGCACCACCACCTGAGATGAGTCGCACGTCCATATTTAAATCTGTTTTGATGACTGCGGCGTAATGTTCTAGTGCTGAAGCCATTGCTTCTACTGTGGCTGGAGATGCGCCTTTTTGCGGGCCGAAAACTCTGGCTACACCCTTGTCACCACAAAGGACATTATGCCAGTTACAAGCCACATCTATTTGGACTTGATTTAAACGCGAATCGCGCTCAGAAAAATCAATGTGTTTGAGTTTAATTAATTCTCCACAACCCAAACCTAACTCCTCGCCATTTTCATCCAATAGCTTGACACCCAAGGCTTGAGCCATTCCCGCACCACCATCATTAGTCCCAGAATCACCGCAACCAACTAAAATGCGTTCTGCACCAGCATCTAAGGCTGCTTTGATTAACTCCCCTACACCGTAGGTAGTTGTCATCATAGGATTACGCATATCGGCGGGTACAAGGCGCAACCCAGCCGCAGCAGCCATTTCTAAGACAGCAGTTTTTTTCGTGGTTCCACCCAAAAAGCCAAAGTGAGATGGTACTTGTTGTCCCACAGGGCCAGTTACTTGTAGATGATGTAATGTCCCGCCTGTAGCAGCTACTAAGGTTTTGGTAAAGCCTTCACCGCCATCTACTAGGGGTGCTTTGTAAATATTCACATCGGGTAAAACTCTAGCGATACCTGTAGCTATGCAATCAGCTACTTGTTCTGCATCAAGACTTTCTTTAAATCCAGAAGGAGCGATGAGAATGTTTAGTGTCATTATAATTTCCTGCGGCAATCCAGCCGCTTTTTTTGTTATTAAATCGGGAGTAGGGAGTCAGCAATTCATAATTGAAAATTCCACAATTGTTGACTTAGAAGGATAAACCTACCCAACGCCACCAGGTGTAATAAAATAAGAGAACTAAAGCGAGGTGAATGACAATCATCACTGAACTTAGCCGGAGTAAATCTGTTGGTTTAAAACCATCTGTGTCTGCGTCTTGATAAACCATCAGCGCTTTGGAACTGACAGGGAAGGTGAGACAATAGTCCATTCCTAAGGTGCTAAGAAATAAGACAGCAACGGGATTGATATCGAGACTGCTAGCGAGGTACAGCAGGGGAGGAACTAAAGCTGCGGCTCTGGCTGTATGGGAAGTCATATAAATGTGAGAAGTTAGACTAATGATCGTGAGCAGTAGCAGAATGAGAAACTGAGAATTGGCGTTGTTGATTTCACTGAAGCGAAAGACATGCTCAATAATCCATTCCGATGCACCAGAACTAATTAATGCACGTCCTAAAACCAAGGTTGCACCGACAAAAATAATCAGATTCCAAGAAACATCTTTGACTGCATCTTTCCACTTAATGACACCAAGATTAGGTGCAGTAAGAATCATGGCTCCGATGATGGTGACGGTAGCAATTTCTAAACCATGCCATTGTTCGGTAATCCACAGCAGCAACATGAATAAAACAATGAATAATGTTTTGCGTTCGGGTAGAGATAGAGGTGTTGGTTGTAAACATTCAACATTTAACTTTTGTTGACAGCGTTTTTTGTCGAGAAATAAGCCCATGATTACCCAACAAGACGCATAACTGGCGACAATTCCAAAGGGTAAGCCGTAAATTAACCACTGGCTAAAAGATATATCTTTTCCAGAAATTTCTGCTAATAAATCTTTAGCCACTAAATGAGAACCGGCACCAGTTAAGGAAGCAATTGTAGATACTAAGATAATCGAAGGCATCAACAATGCTAGAGCGCGACGGGTACGTCTATCCTCTATGGTATTGGCGATGCTGCGAAAAATTGGATGGGTGACAGCAGCACGTCCAGAGGTAGAGGGAATCAAAAAAGATAGGGGAATTAAGACTGTAGTTAGCAACCAAAATAAACTACTAATATTGTGGGCTTTAGCTGCGACTGCTTGAGTTAGTCTGGTGGCTAAACCAGTTTGCTTAACTGCGCTTCCCAAAATAAATGCACCTATCATTAACCAGATAACGTCTGAACCCAAAGATGCAAAAAATTGTTCTTGGGAAATACATCCAGTTAACAGCAGTGAAAGTACTGAAAATAGGGCGATGTAACCAGCATTAATTGAAGTTGTTGACCACAAAATTACAGTCAGCAGAAATACAAATACAGTCACCCGTCCTTTGATAGATAAGTCATCAGGAAAAAATACTATAACACTAGATATAGATGTTAAAAACAGTGCCATTAGTGATTTCTTGTGCCCAGGATTTGCGCGGCGAAAATATTGTAAAAATTTAGCTAATTGTTGTTTAATTGTGGTGCCATTAAGCTCATTGCCATCTATTTTCATTGCTTTTTTATGCTCTATTTGGTTCATTTTTTTTACTTGGTTTGCATCCTAGTAAAAAAAGCGATTGCGAACTTTTTATTAACTTTACCTTAAATTAATTTTAAACAGTAATTGATGATAATATAATTAAGGAAATATGAGTAAATTCTCATGAAAATGTCAAAAAAATAGCGATCGCAGTGCAGCTTATCAGCAATTAAAAAGAGCCATTGAATATAATCATTCAACGGCTGAATATGTCGATTAAAAAACAATATATTGAACTGAGAAAAAGCTAAATATGAACTATGTTCATGAGCTTTTTAACTATGATATTTACCTATGTAATTGCAGCGATTAATAGGTTTATTTTGCTCATGAGCTTCGCTGTTCATTCACCAAATTCGGCAAATAATTCTGCTAAAACTACGTTAGAAAATAAAAAGCCTTGAGGATCGGTTAAACGCAATCTGCCATTAACAATTTCTACCCAACCTTTATCAAAATAGGGTTGTAAAAATTGATATATCTGTTCTACTTTCTCGGTTCCAAATTCCACGGCTAAGGCTGCTAAACTCATCCCTTCTGCTAGACGTAGTCCCAACATAAAAGTTTCCAATAAAACTTCATTAGTTGCTGTGACTTCACAATCGACTACGCAACCTGCTTCTACCCATTGGTAATATTCTTTAGTCTTCCGGGGACGAGTGAAGCGTTTTCCGTCAATGTAGCTAGCCGCACCCATACCAAAACCATAATAAGGACGGTTTTCCCAATAAACTCGATTATGTTGGCATTGATGACCTGGTTGAGCGTAGTTAGAGATTTCGTAATGTTCGTAACCAGCAGATGTTAAAGCTTGCTGTGCCATTTGGTACATTTGGACTGTGGTTTCATCTGTGGGTAAGGGACTCGCACCGGGTTGGTAGTAACGCCCAAAAGCTGTACCAGGCTCAATGGTAAGGTCATAAATTGAGATGTGGGTAGGCGCGATCGCCACTACTTTTGTTAATGAATCTTGCCAATCTCCTAAAGACTGATGCGGTAACCCAGAGATTAAGTCTAAACTCAATTCGGGTATCTCGACTTTGCGGACTAACTCTACAGCTGCAAAAATATCTGCAATTGTATGCGATCGCCCTGCTACTTTGAGTAACTCTGCTTGAAACGCCTGTACGCCTAAACTGACTCGATTTACCCCCAAACTGCGATAACCAGCTATATGTGCTAAATCAAACGTCCCAGGATCGATTTCCATTGAAATCTCCGCCCCTGGTAAAATCCCAAAACGCCTTTCAAGTGCTGCTAATATTTGCTGTAACTGGTCTACCGCCAATAAGGAAGGAGTACCACCACCAAAGAAAATTGTCTTTAAAGGTTGACCAAACGACTGGGTGATGCTGATTTCTTGAATTAGCAGTTCCACATATTGAGAGATAGTACCCGATGTTTCCCCACGCGCGCGATCGCCCACAACAAATATCGGAAAATCACAATAAAAGCACCTGCGTCTGCAAAAAGGAATATGCACGTAAGCAGAACTGGCAATACTATACAAATTAAGTTTTTTATCCATTGTCAAAAATATTAAAATTAATCATCCAAAGAATTACCGACAATAAAAATTAGTAGTTTATTTACAAGTTTTATCGTTTTACAACAAAACAATTAAGAATATGAAGGTAAAACTATTTCGTTATAATATTTGCAGATATTGCCTGCTTAAACCCCTAGAGTTAAGTAAACATTTATCAATCTAATTTGCCGATGAAATAAAAATTACTTACACTCTGTCGGTTAATACAGTTGCAGGAAAACCATACAACCATGCTAGATGCAATTATTATTCTCTCATTTATCCTAGCAGCAGCAGGAATAGGGTTCTATAGCATTGAACTACTACCTAATGGTTCGCTAGACCGGGTAACAAATCTCGAAGCTTTACGCTTAGTTGTTGCCGTTTTTGCCTCTATTATTGGCGGTGCAGTGGGGCTGAGTTTCCAAACTACATATCGTCGCTTAGAAGCACAAGTCAGAGAAATGCCTCTGGAAATGATTTTAACGCGAGCGATCGGTTTGGTAATCGGGCTATTGTTAGCCAACCTCATGCTAGCCCCGCTATTTTTGTTACCTATCCCTACGGATTTTAGTTTTATTAAGCCTTTAGTGGCAGTGGTCGGCAGTATTATTCTGTCTGTGACCGGGATGAATTTGGCTGATACTCACGGGCGAGGTTTGTTGCGATTTATTAATCCCAACACCGTAGAAACTATGGTAGCGGAAGGAACTCTCAAACCTGCCAATACGAAAGTTTTGGACACTAGCTGCATTATTGATGGTCGGATTGAAGCACTTTTAGAAACCGGCTTTCTGGAAGGACAAATTATTGTCCCACAGTTTGTTTTGCAAGAACTGCAACAAGTAGCCGATGCTAGCAAAGACCAAAAGCGGGTACGGGGAAGACGAGGACTAGAAATTCTCAACCGCATTAAAGAAGCTTATCCCGATCGCATTCTGATTAACCCAGCAGATTACGAAGATATTCCCACAGTAGATGCCAAGCTGGTGCGATTTGCCCAAGAAATCAATGCCACACTGCTAACTAACGACTACAATTTATCAAAAGTCGCTAGCGTGCAGAAAGTCCCAGTATTGAATGTCAACGATTTAGTTAACGCTGTCCGTCCCACCTATTTACCTGGTGATAACCTAGACTTGAAAATTCTCAAGGAAGGGAAAGAACCAAGCCAAGGAATTGGCTACTTAGATGATGGCACAATGGTAGTTGTGGAAGAAGGTAGTAGTTATGTAGGCGGTGAACTAAGAGTTGTAGTCACCAGTGCTTTGCAAACTACAGCAGGACGCATGATTTTTGCAAAACCACAGGCTTCAGCATTGGCATAAGACACATAGAATGTTTAATTCAAATGTATTAGCAATCGGTGTAGGTTATCTACACCGATTGTTTATTATTCCTCTGCCAATGCCCTGCTATAATCCTCTATCTGCTGCTAATTTTCGCAACTTCTGGACTAATTCTCTGCCATTCTCTAGCTTATGTTTAGTCCCTAAGTCTATTAATTCTCGTTCGATTTGTTGCCTGTCGATAGCGTCTCCATCCAAGTAAAATCCAAATACTATGTCTACCATTGCATCTGTATTTTGCTTAGTTAAGTGGATTAAATTTTCTATCATACCTAATCTCCAGAATTAGCGATCGCCAGCCTGGAGTAGGTAAAAAAACGTAATCATAATATATACCTTGGCCAGACTGGTATTATCTTTCCCGTGATGCTACTGAAACTAACAAAGCTTGTGTTAAGAAATATGCTGACGCTTTGGAAACGCACCCCAACCTGAAGCAAATATTTAGCGAGATTCTGTAATATTTCTTTACACTTACATGAATCTACTTTTAGGCAATATAAAACCCTGAGTTACCCCAGGGTAGGCTAAAAAGTAATATACCAGCAATATATATTATTGTCCTGCTAACCGTAAATTCGATTCGTCCATTTGGTATATTTAACTATCTATCTAAAGGCTTAAATAGTCAGTATCATATATATGTAACAATTAGTACATAAAAATATTGACTCTGATATCTCCTATCTTATTAATCAATCCTTAACCGGATTTCTCACCAATTATTGCAACCTCAGTTCAGAGTCCAGAGTAGGGGCGGGTTGAGCGAAATATTCGTGAATGATTCGAGCATATCTGTGAACCCGCCCCTACTGTTTGTGAGAAATGCGGGCTTAGTCTGTCAGCTAAAACAATAGAAGTAAATCCAATCTTTCAATTTTTTTAATTAATGCTTTAGGTAGATATTGAATTGATTGACTAATTTTAAACTCATGTTTGGTAGGACACTTATGTAACGACTCACACGTATTTCCTCACATTCAATTATGTGGGGATTTTATTTTTTAGGAAAAAATACTTATATTAATTCAAAATTAAGAATTCAGACTGGACAAGATTTTAAGTCTGTTTATCTGTCGCATTCTTTTTCAAATTGGTATTTATTAAATTGTTTGAGTATATTTATTGAGCAAGATTTCATTCAATTTCTTACGGAATTTAACCAATATATAACCCAATACGGTTCAGTTAAGGATAATTGTAGGTTGGGTTGAACGAAGTGAAACCCAACAAACTCCTGGAAATGTTGGGTTTCGTTCCTCAACCCAACCTACGCAGCTTAATGTTTTTGGCGCTAACTGAACTGTATTGATATATAACCTAAATTTAGCAAGGTTATGGAGGAATTTAATATTTAAGATAGAGTGAGAATTTTTCAATTAAAAAAATGGCGATCGCCATTGAGAGCAAAAAATTTCTGTGGACTTATTTCTATTCGTTATTTAAGTAAGTCGATATATAATAAGCTTCCTATAGTAAAGCTATAGGAAGCTTGTTTTGTGTTAAGTACTAAAGCAGAAGTAAAAAATTAATTTTACAGCCCAGCGCCAGCTTTGGCTTCAGCACCCATTGGTGCAACATAATCGCGGAAAAGGGTAATTTGTTGCTCAAAAGCTAGATTTTTAATTCTATCTAACAAAGATTTAGCTTGTGAGGGAAGTTGATAATCATCAGGTATGGGAATGATAGTACCGTTATCCATACCTTGAGATAAACGATACCAAAATAGTAACTTGGTAGTTTCGCCAAGAGAACCATATTGGCGGGAAAGTTGGGTATCAACTTTGTTAATTAAATCCCGTTGAACTTGTAGTTGTTCTTCGTGAGATAGTTCTTTAACTTGATTAAACAAACCTTCAGCAATTTCTGGAGAAACTGTGCTAGCGCCGGGTGCTGCTGGTGTGATTGCTTTACCCATTTCTTTGTAGATGAACCAAAACAACGCCAGTTGTTGATCTACATCTAATTGTCGCCAAGCTTGAACATGTTCTTTGATAGTTGGATCGCCAGTTTGGGTGTATGTCATTACAAACTCCGCTTGTGATTTTTCTTTGTTTTATGTCACAAATAACGGTAACAAAGTTACATCCGTGGTTTAACCCTACTGAAGATAGAACATTAGTTATTAGTCATTAGTCATTTGTCATGATTCATTGGACTTTTGACTGTTGACTTTTGATCTGGCAAAGATATAAGAAGATTCCATTGAAAGCGGCGGGAAACTCCATCCCCTTGTGGGTGGAAAGGGATAGCCGCCCCGCCGCTAGGGCATTGGTATGTTCTTTCCCATGCCCAATTCCCAATGCCCAAAAACTCCATCCCCTTGTGGGTGGAGTTTTTCATTTACCCTCTATGCTGAAGTTAAGCATTACAGAGGGTTTATGAGCATCACTGAAGATATTCTTTCCCAATTACCAGGGGATGTGATGGCTGGTTTACGTAAAAGCGATCGCATTCTAGCATCCCTAAGAGCAGATAAAGCACCAATCCCATCGGTAGTTAAGGAGAATAATCAACTTTTAGATAGCGTAGACTGGGATGTAATTGTCTGCGGTGGAACTTTAGGAATTTTAATTGGCTGCGCTTTAGCTGTTGGGGGTGTGAAAGTCGGATTAATTGAACGGGGGATGCTGCGGGGTAGAGAACAGGAGTGGAATATCTCGCGTCAAGAGTTAGAGGTGTTTGTAGAATTAAATCTGCTAACTCATGAAGAATTAGAAACAGCGATCGCTACTGAATATAACCCAGCTAGAGTTAGCTTTCCAGGTGGTACGGAAATTTGGGTAGAGGATGTTCTCAATATAGGTGTCGATCCTGTTTATCTATTAGACACATTAAAAAGCAAATTTTTAGTTGCTGGGGGTGAATTGTGGGAAAACACCCCGTTAACTGAAGCTGTGGTTCATCCCAATGGGGTGATGGTAAATAACAAACTGAAAACTCGGTTATTAATCGATGCGATGGGACATTTTTCGCCAATTGCCCAGCAAGCCCGTCAAGGAGAAAAACCCGATGCTTTATGCTTAGTTGTGGGAAGTTGCGCTCAAGGTTTTCTGGAAAATAACTCCGGTGACTTGTTGTTATCATTTACATCCTTGCAGAATCAGTGCCAGTACTTCTGGGAAGCTTTTCCCGCTAGGGATGGAAGAACAACTTACTTGTTTACCTACATGGATGCGCACCCACAACGTATAGGTTTAGAAGATTTATTTGCCGAATATCTCCGCCTTTTACCAGAATATCAGGGTGTGGAATTAAATCAGTTAAAGTTTCAACGGGCACTGTATGGCTTCTTTCCTACATATCGCCAAAGTCCCCTCAAAACTCCTTGGAATCGCATTCTCCCAGTAGGTGATAGTAGCGGTAGTCAATCACCTTTAAGTTTTGGTGGTTTTGGGGCGATGGTGCGTCACCTCAAACGGTTAACTTTGGGGATTGAAGCAGCATTACAAACCGATCAATTATCTGCAAATGCGTTGAGTTTACTCCAACCTTATCAGCCAAGTTTAGCTGTTACCTGGCTATTTCAAAAAGCGATGAGTGTAGGTGTAAATCAAAATATTCCGCCAGAGCAAATTAACCAACTGCTTGCAGTTGTGTTTGCAGAAATGCAAAAGTTAGGTACACCCGTACTCAAGCCATTTTTGCAAGATATCGTGCAGTTTAAAGCCTTAACTCAAACACTTGTAAAAACAGCTTTGGCAAATCCGGGATTAATTGCCAAAATAATTCCCCAAGTCGGTCTGCTAAATTTATTAGATTGGCTGGTGCATTACATTAATTTAAGTGTTTATACTGCCTTGTTTTCCTTGAGTACAATGTTAGAAACATGGGTGAAGTCTCTACCAAAACAACAACAATATTATTGGCGTCGTTTGGTTGATGGCTGGAAATATGGCTCTGGTAAGGATTATCAAGAAAATTAAGTTAACAGCTAACTTAACAAAACTAATAACGCGACGATCTGCTGAAAGATCGCTCGCGTTTTTCTCAAGAAACTGGTGTGAGGATTAAGATGATTGAACGACAATCTTCAGGGATAAAATACTTTACAGTCCTGATTGGCTTATTACGCGATCGCCAAAATTTTTTAGAAGAAATTACTCAAGGGATTAGATTACCAAATAAAATCATTTCGCTGTTGGTTTGCAGTTCCCTATTTCTCGCTATTTATGGCGGTATTATTGGCGCATATCATAGCTGGATGCAAGCTTTATCTTCAGCAGTAAAACTACCAGCGCTTTATTTAATTACCCTGCTGATTTGTTTACCCACGCTGTATTTTTCTAATATTATTTTCGGTTCCAAGCGCACTTTCGGGCAGCATTTCGCCCTAGTATTAACAGCAGTATCTGTAACGAGTGTCTTGTTATTTAGCTTTGCACCGATTACGCTGTTTTTCTTAATCACTACCAATAATTATCAATTTTTAATCTTACTCAATGTTGTGATATTTTCCTTTACTGGATTTATCGGCATTTCTTCTTTATATCAAGCTACAAGCGTGGTATTAGAACAAAATGATGATGAAAGTACCAAAACACGCCGGAAGATTATCTTTTCCTGGCTATTTTTGTATGCTTTCGTTGGTAGTCAATTAGGATGGACTCTCAGGCCTTTTTTTGGTACACCTGGTTCTGTATTTCAACTATTTAGAGATAGAGAAGGTAGTTTTTACCTCAGCGTTTTACAAGCTATCGGTTATCTCTTAGGAATTCGTTAGGGGCTAGGGGTTAGGGGTTAGGGGCTAGGGATGAATAATTGAGTATTTTTCTTTAGTACCTCAATATTCTCACCATCTGCCAAGTCACTGAGCTTGTCGAAGTGCTGCCATCTACCTTCTCCTCAAGACAAATTTTAACACCAACTTACTTAATAAATTTATCAACATGCTTGAGAAGCCATCTTACAAAAATCAACAGTTTGCGATTCTCATCAGTTTACTGCGCGATCGCCAAGGTTTCTTAGAGGAAATTAGCCAGGGAATTAGGTTACAAAGTAAAACCAGCGCCTTGTTTGTTTCCAGTTCTATTTGTTTTGCAATTTACGGCGCAATTATCGGCGCATCTCACAGTTGGGGACAAGCTTTATCTAGTGCAATCAAGCTTCCCGCTTTTTATTTATTAACGCTGATAATTTGTTTTCCTACTCTCTTCTTTTTTAATGTTCTTTTTGGTTCTCGCAGTAGTTTCCAACAGCATTTTGTCGTATTGCTCACGGCTGTATCAGTAATTAGCGTGCTGTTATTTAGCTTGGCTCCCGTGACGCTATTTTTTATGATTACTGCGCCCAATTCTTACCAATTTTTTAAACTGTTAAATGTCTTAATTTTTGGTATCACAGGTATTTTTGGGATTAAGTTTCTCTATGAAGGGATGCAGTTACTTTCTAAACAAGATGAAGTCGGAAAGAAAACCCGCACAACTATTTTAAGATCCTGGTTATTTTTATATGGGTTTGTCGGCGTACAATTAGGATGGTTTTTAAGACCATTTTTTGGCGCACCTGGTTCTAAATTTGAGTTATTCCGCGCTGTCAGTGGTAATTTTTATTTAGATATTGTCAGCGCCATCTCGGAAATTTTAGGTGGGCGTTAGGTGAATCAATTTTGGAATTTGGATTTTAGATTAACCCCATGCAGTAGTTCACAGCCAATTACCAATAAGTACATAAGCAGACCAAAAGCGGGGTGCTTTGTATTGGGGATCTTTCAATAACTTTAGCTGGGCAAGGCGCAAGGCTTCAGCTTTGCTAACTTTACCTTGCTGAAGTTCTTGATAAAAAAGACCAACAAATTTAGCTGTCGCTTCATCATTAATATCCCACAGAGAAGCGATCGTACTTTTTGCCCCAGCGCGAACTGCAACCCCAGCTAAACCGAGTACGGCGCGATTATCACCGGTAGCTGTTTGGCAAGCACTTAAAAATAATAGTTCCATGCTGTTAGATTTACTACCTTCGCGACTGCGCAAAATTTTATCGAATTGGGTAACATTAATGAGACCATCGGCAGCCAAAATAAAGGTATCTTCAGCCCTGGAACTAAATTCACCGTGGGTGGCTATATGCACTATGTTAAAGTTAGCAGAGTTAATTTTGCTTTCTAAGGCTTTACTGGTAAATTGCTGTTCTAGAAGCTTGGTTGTTTCTACTCCGGTTTTAGCAATTAACTCAAACTCCTGTTCAATGGCAGGTAAGGGTGGATATTGAGAAAATCCTGGGGGAGAATTGATTAATCCGGCGGTAATAACTCTGAGTTTTTGGTTAGCTAAGGGTTGAGGATCGAGGAGTTGCAAACCCAGATTAAGAGAAACAGCGTATTTCTCTAATAAATATTTTTTACCATCATGCAAAGCTGCCATTGGCACATTACGTAAAGCTCCATCTAGCAAAAACACTAGAGTTTTGACGCCAGCAGTTTGTAATTCTGACTCAATCGGTTGAATTAGCCAACTGTAAAGCTGCTGTAACTGTTGTTTTGTAGCTTTGCTAGTATATTGTTGATTGAGATTAAATCGTAGTTGATTTGCTATTGTCTCGACTTCTGCTTGAGGTATTTTGGTGGCATAATGTCGCAGGGGTTGTTTAGGAATTTTGACGATTACTTGGAGTGATTCTGGCAGAATTATCGGGTAAAAAATAGCGGCGGTGGGATTATCTTCGTCTACTAATTTATCTAGTAATACTGTTTTACCTTGTAAACAAGCTTCGCGGAAAAAGTTATCTAATTCGGCTAATTGTAAGGCTTCAATGCGTTGGCGGGCTTTTTCTAGAATTTTTTCATCCGGTTTATCAGCTTGAGAGCGTAGTAGTATTTCTACTGATTCTCGATATA
The DNA here is from genome assembly GCF_014697075.1 of Tolypothrix sp. FACHB-123. GTDB lineage: Bacteria > Cyanobacteriota > Cyanobacteriia > Cyanobacteriales > Nostocaceae > Aulosira. The sequence continues at coordinate 72,107 of NZ_JACJRE010000011.1, read as the reverse complement.
CTGGTTCGACACTATCACGAAAGGATAATTGCACATCTTGGTTAACAGTTACTAAGTCACTGCGGAGAGTATCTAAGGTTGCTAAACTCGCATCATAGGCAATAATTGCATCTTGAATATTTCCTTGTGCTTTGAATATCCTACCTAATTGCCATTGCCAGCGATAAGCTATTTCTGGTGCGTTGTGAGTTTGGGTTAAAAATAAAGCCTGCTGGGTGAGTTTTTGTGCTTCATTCCACTGTTGTGTTTGTTCGTAGAAATGTCCTAAAGTACCGATTCCATAAGCTTCTGCGCGTTTATCGCCTAAATCGCGTGCTTGTTGAATGGCGCTAGCTATGAGTTGGGAATTCTTAAGTGTTAAATTTTCTCCCCCTAATTTCAGCAGATTTTGGACAAAGTTAATCCGCGCATAGATGGCTAAACTGCTGGTGGGAAGTTGGGCGATTTGCGATTGAATTTCTGGTAATAAAGTTTGTGCCTCAGCCAATTTACCATCTTCAATCATTAATTTCAGTTGGTTGAGCTGTGCTTGGACTTTAGTTAGGGGTGAGGGAGATATTTTAACTACTTGTTGGTATAAAGCAAGCGCTTCTGTGATTTTACCTTCAGCATGAGCATTATTCCCCAAGCTTAATAAACTGGCTGCTACATGCTCGACAGATTGTAACCGTTGGGCAATTTCGAGACTTTGCTGTAAAGCCTTTTGCGCTGCTGATAAATTACCGACTAATTGCAGACTATCACCAAGCGATCGCAAACTGACAACTTTTTCTAAACTATCTGGTTGCGATTGTAACTGCTGCTGTACTTGATTCAGTAATTTTATGGATTTTTGATAAAAACCTTGGATGCGTAAAACTTGGGCTTGATTGATTTGCGATCGCACTACGCCACTATTATCTTTAATTTTGGTATATATCTCTGCTGCCTGTTGCCAATTCTTCAAAGCTAAATCTGTTTGTCTTCTAGCTAATTGCAGACTAGCTTGCACATCTAGCGATTGAGCGAAAACTCCTAAATTTGCCGTCTTTTCTGAATTCGCTGTTAATAAATTGAGACTGGCTGTAATTGCTTGTTGGGCTTGATTCCAATCCCCCAGTTCTTGATAAGCTAGAGATAAATTACTCAAAGTTGCCGCTTGTCTGAGGATATCGCCCTGCTGTTGATATTCCTTGACTGCTTGCTGTAAAAATTTCACAGCTTCAGCAAATCTGCCAGCATCATATAATTTTTTCCCCTGTTCTAAATTAGAGTTAGCGACAGAGATTGATGTTTGTGCATTTATGGGATTATTAGCAACAAATTTACCCATAGCTGGTGAAACATGGGTGCATATTATCGTAGTTGCTACCACCAGCGCCAAAAAAGAGTATAGTTTATTTTTAAATTTCATTGCAGTTTAAAAGACAATTCAAAGCAAACTTAGTACAATATTTCATCAATTCATAGCTCATTCTCTGCGTACCTTTGCGCTTAACTTTGCGAGCCTTTGCGTTTAAATTTCCACCCTCAATAAACTAACCAAGAAATTTAATGCTTTAATTGAAACTATCAAAAGCGATCGCACTTTCAACCCGTTACCGAGAACTCGCGCAAGCAGCAGCTGTTAACGTCGGACTATGGGGTATAACTTGAGAAGCTTGTGCAACTAAATAGATATCGCCGTTGTCACCCTTAATTAATCCCTGCGCTTCCACAATCTCCGGTGGGGAAGGATTTTCATTCATACTACCCTGACTATTGCCCGGAGAATTTGGATTATTATCTACACTCACCCATTTTTTGACTACCGAATCTGTTTGCAGATATTCATAGGGATTAGAAGGTAAACCACCTCTTCCCGTAATCGTAAATGAACTGGCGCTTTGTTTACTATCAGGCTGACAAGAGTTATCAATTTGTCTAGAAGCATCCAGCAGATTGGCGCTGAGTTGCACTAAGCCTTTACTGGGATCTACTTCTGGTGTATTGATAGTTACATTACCGCTAATGCCCAATTCCGAACTAGCAGTGATATCGCTTTGTGCTGTCTGTTGTGCTTGGAATCCTATACCGAAGATTCCTTGAGTAGATATGTTAATATTGCCACCTTGACCGCTAAAAGCGTTGGCTGTAATATCGCTGTTTTCTTGGGTAACGGCAACAATGAAAGGACTATTAATGGTAATGTTACCACCATTACCGCCTGCAAAATCTGTGCCGGCTGTGGCGGTAATGTTGCTATTACGCCGCAGAAATAAGAAATCTTGAATATCTAATTTAATTTCGCCGCCATTATTACTAGTAGTAGCGGCATTAATAAAGGCTTTATTGTCTAAAATTAAAGTCCCAGCAGTCAGGGAAATATTGCCGCCTTTACCGCTACCATTACTATTGACGCCGATACCTGCACCGTTTTTAATAGTAAAAATTTCTGGGTCAATGGTAATATTGCCACTATCGCCTGTTGCAGTTTTTTCTGTATTGGCAAATAGTCCGGTATTTGTGCCATCTAAGGTGATATTATCCCGGACTTGGACGTTAATATTTCCGGCTTTGGCTGTACCAGATGTAGTGGTGAGAAATTGTCCACCGTTATTAGCAGTTAAGGTATGAGCATTAATGTTGATATTACCGCCTTGACCATTCATTGTTGAAGCGGAGATTTTCACGCCATCATTAATATTTAAGTTTTGGGTAGTAATAAGAATATTACCTGCATCGCCTATACCTGTACTTTCAACTGCTAATTTTCCTTTACCAGTAATGTTAATATTTTCCGGTGCGGTGAGAATTAAGTCACCACCTTTACCACTGCCAGAAGTAGAAGCAGAAATATTAGAATTGGGGAACAGGGTAATATCTAAATTGGGTTGATTTGCGTAGGGATTGAGTTTTAATGTCCCTGCGGGGGCTTGTCCTTGGGTTTCGGCAAAAATTCCTACAATGCCTGCTAAGTTTAATTTGGAGGCGTTTAAGGTGATACTGCCACCGCCTTGGGTGTTGGTAGCTGTTGCAGTGGCTGTTGCAGTGATGCGGGCGGTGTCGGATACTGTCAGGCTAGGAGTATTGAAAATAATATCCCCGGCTTTACCTGCGCCAGTGGTTTCTACAGAAATGATTGGCGCAAAGTCTTGGACACCTTTACCTATATTTACAGAATTTAGGGCGTTAACGCTAATTGTACCGCCATCGCCAGTACCAGAAGTTGAGGCGAAGATTTTACCACCATTAGTCAGGTTTAAAGTTGGGGTATTGAGTACAATATCCCCTGCATTACCAATACCAGAAGTGGCGGCGGAAAGGGTGACACCATCTGTTAAATTCAGGTTTTGAGTGGTAATTTCAATATTACCTGCCTTCCCAGTGCTAAAAGTTTCTACAGCTAATGTTCCTTGTCCGCTAATATTAATTGTTTCGGGGGCTTTGACAATTAAATCGCCGCCATTACCAATACCAGATGTGGAAGCAGATATTTTTGAATTGGGGAACAGGGTAATATCTAAATTAGGCTGATTTGCGTAGGGATTAAGTTCTAATGTCCCTGCGGGGGCTTGTCCTTTGGTTTCGGCAAAAATTCCCACAATGCCTGCTAGGTCTAATTTAGAGGCGTTTAAGGAGATGCTGCCACCGCCTTGGATGTTGGTAGCTGTTGCAGTGGCGGTGGCGGTGATGCGGGCGGTGTCGGATATGGTGAGGCTAGGAGTGTTGACAATGATATTTCCAGCTTTACCTGCGCCGCTAGTTTCAACCGAGAGGATGGGGGCGAAGTCTTGCACACCGATACCGAGATTAACTTCATTTGGTGCATTGACAGTAATTTTACCGCCATTACCGTTACCTGAAGTTGTGGCGAAGATTTTGCCGCCATTGGCTACTGTTAAAGTGGGAGTATTGAGAGTGATGTCTCCAGCAAAACCTTCTGCTGTGGTGTTAGCAGAGATTTCTGAGGAATCTGTGAGGGTTAAGTTGTTAGCATTAATTTGAATATTGCCAGCGTTGCCTATGCTGCTGGTGTTACTGGCGATTTTACTATTATTGAAGGCGACAGTACCAGGACTAAAGATGTTGACGTTTCCTGCGGGGTTGTCGCCTTTGGTGTCGCTTTCGATGCGAGTATCTTGAAATGTGAGATTACCTGTGCTGGTAATATTTACATTTCCTGATTGACCTACTCCACCAACATCTAGGGTAATTTCTCCAATTGGAAGCTTGATTGTCACCTGTTTACTGGTGATGATGTTAGTATTGGTCAAAGATAAATCTCCAAAACCGTTAACTTGAACATCTCCAGATTTGTCAGCAGAAGATAGAGTTAAGATATCTAAATCTGTAATGTTATTTTTAGCTTCTAAAGTAACGTTACCACCCTTTCCGGAATTTCCGTTTGTGGAAACAGAAAAGGAATTCAATGTTGCAGTATTAAAATTATCATTTATTATATTCCCATCTCTGGCGCTGAGAGTAATTATTCCACCAGTTCCCGAGTTTCCTGATTCTGAAAATGAGAAGGAGTTAAGTGTTTGTGTAGAGATATTACCCTGTGTGGTAGAAAGAGCGATGGCTCCGCCAAAGCCTGCGGCTAACGCACCTCCATCACCCGCGTTTCCTGAAACTGAAATTGAGAAGGAGTTAAGGTCGCCTGTAGAGATATTACCCTGTGTAGTAGTCAGGGCGATCGCACCTCCATCACCCGCGTTTCCTGAAAATGAAAATGACGGGGAACTCAGGCTTCCTGTAGAGATATCACCCAGTATAGTAGTCAGGGCGATCGCACCCCCATCACCCGCGTTTTCTGAAAATGAATATGATTGAGAGTCAAGGTTTCCTGTAGAGATATTACCCTGTCTGGTAGTCAGGGCGATCGCACCCCCATCACCTCCGTTTCCTGAAATTGAATATGATTGGGAGTCAAGGTTTCCTGTAGAGATATTACCCTGTGTGGTAGTCAGGGCGATGGCTCCGCCAAAGCCTGCGGCAAATGCACCCCCATCACCTGCGTTTGTTGAACTTGAATATGAATAGGAGTCAAGGTCTTGTGTAGAGATATTACCCTGTGTGGTCGTCAGGGTGATGGCTCCGCCAAAGCCTGCGGCTAACGCACCTTTGGAACCTCCATTTAGATAACGTGAAATTGAAGATGAGGAGGAGTTCAGGTTTTGTGTAGAGATATCGCCTCCTGAGGTAGTCATAGCGATCGCACCCCCATCACCCGCGTCTCCTGAAATTGAAGATGAGGAGGAGTTCAGGTTTTGTGTAGAGATCTCGCCTCCTGAGGTAGTCATAGCAATCGCACCCCCATCACCCGCGTTTCCTGAAATTGAAGATGAGGAGGAGTTCAGGTTTTGTGTAGAGATATCGCCCCCTGAGGTAATCATAGCGATCACACCTCCATCACCTGCGGTTCTTAAACGTGAATATGAGGAGGAGTCAAGGTATCCTGTAGAGATATTACCCTGTGTGGTCGTCACAGCGATCGCACCCCCATCACCTGCGTTTCCTAAACGTGAAAATGACTTGGAGTCAAGGTATCCTGTAGAGATATTACCCTGTGTGGTCGTCAGAGCGATCGCACCTCCATCACCTGCGTTTGGTGACAATGAATATGATTGGGAGTCAAGGTATCCTGTAGAGATATTACCCTGTGTAGTAGTGAGGGTGATGGCTCCGCCAAAGCCTGCGACTAACGCACCCGCATCACTTAAGTTTGATGAAAGTAATTTTGAGGACGAGTTCAGGTATCCTGTAGAGATATTACCCTGTGTAGTAGTGAGGGTGATTGCACCCCCATCACCCGCGTTTGGTGACTCTGATTTTGAGGAGGAGTCAAGGTATCCTGTAGAGATATTACCCTGTGTAGTAGTGAGGGTGATTGCACCCCCATCACCTGCGTTTCCTGAAACTGAAAATGAGGAGGACTTCAGGTCTTGTGTAGATATATCACCTTGTGTGCTAGTTAGGGCGATCTCACCTCCAGAACCTGCGTTTCCTGAAACCGAAAATGAGGATGAGTCAATTACTTGTGTAGAGATATCTCCTTTTATGGTGGTAGTCACAGTGATGGCACTCCCAGATCCCGCGTTTCCTGAAACTGAAAATGAAGAGGAGTTCAGGTTTTGCGTAGAGATATTACCCAGTGTAGTAGTCAGGGCGATCGCACCCCCGGAACCTGCGTTTCCGAAAGGTGACAATGAGGAGGAGTCAATTACTTGTGTAGAGATATTACCCAGTGTAGTAGTCAGGGCGATCGCGCCCCCATCACCTGCGTTTCCTGAATATGAAGATGAGGAGGAGTCAATTACTTGTGTAGAGATATTACCCTGTGAGGTAGTCACAGTGATGGCTCCGCCAAAGCCTGCGTTTCCTGAATATGAAGATGAGGAGGATTTAAGGCTTCCTGTAGTGATATCACCTCCTGTAGCAGTTAAAGTTATATTACCTCCACCCTGTTGGGAACTACTATCAATGTTACCTACAGTTAAACTCACACCTGCAATCTCAGCATTTCGTCCATTTGTTTTGATAGTATCGGCAGCATCCATCTGAAAATTACCGATTTTATTAGCATCAATATCTGCCAAAATTTTCAGATTATTCACAGCAGTCAAACTGCCATTTAGACTAATATTTTCCGTCGCTGATAGATTAACTTCACCACCAGTAGTCGAATTTCCAGCATTAATATTGCCAACATTAAGACTACCATTTGTAGCATTGAGAGTAATTGCACCGCTATTACCAGATATAACTGGAGTGCGAAACATTAATTTTGTCCCCTCAGCAGTTCCCCAAGGTGCAGTTTCCCCTGCTTTGTACAAAATACCTGAATCTCCTGCACAACAATCTCTAACTGTTAATTGCCAAATTCCTGTAGTATTTTCACTATTAAAAGATGCTAAACCCCCTACCCCTGTTGGTTTAAATCTCCCTTGAAAGGGAGGTGAAGCATTATTAATATTCGTATCTGCACTATCATCTAATACAGTATCTTGAAAGTGATCGCCATCATTTCCTATACGATTAAATAACTCCAATGTTGTCCCAGATGGTGAAGTGAGATTAACGCCTAGGTCACTATCCCAAGTATGTGATGCGGAAAACTGTACATCTAAATCTTCTATTGGTTGTGAATCTGATACTGTGAAGGTAAAAATAGCGGTTCCTTCAGTTCCACTCGCAGGAATATCACCCCCAGCATCTACATCAACTGCAATATCTCCGCCTTTCATCAAGGAGGTATCAATATTGCCTAATGTTAAATTCGCTCCCGAAATGCTAATATCTCTACCATTGGTTTTGATAGTATCGGCAGCATTCATTTGAAAATTACCAATTCCATCGCGATCGGCATCAGCAATAAATGCGATTTTACCGCTACCATCAGCTAAATTTAAAGTGCTATTAGTCAGAGAATCAACTGTAATATCATTAGTTCCTTGCAATATCAGATTTGTATTTCCAGACAAACCCTCTAAGGTAGTTTTATCGATTGTGGCATTATTGTTTTCACCAATAGTCAGGTTTTTAGTATTGAGGAATAATGTAGCTGTAGCGATATTTCCTCTAGTGATTAAATTTTCTGTACCTGTTAATTGTACTACCCCGAATGGTGCTGTTAATGTGCCTGTATTAATCACATTTGCCGCAAATAAATTTATATTCTTACCAGCATCTACTGTTAAATTACCTTGATTATTAATCGTCGCTTGCTGATTACTTAATGCATTGCTAAATAACGCCCCTGGTTTGACTGTCAATAAGTTACTACTTTGAGGATTAGTAGCACTAAATAACCCATTTTCACCTAATCTAATGCCATCGGCAGTAGTAGCAGTAAAAGAACCACGAATATCTATAACTGCATCTTTCCCAAAAATTATGCCATTGGGATTGATCAAAAATAGATTGGCGTTACCCAATACCCCCAGAGTTCCCAGAATTTGAGAAGCATTATTTCCCGTCACCCTTGTCAAAATGTTCTCAATTCCACTGGGATTGGTAAAGTATGCTCCTCTTCCTGAGTCAATATTAAATTCACTGAAACTGTGGAAGAGATTACTACCACGAATTGCACCCCCATCTATTCTGTCACTGGGAATGCCTTTAATTGTATCCGGGTTGACAACTGAGCTTTCAGTGCCAAGGGTATTATCGGGAATTATTTGTGCCTTAGCCAAGCTAAAGTGAGCCAGAGTCAAGTAAGTCAGACTGCTGACCATTAAGAAACGTATATTTTCCCAAAATTCCACGAAAAATACCTGTTTAAGGTGAAAATGGCTGCTGAGAGTATTTTACTATTTTTCGCTGCTAGTTTTACGGAGGAAGCCGGAATGATAAATTAGTAATTATTATTGATTCAGAAAAAGTGGTTTTTTGATGCTGTTGTGACAAGATTGTCAAATTTTATCGTGAATCTGCACTGAGAGCGATCGCCTTATACCAATTCAAAATTCAAAATTCAAAATCAATAAAGCCATATGTAGCAAGGGTCTTTGAGTTTGAATCTGTTGCTGCATTTTGAAGAATTGGTATTATGGAGGAAAACAAGAGTAAGTCTATGGGCAGGGTGAAACGCCCCACCCAACAAGAAAAGTTGTATATTTTTTTTATTTGGAAATCCCTAATTCTTCACTCGCCCGTTAGTTGGTTTCGAGATAAGTGCAGTTGGTACTGGTTGAAATTCTGGTGTCTCAACAACAACGGGAACTGGTAAAGCAGCGGTTTTCCCCCGCTTGCGACTAGATCCACCAGCTTTGGAATACTCCATGCTTTTTTTACCATATACACTCGCAATTCCACTGAGCATCCGTTCTGATAGTTCCGAGAGTGCTTTATCCATCTGAGTCACAGTGTTACGCGATTCTTCAAGATTGGACAGGAGTGTATTATGAGACTCCAATGCAGCACGGGTATTATCAATTAAGCGGCTATAAGCTTCAATGGTTAATCCATGTCCTAAATCGAGATTTTTATCAATGGATTTTAGCAGGGCGAGACGACGTTGGGCTTTGTCAACAGCAGCAGAACCGCGAGTTCTCAAAGGCATTTTAGATTCTCTTTATATAAGGTACTCTTTTAAGATAAGAGAATGACCTTATAGCTGAGATGGGTAGATTTTGGGAATTAATTTCACCTAAAAAGCAATATTTCCCAATTTATCGGTGTTTTTACTCATTTATTAGTCTTTTTGGGATTATGCTTTAACAGCGATCGCTAATTGAGTCAGCTTATACCAATTCTTTATGAAGCTGCATAGAATTCGATCCCCCCTAGCCCCCCTTGAAAAAAGGGGGGAACCGGAAGAAATTTATCAAAGTCCCCCTTTTCAAGGGGGATTTAGGGGGATCTAAATATGTGCAACTTCACATGAAATTGGTATTAGCCTGCTTGAGATATCGCAGAAATAGCAATTGTATTATTGGAAATCGCAATTGTATTATCGAAAATGGCAATTGTAGTATCAAAAGCAGCAATTGTATTATCAAAAATGGCAATTGTAGTATCAAAAGCAGCAATTGTATTATCAAAAATGGCAATTGTAGTATCAAAAGCAGCAATTGTATTATCGAAAATGGCAATTGTAGTATCAAAAGCAGCAATTGTATTATCGAAAATGGCAATTGTAGTATCAAAAGCAGCAAATGCGATCGCATAATCAATAACCACAATTGAAATTTGTGCTTAGGTTTGAGAAAATGGGGATAATCAGCAAGCCTGACCACAAAAAACCAAGCTCACGATGATATGGCCTGGAACAAGAATTAAATCATCTGAAGCGATCGCATAATTCCTTTTACAAAATTTGCGCGACTGGGTAGGTGTTGCAAAAACAGTTTCCACAAAAATGACCGAAATTCTTTTTGTGTAAGACTTTCAAGTGTTAATTGCTATTTCGTCAGCCGCGCGGCTTACACAGTATGGCTTTGAGAATTTTTGGCTTTGCTTTTTTACTCTGGTGTATGTTATGATTCACCTATCCGCGCAACAGAACCTTGAAAACCTCATATCACTTAGCTTTTAGGCTTCCGCGATTGCAATTACCCTTAATCCCTATTAGGGATTGAAACGCGGCTCAAACCCAGATTTAGCAACAGAGCTAACATTGCAATTACCCTTAATCCCTATTAGGGATTGAAACACTATGTTGACCGTAGCCACTGGTTTGAGTTAGGCATTGCAATTACCCTTAATCCCTATTAGGGATTGAAACACACTTTCCAGCACAACTCAAAGCTTGCTGGAGATTTGAAATTGCAATTACCCTTAATCCCTATTAGGGATTGAAACTTAGAACGCAGCTATATTATTACTACTCAATCAGATTGCAATTACCCTTAATCCCTATTAGGGATTGAAACCCGACAACATGAGTAACAGGCTTTCTGCCTCTGATATTGCAATTACCCTTAATCCCTATTAGGGATTGAAACTTGCGGTGAGTGATTTCTATTACCCTTCTTTATATTGCAATTACCCTTAATCCCTATTAGGGATTGAAACAATCAAACAAAGCGGCGATTATGACGAGTTGAGCAAATTGCAATTACCCTTAATCCCTATTAGGGATTGAAACAGGAATCCTGATTGTAACCCTCAGCTTTTAAGACCATATTGCAATTACCCTTAATCCCTATTAGGGATTGAAACTCTAATATACGGGTAAAAGATTTAAAAAAGCAATATTGCAATTACCCTTAATCCCTATTAGGGATTGAAACTTTGTAGACTACAATTTCTAAAAATTACAAAAACGCATTGCAATTACCCTTAATCCCTATTAGGGATTGAAACTAGTAGCTTTCAAAATCTTCAGCAAGTCAGTATATTGCAATTACCCTTAATCCCTATTAGGGATTGAAACGGAAAATTTTTCAAGGTTTAAGCGAAATGCGCAGCATTGCAATTACCCTTAATCCCTATTAGGGATTGAAACAAGTGGGGCTGTCTCCAGTTCGAGAGAATGCAGCCATTGCAATTACCCTTAATCCCTATTAGGGATTGAAACCCCAGAAACCCAAAGCGTGATGTAAAAATCACTAAGAATTGCAATTACCCTTAATCCCTATTAGGGATTGAAACATGGTGAAGTATTCGCGCCTGGTGCTACTTGTAGGTCATTGCAATTACCCTTAATCCCTATTAGGGATTGAAACCTTGAGAAAACCCCTTGGAATACAACCTGGACAAATTGCAATTACCCTTAATCCCTATTTATCCTCACTCCCAACCCCTCACTTACCCAATAAACCGCCGTCACCCTGGAAGGGTGCGGCTAATTGAACAAAGCCCACCTTTGTGGACTAAGAAAATTTAGCCCACAAAGGTGGGCTTTGTAGCGTGAGCCAGTGGCTTTGAGCCTGCGGGCGTTATTTCGGGTATGCGAGAGATTTTTTTATCCATCAACCATCAACCGTCAACCGTCAACCGTCAACCGTCAACCGTCAACCGTCAACCGTCAACCGTCAACCGTCAACCATCAACCATCAACCATCAACAGTCAACCGTCAACCATCAACCATCAACCATCAACCATCAACCGCCCATCCAAAAACTTAAGCTGCTGATATAAACAGTTAATCTGCGGTAAATATACACCCGCAGCTTGAGCTTTGCGTAATGGAGTACCAAAAATTGCTTCTACTTCTAAAGGACGCCCTTCATCAGCGTCAATTTTCATGCTGGTACGATAAGGCTTCATCTTCACAGTATAATCGAGCATCAATTGAATAAAGCTTTCGGGAATAATGCGATCGCAACTTTTCGCCCCAGCAGCAACTTCATACATCAACTGTTCCGCTAATTTGCGCGTATGCTCATAAGCCATTAATTCATCAGTTCTGGCGTTAAGAATCACAGATAGCCCATTATAAGGAATATTCCACACCAGCTTTTTCCATCGCCCTAATAATAAATCTTCCGTTAATTCTATAGAAATACCCGCATGAATAAAATCATCAGCTACTTGCTGCATCTTCTCGGTAATTCCGCAAGCCTGATAACCTGACGTATATTCTCCTAAGGTAATTTGTCCATAATCTAGGTGGCGAATATGTCCAGCACCGACTTTATTAGAACAAAGGAAACACAAGCCACCGATTATAGTCACATTGCTAACTATCGCTGCAACTTCTTCTTCCACAGCTAACCCGTTTTGCAATATCAACACCACCCCACCCGCTTTGACAACGGGTGGTAACATCTGTGGTAATAAATGATTTTGTGTCGTCTTCAGTGCCACAACTACCACATCGCACTGAGGCATTTTTGTCACATCATTATAAGCATTAACTTGGGGTAGGGTGAAATCACCATCTACAGATTCCACCACCAAACCAGAATCTTTGACATATTCATAATCACTCTTAAGCAAAAAGTGGACATCTAAACCAGCTTTTTGCAATTTCGCACCATAAAAGCCACCTAATGCACCAGTTCCTAGAATGGCGTAACTACGCTCGGACATTTTGCTTACACAGAGATTCATCTATGACAATCATAGGGCGATCGCACTATATACTTACAGCCCTATTTACCGCTAAATTTATTTAATATAGCTTAAAAATAGTTTACTATCCTTTAAGATAACATACGCATATTCAGGTGAAAAATATGGCTGATATTGTTGATATTGCTGTTTCGGCTGACTCTTTTAAAACCCTAGTAACTGCTGTCCAAGTTGCAGGTTTAGTAGAAACATTAAAAAGTCCTGGCCCCTTCACAGTCTTTGCACCAAATGATGATGCTTTTGCTAAGTTACCACCAGGAACTATTCAAACTCTCGTGCAAAACATTCCCCAATTAGCACGGATTTTGACATTTCATGTAGTGCCTGGAAAGCTCTTCAAGGCTGACTTAGAGAAATTAGGAACAGTAACTTCCGTCGAAGGTTCACCAATTAAAATTGACTGTTCTGATGGTTTTGAAGTGAAAAACGCCACCGTCTTAGCAGCCGATATCGAAGCAGATAATGGCGTAATTCATGTCATCGATACAGTGATTTTAATGGGTTAATTTCACGATGGTGGGCATTACCCACCATACCCCTGATTAACTATTCACAATTGCAGAGATTAATTTAAATTATGTAACATATTTGATGTATTCACTGCATTATGATGCTAAGGTAAGTTCAATTATTTATAAATATATTAAATTTAAATATATTAAATTTGTTAGTATATGCGAACATTATCCCCACACATTGATGCTCGATTTCCATACCTTAGCTGAGTTCTCCCGCGCCAACTGCATCAGTATTTGCGCATTTTTGGTGCCAGCCAACTTACTAACCACAATTCTGACAATGTTTCTGGCTGCATTCCGTCGCCCATCACATCACCTATGGCTATCGGCGGGAATTGCCAGTATTTTTGCTTTAGTAATGGTAATGCATGTCTATAGCTGGTTTCTCGTCGGTGTAGTCATGCTACCGACTTATATCTTGTTAGCTTTAGCAATTACTTGCTTATTAATTAATTCCGCAGCAATTATCTGGCTGAGACTAACCCCTAATCTTACTGTCGCCATTAATACCACTTCTAAGTAAAAATAGTAGTCAACTAGAATTGTTGATGGTTGACGGTTGACCGTTGACGCCAAATCCCATCCTTTTTGAGGGTGGGATGGTTTTAGTTTTGGATTTTCCATCACTAAAATTCTGGTTAAAAAATACTACTTAATAATGCCGATCGCTAAAGTGAGCGCAAACTTTAATTTAAATACTCAAGTTAATCGCCAAGCCAATCATGTATTTGTGTTTTTAGAAATTTTTGTACATGAGGGTGGTATTCAGTCCTACGTTAAAGATATTTTCCGTGCCTATGAAAAATTGAATCCCACCTATCAAGCAGAGGTATTCGTGCTACGCGATCGCCCAGACTCTGCACATGGTTGGGATGAAAAACTGCGATTTCATGGTTTTCAAAACCAATCCCCCCAGCTGGGTAGATTAAAAATGACATTGGCGCTATTGAAGTGTCTGCTGCTACAACGTCCTCAGCATGTTTTTTGCGGTCACATCAATTTAGCCAAACTAGTGCAAACTCTTTGCCAACCTTTAGGAATTCCTTACACAGTCTTAACTTACGGCAAAGAAGTTTGGGAACCGTTACCCGATAGAGAACGTCAGGCACTCAGATCGGCATCAGGGATCTGGACAATTAGCCGTTACAGTCGCGATCGCTGCTGTGCGGCTAATTTTATCGATACAAACAAAGTAAAAATACTACCCTGTGCTATTGATGGCGATAAATTTACACCAGGAACCAAACAGCCAGAATTAATAGCCAAGTATGGCTTAGATAATGCCAGAGTTTTGCTGACAGTAGCTAGACTGTGGTCGGGAGATATATATAAAGGTGTTGATGTGACAATTCGGGCATTACCGCAAATTTTGCAAATTTTCCCCGATGTCAAATACTTAATTATTGGTCGTGGCGATGACCAACCGAGATTAGCACAATTAACCAAAGATTTAGGTGTAAGCGATCGCGTAATTTTTGCCGGCTTCGTCCCCACAGAAGAATTAATGGCACATTACCGCCTAGCTGACGCCTACATCATGCCTTCCCAAGAAGGCTTTGGTATTGTGTATTTAGAAGCAATGGCTTGCGGTATACCTGTACTCTCCGGTGATGATGATGGTTCTGCCGACCCCTTGCAAGATGGTAATTTAGGCTGGCGCGTTCCTCACCGTGACCCCAAAGCTGTAGCTAATGCTTGTATAGAAATACTCACAGGAGTTGACCAACGTTGTGACGGACATTGGCTCAGAGAACAAGCGATCGCGCTTTTTGGGATAGATGCTTTGCAAAAACGGTTACAGGAGTTACTGTGAAGGGCATGGGGCATTGGGCATTGGGCTTAGGTGTCAACTTAAGCTAAAAGCTATATACGGCGCGTGTTGTACAAAAACCCTCGCCCTCATCCCCTAACCCCTTCTCCCCCATGAGAAGGGGAATTAAATCTCTTGCTCCCCTCTCCCGGTGGGAGAGGGGTTGGGGGTGAGGGTAAAAACCTTGCTACAAAGCGGGTTTCGCGTTAAGTTGACACCAATGAATTTCCGTTTTCGGCAGTGGGTTTGTTTCTTCTGATTTTACAAATTCTAGGTTTTAAAATATACGCAGTTTAGAACCCTTGACAGTTGACCATTAACTATTGACTATGAACTAAACTCGCTATCCTAGAAAGAGAGCAACAAGACATTTTAAAAATGAGCCTTAAATCTTTTCCATCACAGCTTGAAAGTCTTCGCCCTTGGCTCACGTTGTTAGCCGTTTTTTGGTTGCTAGCATCTTTAGGCTTGGGTTGGTTAGTGAATTCACTACTGTTTATTTTCGGACTGTTGCTATTGGCACCAGTAATTGCCTTTTTTGGCTTTCGCTGGTGGCTGCAACGGAACTTAGTTGTCGATCAATGTCCTGTATGCCGATATGAATTTACAGGGTTAAATAATAGTCAATTACAATGTCCTAACTGTAGCGAGCAATTGTTAGTCCAAAATCGCCATTTTCGCCGCTTTACTCCCGATGGCACAATTGATGTGACAGCGGTTGAAGTAACGACAAAATCATTGGAAGATTAAAGCCACAAAGGTTGATCGTTTCTAATTGTGTCGAAATCAGCGTCAGTTTTTACTATTTGGCGACATTCATCGGGATGATTTCATCGCTGTTTTTCAGTTCTCGATTGCTAATTCCCCATTTCCTAGTAAGGTGTAACAGCAAGCTTTGTTATACCAGGCTTTGTGTATGTCTGGTTTAATTGCTAAAGCTTGGTCAGAGGATGCGATCGCATCTTGGTATCTGTGTAGCAAAGTTAATGCTAATCTTCGATTATTCCAGGCTTTTTGTATGTCTGGTTTAATTACTTAAGCTTGGTCATAAGATGCGATCGCTTCTAAATATTTTCCTAAATCCTGTAAAGCATTACCCCGGTTATACCAAGCTGCGTGGTTGACTGTTGACTAATCTCCAATCAACTCCACCGCATCTTTTCCATCCCAATCTTGTAAATAAACTTTGACAACCTCTTCTTTTGCCGTAGGGAGCTGTTTACCAATAAAATCGGGATGAATTGGTACTTCTCGATGACCCCTATCTACCAAAACAGCTAAACGAATTACCTCAGGTCTACCGTATTCGTTGACCGCATTCAATGCAGCACGAATTGTTCGGCCTTTAAAAATCACATCATCCACCAAGACAACCGTTTTATCTGTCAGGTCAAAGGGGATATTGGTTTTAGCTGGAGTCCGTAACCCAATTTGATCTAAATCATCGCGATAAAATGTGATATCTAATGCTCCCACCTCTACAGTCACGCCTTCCAATATCTCAATTTGACGTGCCAATAACTCAGCTAACATCACACCCCTAGTATAAATACCTAGCAAAACTAGCCCAGATAAATCGCGCGTCCTCTCCACAATTTCCGAAGCCAAGCGATTGACAGTACGACGAAGTTCTTCCGCTGAGAGAATTTCAACTACTTTGACAGACATAGCCATAAACCGATACCCCTGAGTAATGCATGATACCAGATTTCCAAGCGACTGGAGGAAGGAAGGGAGGCAGAGGCGCAGGGAGCAGGGGAGACAAGGAATTTTAGATTTTAGATTTTAGATTTTAGATTCAAACCCAATCCAAAAGACGCTCGCGGACTCGTTAACGCTGCGCTATCGCAAATCCAAAATTCAAAATTGAATTGCCCAATGCCCAATGCCCTATATCTATGATTACCTGTTTAGGTGTATTAAGAATATAGCGATCGCTACCCCTAACCAAATTAAAAAACAATAGCGCGTTAATTGCAAAGCAGATTCAATAGTATCAGGGGTGATGGGATAAATATCATCTCCCAAAAGTGGTTTATGTTTAGCTACGCCACGATACCAATTTGTCCCACCCATCTGCACCCCCAAAATCGCCGCATAGGCGCACTCACTCCAACCCGAATTGGGGCTAGGATCTTTTACACCATCTCGGCTACAAATATGCCAAACATGCAGAGGTTTACCAGATAATAGCGCTAGCGTGATGACAGTTAAGCGACAAGGAACCCAAGTTAAATAATCTTCTAACCGCGCGCTAAACCAACCCAAATAAGTATAAGGTGCTTCTTTATAGCCCACCATTGAATCAAGAGTACTACTAGCTTTATATGCTAAAGCCAATGGTGCCGCCCCTACAAAGGGAATGAATGCGCCGACAATTGCATAAAACAACGGAGCCATTACCCCATCAGTAGCATTCTCTGTTACAGTTTCTAAAATTGCTCGCAAAACTTCTGCTTCAGAAAGGTCTTTAGTATCGCGACCAACATAATTACTTAAAGTATCACGAGCTTCTGTTAAGTTTCCTGCGGTTAAAGGTTTTAACACATTAATTGCAGCTATTCGCAAACTTTTAAGAGCAAAACAACTAGCTAAAATTATGCTTTCTAGGACAATTGCCAATACTGGATGCAGCCATCTAGCAATGTAAATTATTAACCAGCCGACAACTGCACTACCAATTATTAAGACGATACTCAGAAAAATTCCAGCTATTCTTTGGCTGAGAGAATGGTGAAAATATTTCCCAGCTACTTTAGTAAACAGAGAAATCCCCCATCCCATCACTTGTACTGGATGAGGCCAACCCCAAGGATCGCCAATTATATAATCTAAAATTGCTGCAAAGATCAATATATAGATATTATTAGTCATTAGTCAATGGTCAATGGTCATTAGTCAATCTTTATTAGTCAGTGGTTATTAGTCAATGGTTATTAGTCAATGGTCAGTGGTCAAGAAATTCTTAACCGTAGACTGACTTTTGACTATTGACTTTTTTGACTTTGGACTTTTGACTAAACAACAAAATTTGCTTCTTCTCCCAATGAAGCCTGCCAACTCCGAGCATCGTAATAGAGATCGGCTAAGGTAATACTGTATATAGCTTCTTTTAATTTTTGGTTGAGTCTTTGCCAAAGTGTAAATGTTACCCAATCTTCAGCTTGTGCTGATTTTGGGGCCCGATCGGGTAAATAAGCGATCGTTTCACCCACTGACTCTAAAATTTGTCCTATAGAGATTTTTACAGGTTCTCGTGCCAATTGGTAGCCACCAACACTACCACGAATTGATTTTACCAATCCAGCTCGACGCATTTCTATTAATAATTTTTCTAGGTAAGGAGCAGGAATATCTTGGCGATTGGCAATTGCTCTGACAGATACAGGGCCATACTTTGGCTGTAAACTTAAATCTAGCAAGGCCTTTACACTGTATTGTCCTCTCGTTGTTAGTTTCATTCTTCGCAGCTTTGTTAATTAGTCGATAGTCAATGCTCAATGGTCAAAAAACTTTGGACTTTGCACTCATGTACGGGTGGGTTTAACCAATATCTCTCATTACCAAATGGATATTTTGCAAAACCCTCCCTTAGCAACTAAGGATCAGTTTTGCTTATCATTCTCTACCCCAATTTTCCATATCAGCAACTAGACAACTTTTCTCGCGCTACTTTAGAAAACTTAAACAAGTATAGTCTAGCAGTAATTCACAACATCTATATAGTTATCACTATTGCTCGCATTCTACAGAATAGATTGTCGTGACAATATTGAAAATCTAGTAACAATTCTGCCAATGAATGTAATATACTTGGCAAGGCTGAAATAAAAACTAAAGGATTTTGTTCCTACTAGCTCAATGTCAGCTAAAATAAAATCGATTCAAAGACTTGAAACATTCGTTTTCGACCTAAGTTGATGGCTAAACAGAAAAAAATTGAACCACTAGTCGGTGAAGATCTGCTCAGAAAAGTCAAAGAGCTAGAGAACGAGAGCAAAGAAGAGAAAGCTAAGAAGTGCGGCTACTATACCGTTACTAAAAATGGTATAGAGCGCGTCAATATGATGAAGTTCTTAAACGCCTTAATTGATGCTGAAGGCATTCAATTAGACAGTACACCTAGTGCTAATGGGCGTGGTGGACGGAGTGCCAGCTATAGAATTAGTGTGCAATCGAACGGCAACTTGCTGATAGGTTCGGCTTATACAAAACAGATGAATCTCAAACCAGGAGATGAGTTTCTCATCACTTTAGGTAAAAAGCACATTCGTCTGCGGCAAGTAGATCCAGAAGATAGAGAAGATGCTGAAGATATAGAAGCCACAGCTTAATAAATAGTCAAAAGTCAAGCGTCCATAGTCCATAGTCAAAAGTTCAAAGTCCATAGTCTAGAGTTAACAATAGCTTGACCATTGACCGTTGACTGTTGGCTATTGACCATTGACTAATGACTAGTAACCACATCTTTATAAAAGTTGCATGGATAGATACTGGTGAATTGCCTGATTTGTTACTGCTAAACTACAAGTCAATGCAATTTGTTCCTTCTCAAGCAGGCCTAAAATGCGCTCATGGTTGTCTCGTTCTACCACAGGTAATTGATGTAAACCTCTAAGTGCCATGCGGTCTAAAGCTTCAGATAAGGGTTCATCCATCCAAGCATAAAGAATTTCTGTGGTGCAAATATCTAGCAGAGATTTGCCGGCTAGATCGCTATGGATTTCGATGGGTAAATTCTGATAGTTTTGCCCCAAGCGAAGAGTGCGGTTAATATCTTCTAATGAAATAATCCCTACTAATTGCTCGGCTTCATTAATTACTAAAGCATTATGGCAGCGATCGCGGATCATTTCCTTAGCTGCTTCTAACACCCCTATTGTTGCCGCTAATTTTTTTGGACAAGTTAGTATTGCATCTTTTACTAAAATTCGCTGCAACATCTCTGTCTTCTCATCTTTTAATTCCGAAAGCCCAATCTGTTGCAGATTAGAATTAGAATTAGAGTTTGGCTTAATTCGTTCTATCAACCAAACACTTAAACCCACTGCCGCCATTAAAGGTAAAACAATGCGGTAATCGCGGGTTAGTTCAAAGAGCATGATAATTGCTGTTAGCGGTGCTCTGACACTAGCCGCCAAAACTGCTGCCATTCCTACCATTGCATAAGCCGGGGGAGCCGCCATTTGTGCGCCAATGCTTGGAGAAATTAAAGCAACGATTTTTGCATAAGCGGAACCAAAAGAAGCACCTAAAAACATTGCTGGTGCAAACAACCCGCCAACAAAACCACTACCACTACTAATCGCCGTCATTAGCAGTTTGAGCAGTAACAGTACAACCAGCAAGGGCAAAGAAAACTCCACATCTTGCAGCATGGCTTGTACAGTGCCATAACCAATACCCAAAATCTGCGGATAATATAAAGCTGTTACACCAACGATCGCACCGCCAATAATTGGATGGATATACTTAGGAATTCGCCCCAAAAATGCCAAAACAGGAACTTGTCCAGCAAAGCAGGCTTTCGCTAAGCGAATTGACTCTTTATAAGTAAGAGCCACTAAACTCGCACCTAAGCCTAATCCCAAATAAATTGGCAATTCTAAAGGACTGCGGACTTGATATACAGGTAACGCAAAAGCAGGTTGTGCACCCAAACCAATTTGCGCAATTAACGCTGCAACTACAGCTGCTAATAGCACTACACTCACCGCCGAAGTCGCAAAAGAAGTAACTCCCATTACCACCTCTAGGGCAAAAAACACCCCTGCGATGGGCGCATTAAAGCCTGCTGCTAATCCCGCCGCCGCACCTGCACCTAAAAGCAACCGCTGTTGTTCTTGAGATACTTGCAGCACCAAAGACAACAACATCCCGAAATTGGCACCAATTTCGACACTAGGCCCTTCTGGCCCCAAAGAAGCACCACTTCCCAAAGACACCGAAGCTGCTAACATCTTCGTGACTGGGCGCAGTGGCTGCTTAATTTCTTTACCCTGAGAAGCAGCAATTAAAGAAGCTAGTCCAGGGCCAAAGTCTTGGGTGCGCCAGCGCATTAATCCCACAATTAAGCCACCGAAAATAGGAACGCAGGCTAAAGTCCATGCACCCCAGACACCAATCACGCCCATTAAATCTTCCAGCATCAGATCGTGAATCAGCTGGATTAAATAATGAAAAGTAACTACACCCATACCCGTACCACCGCCAATTAATATGGCTAAAAGCAGCACAACGGTTTCTAAAGATGGTTGAAAACGGTTAATTAAGCGAGCTAAGCGAGTGGAAAGAGAAGGAAAAGCAGGTGGTTCCGTCACCTTCCTCAGTTCTTTGGGCGGCAAGAGAGTCATTGAGAGGCGAGGTAAATGTAAGAAAAAATTTAAATTTTTATCCGTTACTTCTCATTGTGAGCCATGATTTAGCAACCAGACAAGTATGCTAGATTGGCCAGATTTGCAAAGTTTCAGTTAAAAAAAATTCCACTGTGCAAAATTTTGATGGGGAGAATGATTAAATGGGAGAGAATTATTATAGTTAATGGTAAACCAGCAGCGATCAAGTGTAATTTAGTATAAAGTCCAACACTGGAAAGCGCATACAGTATGGGTAGTCGTGATGCTTGTACTTCTAGGCAAACAATCACACTAGAGTCATCCTTTGCTAAATCTAGCTATACTCGTGTTGCTGTCATCGAACTAACCTGAGTAAAACAAAACTGTATGTGTAATTAAAAACTAATGCTAGACCACACAGGTGAGTCTATTAAGTGTTAAGCGGGAATTTACTATAGCTATTGTTTAGAGAGCGAGTCAAGGGACTAGGCGGATAAATTAGATGAATACACACATATTTGATAATCATTATGTTACTTGCCCAATTTGCCAAAGAAATGCCACGCCTAAACCACTAAAGTCGTGCATTGGCTTATTTAGTTGTCCATATTGCCAAGAAAAACTTGTAGTTTGTCCCAGCGGTCATTACGTCCGCGATCCATTTACTATTAAGCAAATGATGATTTCTGCCGAACTGCGTCGTCAAAGCAGTCCTTTAGCTAGGCTGGTTCGAGATTTCCTCTTCCTGAAGCGTCCGGCGATCGCTCTTGCTGTGGGAAGTATGATGCTCTTGGGCACGATCGCTGTTACCCAACAAAACACAAACTACGAACAGCAAATAACTCCCATAACAGAAAACTTGAATGAAAAACTTCAGTAAGTAATAATGCCTGCTGAAGTGCATTATTATATACTGTTAACAGTATTTTATCAAGTATAACATTAATCACACCGTATACTTTCACACAGGGATAGTATACGGTTTAATTTTGTCCAGAGAAAAAATAGAGATAACAAATTACAAGTAAAAAGCTAATGACTAATTTGCACCTTTAGTCATTAGCAATTTTTCATTACCTATAACCCATTGTTGGTGACTACAAATCTCAGTTAGCGAATTCCGCACGTAACTGGTTAACAACTTGATCCAATCCCACGGAATGGGCAGCTTTGAACAATAAACGATCGCCTGCTTGCACAAATGTCTTTAATCTCGCCACTAGTTCTGCATGGGTGGCAAAGCATTCTGAGGGGATAGCTGGGGCACTTTTAGCGATCGCTTCGGCATCAGTGCCATCTACCAACACTAATAACCCATCTAATTGCAATTTCTGTACCGTTTCGCCAACTCGCTGGTGCAATTGCGGCGATCGCTCTCCTAATTCTTTCATGGCTCCTAGCACCGCAATTTTTCGCTTTCCTGGTGTATCTGCTAATAATTGCAAGGCTGCAAGCATAGCTTCCGGTGCGGCATTGTATGTTTCATCTAAGATTACTACATCATTGGGTAAAGCAAAACGCTGCGATCGCCCGGTAGGCATGTCAACCTTAACACCAGATTGCAAGGTAGTCCAATCAATACCCACAACCTGAGCAACCGCCAAAGCGGCTAAGAAATTTGTGGCATTATGACGACCGGGTAAAGGTAGGGGTAGCTGCATTCCGCCTACTGTTACAGTTTGGTTATCCATTACCTGTCCTTGAAGATCGCCACCAGATAAGCCGTAAGTGATGACTTGTCCTTGCCAAATTTGAGCGGCGGTGGACATTAATAGGGGATGATCGTGATTGAGAATAGCGACGCTATCTTTGGGCATTTCGGCTAATAACTCACATTTAGCTTCAGCGATCGCTGCTTCCGAACCAAGTAATTCAATATGTGCCGTCCCGACGTTAGTAATGACACCGATGGTGGGATTCGCGATGTGGGTGAGTTCAGCAATTTGTCCCTTACCCCGCATTGCCATTTCAATCACAGCGAAATCATGCTCTGGGCTGAGTTCTAAAAGAGTTTTGGGGACACCGATTTCGTTATTGTAATTTCCGTAAGTTTTATGGACTCGTCCTTGAGTGGCTAAAACTGCGGCGATCAGTTCTTTAGTAGTAGTTTTACCGACAGAACCAGTAACCCCAATTACCGGGATGTTAAAGCGATCGCGCCACCAACGGGCAATTTTTTGATAAGCCTCAAGAGTATTTTTTACTTGTAATACTGGTAATCCAGGATTTTCATATTCAAAATCAACAATAGCTGCGATCGCACCTTTAGCAATAGCAGCTGAAACAAACTCATGTCCATCAAACTTTTCCCCTCGCAAAGCCACAAACACCTCACCTGGCTTGAGGATACGAGTGTCTGTTTGGATACCGCTACCCAATTGTGCTAAAGCTGCGGCTGATAAGTTTACAGGCTGTGCTAAAAGAATTTCAACCAGTTGATTTAAAGTGGCAGAACAAGGCATAAGAGAGGAACTTTTTCAAAGCATAAATTAATGAACTATCGTCAATGGTCAAGGGTCATTAGTCAATAGTCAGTTGTCAGTTGTCACCCTTGTCTCCCTTCCCTTGTCTTCCTCTACTTCTTTCTACCTCCTACCGGGTGGTGAGCGAAGCCGAACCACTGCCTCCTCAATTCGGTTTATGATCCAACCGGGTAGCTTGCTCTAATGCGGCTTTTTCTTTGGATCTGCGGGCGTAGGGTTGTAATTGAGTGCGATCGCAACCAGTGAGGATGCTTAAGTTCTCTAAGGTGATTCCGCGCATTAACATTTCTACGCGCCAGGTGTGTTGTGCTTGGGCGATCGCTGGTGGTTGTCCTTGGGGTGTTAACATTCCTTCAGTCCAGATTTCCCAACGACTGTTAATTTCTGACTCGGAAATTTCTTCGCCTACACTGTTGAGAAACATCGCCGTTTGATTATCTTTACGACTTTTCAGCCATTTAGTTAGGGGATTGTTTGTATAAGAGCCATACTGTTTCCCTAAAATCCATTGATTTACAGGCACTTGGCGGGCTAAACCAGGAGTGGTAATTTGCAAAAAATGCCCTTGATCGTCGTAGACTTGATGCGATCGCTGTAAGTTAACTATTTCTGTAGGGAATAAGCCAGCAGCAAATAATATATAAGCCAAAGCAGAATCTTGTAGTCCTAATCTCCTAGCTTTGCGCAAAATTTCGTGGACTAAAGCCGCAGGTAAATCAGCCACCTCTATGCTGACATCATGTTCTACAGCATGATTAATTGCTAATTCTGGTGAAGGTGACATCGCACCACGTAAAAACAATTCCACCAAGTTCTCTAAAAAATCATCTCTATCTTCCCAGAGTTCGTGGAATTCACTCGTAAATTCAATAACGGCGTAGCCTAACAGCATCCCATTCAGCAAACTGGCTAATTTTTCTGCCGGTAGATAGGTATTTAAATGTCCTTGCTGAATTACCGTAGCTAAGTATTGAGCAACATAGCGGTTAGCTTCGGTTAAACCCCTTCCCAAAGCACGGCGGTTTTCCGCAGGGTATTGATCCGCTTCACCAACTACAGATCTGACAAACTCTGGTACTCGCTCTAGTGCAAGCAAGCTATCACTTGCATAATCTTTGAGAGCTTGATAAACGCTACCTGGGGGGCTGGCGCGACGTACCAAGGATTCTCCTAAATTTTTAAAAGCCGCAGATTCTTCCAAAACAGCTAACAGCAGTCCATGTTTATTGCCAAAGTGGCGAAATAATGTGACTTCGTTCACTTCTGCTCTTTCGGCAATTTGGCGAGTCGTAGTACTGCTGACTCCTTGCGCCGTAAATAGTTCCAGCGCTGCTTGAATCAGACGTTGACGAGCTGAATGGGTGGGAGATGCCATAAAAATCAATAATGCAAGTAACGCTTGCATATAAGGAAGGAAGTTGTTAAGATACAAATGTAAGTGATACTTGCTCTACTTTACTGTAACCACTTTATACAGAACGGGTAATTCCCTTGTCACCAATGCAAGAGTACATCCGCAAAAAGCAGATCGCTTAATTAATCATCAACAGGAATTTTTATGACTGCAAAATCTCTGACGTTTACCCCTGAACAAGGAACGTCAAAGCTCAGTTGGACGAACGTATTGTTTTTTGGTACAGTTCATCTGTTAGCGCTCTTAGCTCCTTGGTTTTTCTCTTGGTCAGCATTAGGTTTACTGCTGTTTTTGCACTGGTTATTCGGAAGCATTGGGATTTGTTTGGGATATCACCGACTGTTGAGCCATCGGAGTTTCCAAGTACCGAAGTGGTTAGAATATGCGATCGCTACAATTGGCGCTTTAGCATTACAAGGCGGGCCGATTTTCTGGGTAGGTGGACATCGTCAGCATCACGCCCATACTGAAGATATCAACTTAGATCCTTACTCTGCCACAAAAGGGTTTTGGTGGAGTCACATGTTATGGATTTTTTACCCCCGTGCAGAATTTTTTGATGCGGAAGTTTATCAAAAATATGCCCCAGATTTAGCCCGTCAACCATATTACCGTTGGTTAGATCGCTACTTCCTGCTATTGCAAATACCCTTGGGTGTGTTGTTATATGCTTTAGGCGGTTGGTCTTTCGTAATCTATGGGATGTTTGTCCGCGCCGTCTTATTATGGCACTCCACTTGGTTTGTCAACTCAGCAACTCACAAATGGGGCTATCGTACCTTCGATCATACAGATGATTCGCGCAATCTTTGGTGGGTATCCTTGGTAACTTATGGCGAAGGATGGCACAACAACCATCATACTTACCCTCATGTAGCCAAATCAGGATTTGCTTGGTGGGAAATCGATATTACTTGGTGGAGTATCCAAGCGCTGAAAACTTTAGGGTTAGCTAAAAAAGTCATTATGCCACCCTCTAGTAACGCCAGCCAAGGATAAATTGTTAGTAAATTAAAGTTTATCTATTATGCCCAAAGTGCGATCGCATTTTGGGCATAATTATGTGGATTAATTTCAGCAGAGTTCAGGGAAGTCAGATTTACTGAAAAGTAATCCTGACAGCGATTGCGGGAATACTCAAATAAAGACGAATCGCCAAAATGGGGTAATCGGAATCATATGAATTTGCCCTCTATTCTCACTATTGCTGGACTATTTGCGACTACACATCTGATATATACTCAACCTAGTTACCCTCAGGCGATCGCTCCAGATGGTAGTCTCCCCACAAGCGTTACCTCTGATGATGGTGTAAATTTCTCAATTACAGGTGGTACTCAAGCAGGCGGTAATCTGTTTCATAGCTTTAGCCAATTCTCTGTTCCCAATGGTGGTTCTGCCAATTTTAGCCATGCTTCGGTTATTCAAAATATTATCAGTCGAGTCACAGGACTGCTGCCATCCTATATCAATGGCAAAATTCATACTCTTGGTTCTGCCAATTTATTCTTAATTAATCCCAATGGAATTATCTTTGGCCCTAATGCCCAATTAAATATTGGCGGCTCATTTTTTGCAACTACTGCTAATAGTTTGCAATTTGCAGATGGTAAAGAGTTCCATACATCTTTAGATAAAACTACCCCTTTATTAAGCATCAATGTTCCTATAGGATTACAATTTACTAGAAAATCAAAACCTATCCAAGTACAAACAGCTAATTTGACAGTCCCAATCAATCAAACCCTAGCCTTAATTGGAGGTGATGTTAATATTAATAATGCTCAATTAACTGCCGCTAGCGGACATATTGAACTAGGGGGAATAGCCGATGCAGGTACAGTAGGAATTTCCTTAATTAGGAGTCAGTCACAATTCAATTTCCCAGCAAATTTTGCTAGAGCTAATATATCAATCACAGATAATTCTTTGGTTACAACCAGTGGTGATGGTGGCGGGAGTATTCAACTCACAGGAAAACAGCTAACAATTGAAAATTCCTGGATAAAAGCAGAGACATTAGGTGATATCTCTGGCGCAAATTTAAGATTAAATGCTTCAGATTCAATTATCGTATCAAGCAACAGAAAAACCGGGCTTTTTGCCGATGGATTATTTGCTACCAATAGTGGTAGTGGCGATAGCTTAGGCATCACAATCAATACTAGCAATCTTCAGGTTAAAGGTGAATCTCGCATATCTACCGCCGCTTTACCTGGTTCCGCAGGGAAAGGAGGAGATTTAACTATTAATACTAAAGAAGCAATTGAATTAAGTGGTGTTGATTCAGAACAATTCTTTTTATTTACTGGGTTATTAACAGATACTTACGGTACGGGTGCTGGTGGAAATTTAACCCTCAATACCAAGCGATTATGGGTGCATCATGGAGCACAAATATCCGCTGCAACCTTCTCAGATGCCAGTGGTGGAACCTTAACAATTAATGCAACTAAAAGTGTGGAATTAATCGGAGTCACAGCTTCTGATTCTTTAAGCAGTGGTTTGTTTACCGCAGTTCAAGAAGGTAATGGACAAGGTGGAGATTTAATAATTAATACAAAGAACTTAATTATTAATGATGGGGCACAAATCTTTGCTGGGACTACGGCAGATGGAAATAGTGGCAACATAATTATTAATGCTATAGATTCTGTCAATGTTAAAGGTATATCACCAATTTATCGAATTCCCGGTGGTGTTTTCAGCGGGACAAATCCAGATACTACTGGTGATGCAGGTAATATCACAATTAATACTAGGCAATTAACAGTGGAAGCAGGAGGCAATATTGCTGTTGAAACTCTTGGTTTTGGTCAGGGAGGGGTATTAACAATTAATGCCACTGACTCTATTCAATTATTAGGGCAAGGCCCTCTTAGAGAAAATCCTTTAGATACTAGCAGATTAATACCAACATTTAGTAGTTTATCTGCCAGCGTTTTAGATCAGCAAAATAATAATCAAGCCGGGAATTTAGAAATTTTCACCAATAAGTTATTAGTCCGAGAAGGTGCTAGGTTAAGTGTTGATAATGAAGGCTTAGGTAAGGGTGGCAACATTAATATTCAAGCTAATTCAATAGTTCTGGATAATAGAGGAAACCCGCAACCAGATTCAGGAGGAATTCAAGCCACAACTAAATCTGGTGAAGGAGGTAATATTACATTACTTATTCAAGATATTTTATTAATGCGTAATGGCAGCAAAATTACCACTGATGCCACAGGTGGTAAAGGTAATGGTGGTGATATTCATCTTAATTCCCGTTTATTAGTTGGTGCGGAAAATAGCGATATTACAGCAAATGCAATTGCAGGGCAAGGTGGGAATGTACAAATTACAACTCAAGGCATATTTGGTATAGAGTTTCGTCCTAAACTGACTGTTAATAGTGATATTACAGCTAGTTCTCAGTTTGGTTTAAACGGAACAGTAGAAATTAAAACTTTAGCTGTCGATCCCAGCAAGGGAATTACTTTTTTAGCAGTACAGCCTAATGATGCTTCGACATTAATTACTCAAGGCTGTAGACAAAATAATCCAGAAACATCCAGCCGCTTAACTGTCATCGGACGGGGTGGTTTACCACCACAGCCAGAGGTAGCTTTGGTTGGTGACACTACTTTGCAAGATATCCAAACAGTTCCAATTCAGACTAGTAGCGATCGCACTCTTGAGAGTAATACTTCTGCCAGTATACCAATGCCTAAATCTGATGAAATTATCGAAGCTCAAGGACTGGTATTTACTCCTCAAGGAGAGTTAGTTTTAACAGTACAAGCACCAGCAAACTCACTTCATCGTTCTGGATTCACCCCGGTTACTTGTCATTCAAATTAGGCAAATAACAACTTCACCTTCAGCATCTACCTGAAAAATTAAATTTTTAGAGATTGAATAAAGTTAGGAA
This sequence comes from Tolypothrix sp. FACHB-123, assembly GCF_014697075.1. Lineage (GTDB taxonomy): Bacteria > Cyanobacteriota > Cyanobacteriia > Cyanobacteriales > Nostocaceae > Aulosira. The sequence continues at coordinate 43,150 of NZ_JACJRE010000011.1, read as the reverse complement.
ATTAATATCACCGTATTCTTACGGATTTAAAATACAGGGAAAATTGTCAAAATGAATTTATTTTAAAGATATTACTCCCTAAAATCAGTCTATGATATCAATTTAAATCTGGTAATTTTATTGTTTTTATAGGTAATCTGTCTGATTATATTTTTAATACACCGATTTTCATTAAGTTGATTTTGAAGATTAGATAAAGTCGGAGAATTACCTTTGCATTACTATTACTATGCTTTGTTTAAAGTTGATTTCAAAATTGAGAATTTACATCGAGGCAATTTCTGCCAACAATATGATTAAATAACAATCGTACTGGGTTGGATTTTATCCAATACAGGCAACAAAATATCAGTAAAAGTGCATAACTGGCTGCTGATAGCAATCACAACTAGTTAAATATATTCTTTCCAGTCTACCAGAGAGATTAATTTGCTTAGTTGTGACAAATGAGTTCATAAATAAATAGGTTTAATGTATGCCGCTAAATCCTGAGAACTTAACAAATACAGAAAGTCTAATTGCAGATCTGCACGATGAAGAATTAGCTGCTTGTGTGGGTGGCTGCGATCTTGAGGTTACGGTTGGCGAACAAGCATTGCTAACAGTCCCACTAGTTGAATCGAAATTATTGGGATATACCTATGTAAATACATGTATCAACATTCTCGATCTAGCTCTAGATCTAGGAGTAACTTACGACCCTAATGGCTCCAGGCGCTTCTTGAGCGATCGCAATGTCAAAGAAGCAGTAGCTGAGGTTGATGTCCACGATATCCTCAAGGGAATTGTAGATTTACCAATTACTACATGGAAGTATAAAAACCAAGATGAAACAATTCGTCATATAGGCCCAATGGCTCAAGACTTTGCCGCAACATTCAACTGTGGTGAAAGCGATCGCTTTATTAATGCTGTAGATGCTAACGGTGTAGCTTTAGCTGCCATACAAGCACTTTATCAACTGATACAGCAAAAAGATTCCCAAATTAGAGAACTGCAAATACAGTTACTTCAGTTACAGCAACAAGTAATTACTAAATAAACTCAAGTTATAGCTATGATGCCAGTACTTATCCAATTTTAAATCCATAGCACGCTTGATTTATTGCTCCATCACCATAGTTCTTTGGGAAATCTGTGTCAATTTATCCAAGTTAGGGAAAAATGCATCTAACTAACAACTGATGGGTTCAGTTATTTTACAAATCCCATTGCCCAAAATCTTGAGAACACTTATGTACACTAATAACCAAGAACTTGAACTGGTACCCACAGCCAGCTTAATTGAAGAATTATCGGATGATGAGTTAGCAAGTTGTGTTGGTGGTACTGGCTACATTAATCCAGGGGGACAAGAAATTATCACCAACATCGGCATTCTCATTGCTCATGGGTTAGAGGATAACCCTAACATGTCTTTAGATCCAGATGGTTCGCGTCGTTTCTTGAGCGATCGCTATGTTAAAGAAGCCGTCGCTGAGGTTGATGTCCAAGCCATTCTCCAAGGAATTGCTAATTTACCCATTACTAGCTGGAAGTATAAACACCAGGATGAAACAATTCGTCATATAGGCCCGATGGCTCAAGACTTTGCTGCAACTTTTAACTGCGGCGAGAGCGATCGCTTTATTAATGCTGTAGATGCCAATGGTGTAGCTTTGGCGGCAATACAAGCACTTTACCAAAAATTGCAAGCACAAGATTTAGAAATCAATAGCCTGCGTCAACAAATTAGCGAAATGCAAAGCAAATCCTCTTAAAACTGCAATAAGCTCTTTTTCGCAAAACCACCTTTAGGCAAAATTATGCTCATTCAGCCGAAGTTCCTAGAGCATTTTCATGTTGAATTATCTCCTCCCAGAACTGTATTTCTTTTAAGTGAAAAAGGGCATTTTGTCCTGAATGGCCGTTTATACTGCCTCCTAGCGCCCCTACTTAATGGACTATCCACTGTAGAGGAAATAATTCAACAACTGCAAGGACAAGCTACGGGTGATGAGATTCACTATGCTTTAGAACAGTTACAACGTAAAGGTTATATCACCAACGCCGATAACCTACCACCTGCGGAATCAGCTTTTTGGGGACTACTCAATCGCGATCCTCAATTGGTTACTCAAGCTCTAACAGCAACTAAAGTTGCGATCGCTACCTTTGGTAGAGTGACATCACAGCCATTAACTGACATTTTAGAATCCCTCAACATTCCCATTGCAGATAGTGGCAAATTGGCTGTAGTCCTCACAGATGACTATCTCCAACCAGATTTGGCAAAATTTAACCACGAAGCATTACAACAACAGCGTTCTTGGCTATTAGTCAAACCAGTCGGAAGTGTCATTTGGATTGGCCCCATTTTTCGACCTGGTACTACAGGTTGTTGGGAATGTCTAGCACAGCGTTTAAGAATGAATCGTGAGGTTGAATCTTTTGTCCAAGAGCAAAAGCAAACCCTCAACCCGTTTCCAGTTTCCCGCGCTGCTTTACCTTCAACTGTACAAACTGCGCTCAATTTGACAGCCACGGAAATTGCCAAATGGTTAAGTCATCCAGAAAACCATCTCCTAGAAGGAACATTATTAACTTTTGATTTAATCAATCTCAATCTCCAACGCCATACTTTAGTGCATCGGCCTCAATGCTATTGTTGTGGCGAAGGAGCCTATCAGCAACAGCAACCTCAAGCATTGGTACTGAATAGCCAGCCAAAGCAATTAAGTGATGATGGCGGGTATCGCAGCTGTTTAAGCGAGCAAGCTTTTCAAAAGTACCAACATCATATTAGTCCCGTGACTGGCATAGTCAGAAGTTTATTTCAACCTTTCCAAATAAACGAGCTGATTCATGCCTATGTTGTTGACCACAGTTTACCGTACAAAGGTAAAAAGTTAGGGGATTTACGCCAGCAAAGCTTTGGTAAGGGAAAAACAGCCGCCCAGGCGAAAATGAGCGCCTTGGGAGAAGCAATTGAGCGGTATTGCGGAACCTATACGGGAGAAGAACCAAGGGTAAAAGCTACCTACACCCATCTTCAAGAACAGGCGATTCATCCCTATGCATGTATGCACTATAGCGCCAATCAGTACCGCGATCGCCAAACTTGGAATCAGCAACACCATCTCATTCAATGGATACCCGATCCATTTGATGAAACCCAAGAAATTGAATGGTCGCCTATTTGGTCACTCACCGCACAAAAATTTAAGTATCTACCAACAGCCTATTGTTACTATGGCTATCCTCTAAGAGAAAATCACTGCTTTTGTTATGCAGATACAAATGGGACAGCCGCAGGAACTTGTAAAGAAGAAGCTATCCTCCAAGGCTTTATGGAATTAGTTGAGCGGGATGCAGTAGCTATTTGGTGGTATAACCGTCTATGTAGACCTGGGGTTAATCTTGATAGTTTTGATGACCCTTACCTGGATAAATTAACAACATACTATAAATTGATCGGTCGTGATTTTTGGGTATTAGACCTAACTACAGATTTAAATATTCCCACCTTTGCGGCAATTTCCCGCCGCTACAATCAGCAACCAGAAGACATTTTATTTGGATTTGGCAGTCACTTTGATGCCAAAGTTGCTCTATTACGTGCTGTTACCGAGATGAATCAGATGGTATTTCTGTCCAATGGTGGAAATCCTCATACTTGTGCTAAATTCAGCCGTCAAGATATACAGCATTGGTGTCAAACTGCCACATTAGCAAACCAACCCTACTTAGTTCCTGATGTCAATGCTACGTCGAAAATGTACGCAGATTATTCTCCTTATCACAGTCATGACTTGCAACAAGATGCGATCGCTTGTGTGAATTTAGCTAGTAAACATGGACTGGAAATCTTGGTTCTAGAGCAAACACGCTCAGATATTGGCATGTCTGTAGTGAAAGTTGTTGTTCCTGGACTGCGTCACTTTTGGGCACAGTTTGCTCCTGGTCGCTTGTATCAAGTACCGATCAACTTGGGATGGTTAACAGCAGCAACACAAGAAACTCAGCTTAATCCAATTCCTATGTTTCTGTAAAACTTCGATTAAGAGAATTTCTCAAATAACTAATATTCAATCTTATAGGTATTAATAAAATTATCGATATTTATATAATACCATATATTTAAATTATGAAGTTTACAGAAATTAGTTGTAAAGCTGGTATATTTACATCAGAAAGACATAACTTGATAGCAACTAATTATCAAGAAAACTTTGTCAATATTTTTAATGCTTATCCTGACTTGATTTTATTAACTACTTTAGGAAAAGGCTATTGCGTAGAAATTAATCAAGCATTTTTAGATATTACTGGTTACAGCCGAGAAAACGTAATTGGCTCACCAATTACAGTCTTAGATATGGGGTTAACTATTGCCAATTACGCCCAAATTCAAAAAAAGTTGAAAACACAAGATTCTCTGCAAAATTTAGAAATTGAATTTTGTTTAAAATCTGGTGAAAAACGGATAGGTTTGTTATCTGTAAAGCTTTTAGAATGGTTCGGTAAAACTTATTTACTGAATGTTGTTCGTGATATTACGGATCGTAAACAAATTGAAGAAGATTTACGCCGAATTGCAATGCACGATCCGCTCACAGGGTTACCCAACAGAGCATACTTTATGCAGCAATTGGATTATGCGATCGCCTGTCAGCAATATCATCCTGATTCTTGTTCTTATATACTTTTTTTAGATTTAGATGGATTTAAAGCAATTAATGACAATTTCGGTCACGCTGCGGGAGATCAATTACTGATTAAAATTAGTCAAAGACTCAAAGCTATACTCAGATGGGGAGATTTTATTGCCCGCTTTGGTGGTGATGAATTTGTAGTTCTCCTAGAGGATGTGCAGAATTTTCGTTATGCTACCCGCATAGCTAATCAAGTAATTACTGCACTCAAACAGCCGCTGTTAGTGAATGGTCAGATAATTTCTTGTTCAGCGAGCATTGGCATATCAATGATTTCCAACACAGAAAAATCACCTGAGGAGTTGTTACGCAAAGCAGATGCAGCAATGTATCAGGCGAAATCATTTGGTAAGAGTCGATATCATATAGGTTAGTTAGTGGTCATTGGTCTCTAAATTTAGAATCCCCGTGTCTTGAGACCGGGGAGTGTGAATTAGCGACCAATTAAATAGCGCGCACCTAAAACTAGTAAGAAAATGCCATAGAGCTTTTTCATGGTTTCACTACTAATAAAAGGCTGATTGGCAAATAATGCCCCAAATAAATTACCCACTACTAAACCAGCCGCAATAATTACCGCATATTTAATATTGAGTTGACCATTGCGATAGTAAACTGCTGCTCCTAAAATACCAATTGGTAATATTTGGGCAGCAATTGAAGTACCTGTAGCAAACTTTTGATCCATACCCATTATTAATACCATTGCCGGTACCATAATTGCTCCGCCACCAATACCAAACATTCCGCCAGCGACACCAGCGACTAACCCGATGATCAACAATTGAATGAGAATATTAGACATAATTAATAGTCTTGAGATGTGAAATTACAAACTGATATTCTGGGAAAAAATTGATTTAGGAAGCATACCATGCACTCCTTTTTGCGGACTGTTGACAACTTGAGTAATCCGAAAATTGACTGCTAAACTACATAGCACATATGCATCCTCTGGTGATAAATCAGCGAAACCTTCCAGAAATTCAATCATATTTTTCAGGGCTAATTCTAAAGCTGCATCTAAAGTTTCACCAAAGCCCATTGTGATGATATCGGTAGGAGTTTCGGCAATTGGTGTGGTTAAATTCCAGCCTTGACGAACTTTGAGCTTGATTGTACCATTCATGGAAGTTTCAATGGCAGTGACATTAACTTCTCCATCTCCTTGGGCTGCATGTCCATCACCAATCGAAAATAATGCACCAGGAACAAAAATCGGTAAAAATATGCGCGAGCCTGGTTGTAGTTCTCGATTATCGATATTACCGCCGTAAGCTCCTGGCGGAATAGAATTTCGCGATGTTTCTGGGGTAGCAACACCAAGAATACCAAAAAATGGTTTAAGGGGAATTTTAATCCCAGTTCCTTGGGGAAATTCAGCGATGTTATTTTCTAAATCGAGGGAAATAAATCTTAAGGCTGGTTGATTAAATTTTTGTGGTAAAGCGCCCCATCCTGTACGAATGGCATTAAAGCCTACAGGTAAACTGGGTGCGATCGCATTTAATTCTACTTCTAAAACATCACCTGGTTTGGCATCTCGCACATAAATAGGCCCTGTGAGTAAATGCGGCCCGCCAGCAATTTTTCGTTCTGGCGGTAAATTTTGGCAGATATCGAGAAATTCCGGTGTCATAAACTCAGGTGGGGCTTTGTCGTAGACATAATACCCGCTATAAGTTTCTACCTCGATTGTGTCACCCGAATCAACAGTTAATACTGGTGTTAATGCATGAGAAAAACCACCAAGATGAACTGTATCTTTGGTGGCTTTTAAAATGTGATGAGTCATGTCAATTTTGGATTTTAGATTTTGGATTTTAGATTAACGAGGAAGAATATCATCTAAGCGAATATGAAACCCTGGTAAAAGCGGTGAATTAATTGGTTGATTTAGCCTATATTGTTGTTGAGTATATGTATCTTCAACCAATTGACAAACTGTAAAAGTAGGTTGTTTAGGTTTACCAATAAATGCTATACCACCCAATCCGCGATAATCTATAATCCAATACTCAGGAATCCCTAAAAGTGCATATTCTTCAACTTTGCGTGCATAGTCAGTTTCCCAGTTGGTGCTAACTACTTCTACCACCAATTTAATCGATCGTCCTAATGTAATTACAGGTTCTCGTTCCCAGAGAGGTTCGCGAGCGAGAACAGTTTCATCGAGAACTACGATATCAGGACGACGGACTGTAGCTGCATCTGCAAAGGGGTAAATTAAACAAGTGCGGGGAATAAACCAAGGAAGTTTTTCTGCAACTAGGTGTATCCCTATTTGTGTTGCCAGTTTACCACTCACTGTTTCATGAGGGCCTGTAGGTTCCATATCAATTATTTCTCCGTCTACCAGTTCATAACGAGGATTTTCTTGGTAATGGGCGATAAAATCCCCGAAAGTCAGGGTTTTTGGCAAAATAGAAGTCATAAGGTCATAGTCAATAGACAATAGAATTTCTTAATGCGCGAATTTTGAATTTTCTACTTATCCTCCCACATGCACCCCAGGACGCTTATGCGGATTCTTTTCCGCGCGACGCAATACTTCTCTGGTGACTACAGCAATATCACCTTCGCCAAACAAAATGAACCGCAGTAAGTATTGTATGGGGTTTCCTTCAGCCCAGCCGAAGTAAGCATGGGGAATTTTACCTGTTTGATCGCGAATATGCAGCAGTAAAGCCGCGATCGCATTTGGTACGGCTGCACTCTCCGCACGAAGGATGCGATAATCGCCTACTTGGATACCTTTAACTTTAATTATATCCGTAAATTCCGAGGCATCAGATATCATAATTTCCAAAAACAGGACGGGATCTGGGGCAGGAATATGGTTATCTTCCCGTACCTCTTTTTCTTTCGCCTCATATTCTGCTACGTCGCCTGCATTCAAGCGATTGGCTATAATCCTGATTGCGCCTTGGCTTTCTTCGGCAATAAATTCGCGGGCGCGATCGTCGATTTCAATCTGCTCTACACGCAGTTCTGTGGAACGCCAGACACGAGAAATTAGGGAAGTAATAATGATAGTACCGATGAAGAAACCAGCAATTCTAATCCCTTCTGGTCTTTCAATTATATTGACAACAGTAGTATATATAAATACTAAAGTGATAATTGCAGAAATAAAAGTTCCTCTTTGCAATCCCTGACGACGGAGTGATAAGGTAACAGCAAAGGCAGCGGAGGTAATTAACACTAGTACGCCAGTGGCGTAAGCTCCACCTTGGGCTTCGACATTTGCCCGAAAGATAATTGTGACAATAAAAGCGATCGCTATATAGACTAGGACTAAAGGTCGGGCGACTCTCGCCCAATCGGGAGCCATGCCATAGCGGGGCAAGTAACGCGGTACGATATTCAGCAATCCTGCCATTGCTGAGGCTCCGGCAAACCAGAGAATGGAAATTGTACTTAAATCGTAAATTGTGCCAAAGCTGTTACCTAAATACTGATGTGCTAGGTAAGCCAAAGCCCTACCGTTGGCTTTACCACCAGAAGCAAATTCTGCGGCCGGAATAAGTACAGTAGTAATCAAGCTGCTGGTGAGCAAAAAGAAGCTCATAATTAAAGCCGCAGATGTCAGTAACTTGCGCGTATTGCGAATCCGTCCTCTGGGGTATTCTGGAGTATCGCTGCTGCTACCTTGGACAAGGGGCATGACAGTTACCCCAGTTTCAAAGCCGGATAATCCCAGTGCTAGACGAGGGAATAACAACATAGCAGCACCGAGCATTAATAAGGGGTTAGAATTTTGGGCGAATAGTGCAGTTTGCCAATTAGCGATCGCGCTAGGATTAATGAGAATTTGATATCCACCAACGCCAATCACAATTAAATTTAATAGCAGATAAGCGGCTACCAAAAATACTGCAATACCAATTGCTTCTTGGAAACCCCGAAGAAAAACTGCCCCTAATAATGCAATTAACACTAACGTAATAGCGATCGCCTGACTGTGCAGTATATGTGGTGTTAGGGGATTTTCAATAATATGGGCTGTAGCATCAGCAGCCGATAGGGTAATGGTGATAATAAAGTCTGTAGCGACAAAACCGAGTAAACACAGCACGAGAATTTTACCTTGCCACCAAGACAGCAAGTGTTCCAGGATGGCAATTGAGCCTTCACCATGCGGGCTTTTGCCAGCAATGCGGCGGTAGATAGGCAAAGCCCCAAACAATGTCAGCAAAACTAAAACCAGCGTTGCTATAGGCGAAAGCGCACCTGCTGCTAATGCCGCAATTCCTGGTTGATAGCCCAGAGTCGAAAAATAATCCACACCAGTCAAGCACATAACTTGCCACCAGGGATGCTGATGATGTGGTTCTTCCTTGCGGTAGGGCCCTGGCTTCTGTCTTCTGTTTTCTTCCAACAACCAGCGCATGAACCGTTTGCGGAGTTTTTTTCGGGAAACCATTGGTTTAGCCATTACATACGCTTGCTTTGATTGCAAAAGTTGGCTTTAAGCTAATCTGCTTTTAAGTTGCACAATCCATTGTGAGGGCTGTTGATGGTTGACGGTTGATGGTTGATTGTCCTTATTTGTAGTTATGCAATTTAGATGCGTATTAGCTTATGAGTTCTTCTTGCCTTTGTGGTCTATTAAAATTGTGGACTACAAAGAGGCTGCCAGATAATTTATTTTTGGTTGAGTATATTATTCGATTTACCAAAAAATTGCGATCGCTCCTACCTACTCAGGGGGTAGAAGTTGTGTCAATTGTCATTTGTTAGAGACGCGATGAACCCTTGTCTGTACAATTTTCATTTGTCCCCCTTGTCCCCCAGTCGCCGAGCGGAGTCGAGGCGCTACCGCCATTCCCCCTGCAACGTAAACGCCGCCCATTCATAGGGACTTCTCCCCTCTTGCCATAACTTCAACTGTGCTGCACGTAAGGCTTCCGCAGGTTTTTTATTTTGCTGTAACATCTGCTTATAAAACTCCTGCATTAATATTGACGTACCGCGATCGCTAACTTGCCACAGCGATACCGCTACCCTTGCCGCACCTGCATACATTAAGCCCCGTGTCAAGCCTACTAATCCCTCACCATTAATATTTTTACCTAACCCAGTTTCGCAAGCACTCAAGACAATCAACTCTGCGGGGTAATCTTGGTTAAACAAATCTGCTAACCGCAAGTAACCGCTAATGGCTTGACCTTGTTGATTAACTAAAGACAGTACAATGCCTGATAAGGCTGGTTGGTCTTGATTGACAAAACCGTGAGTAGCAAAATGTAAAATACGGAATTGATTTAAAGCTTTACTTGTTGCCCAATTGTAGTTAGCATCAAAATTTAAAGCTTCTAAACTGCTTCCGGCTGGGATGAATTTTAAAATTTCCTTAGCTTCCGTGGCGGTATTGACGAGCCTTTGCCAACCATTGCGGTTTAAACTTCTAGCGGAACGTTCTAAGGCGGAACGTTCGAGTTCTAATTCTAAATTTGATTGAGATTTGTCTGATTTTGTTGATTTTGTTGATGTGGCTTTTAATCGCGGATCGTCAACGCTGTATACTGGGTCTGCGAGGATAGCTAAAGCTTTAGATGCAGGTTGACGGTTAGCGAGTTGTTGACGTTGAAAGGCTATGCTTGATGCCGAAGGTAGACTAACAATTTCATGGTTGACTACTAGCGGTTGATAATTCCAATTCTGCGGTTTAACTTGCGAACAAATACGAATACCACCAGCATTAGAACATTCAACTTCCTTTGGTTTTTCTGGTTCGGCTTTAGGCGGTGTGGAACTTTGGGGAGCATTTAAATCAGTCAACGCTGCAAAGGGAATATATTGTAAAGCACCATCAGCGACAATCACTAAGCGTTTTTTACCGAGTTTATCTTTTGCGGGTGAGAGAATTAATTGCGTGAGTTCTTTAGCAGCGACATTAATCTGCGGCGTTTTGAGATTAGTGCAAGGATTTTCGTTATCAGTTGCAGAAGGTGGTTTAGAACTGTTTTGACTAATTAAACAAAATAAATTGATGGCGCTTTTTTCGATATCTTGTTGTTTAGGAAGTTCGTAAGTATCGAGGGAATTTGAACTTACCACCCACAAAAAGCTGCGCTCTTCTCCTAAGGAATATTGTAAAAGTAAGGTGTCTTGATCTAGTTGTTGTTGAATTTGCGGTAATTTGAGAATGTCTTTGTCTGGATCTGGGTTTTTTAACTTCGCGTATGCTGGGTTAGAAGTACGAATTTTTGCTTGGATTTCTTGGTATTGGTTGAGGAGATTTTCTATTTCTGTAGTCAGTTTTTGAATTGCTGCTTTGGTGATGGGATCGTTTTTATTGGCTGAACTTTGTAAATTTATGCGCAGGGTATCTTTAGCATCAATTTGCTGACGTAAATCTTGTTCTTGTGCTAATAATTCTGGGTTTGCGCCTTTGAGAATTTTGGCGTTGGCTTCGTTTAATAATTCGATGAGGCTGCGGGCGCGGGAGCGTTCGCTGTAGTGTAGAGCTAATGCAGCGTATCCTTGTGATGGGGATTTTTTGTGCAGTTCCATCAGCAAGTCGATGTAGAATTTGTAAACACCTTGCTGGGTGGCGAAGTAAGATGTGCGAAGATCTTTGCTGTCAATTTTGGTGCGTAATTGTTCGATAATTTTGATAGCGGCTTCTACGTTGGTGCGGGCTGCTTGGAGATTTCCGCGACTGCGTTCTACGTAGGCGATATTACCAAGGAGATTAGCTTCGTTACCCCTGTCGCCCACTGCACGCAGCAGTGGGAGTGCATTGTTATAAAATTCCAATGCTTTCTGGTTTTCCCCTAATGCGGAGTAAACTAGCCCGATATTATTCAAAGTAGTAGCTTCCCCACCCCTGTCGCCCACCGCCCGCCACAGTGGGAGTGCATTGTTATAAAATTCCAATGCTTTCTGGTTTTCCCCTAATGCGGAGTAAACTAGCCCGAGATTATTCAAAGTAGAAGCTTCCCCACCCCTGTCGCCCACCGCCCGAATCAGTGGGAGTGCATTGTTGTAATATTCCAATGCTTTCTGGCTTTCCCCTAATTCGTTGTAAACTCCCCCGATATTATTCAGGGTAGAAGCTTCCCCACCCCTGTCGCCCACCGCCCGCCTCAGAGGGAGTGCATTGTTGTAATATTCCAATGCTTTCTGGCTTTCCCCTAATTCGTTGTAAACTGCGCCGATATTATTGAGGGTGATAGCTTCCCCACCCCTGTCGCCCACCGCCCGAATCAGTGGGAGTGCATTGTTGTAATATTCCAATGCTTTCTGGTTTTCCCCTAATGCGTTGTAAACTGCGCCGATATTATTGAGGGTGATAGCTTCCCCACCCCTGTCGCCCACCGCCCGAATCAGTGGGAGTGCATTGTTGTAATATTCCAATGCTTTCTGGTTTTCCCCTAATGCGTTGTAAACTGCGCCGATATTATTGAGGGTGATAGCTTCCCCACCCCTGTCGCCCACCGCCCGAATCAGTGGGAGTGCATTGTTGTAATATTCCAATGCTTTCTGCTGTTCCCCTAATGCGTTGTAAACTGCGCCAATACTAACCAAGGTAGTAGCTTCCCCACCCCTGTCGCCCACTGCCCGAATCAGTGGGAGTGCATTGTTGTAAAATTCCAATGCTTTCTGCTGTTCCCCTAATGCGGAGTAAACTCCCCCGATATTATTTAAGGTAGTAGCTTCCCCACCCCTGTTGCCCACCGCCCGCCACAGTGGGAGTGCATTGTTGTAATATTCCAATGCCTTCTGCTTTTCCCCTAAATCGTCGTAAACTCTGCCAATCCCAAGAAATGTAACAGCTTCCCCTTTTTTATCCCCGGCTTTACGCCACAATATCAGCGCTTGTTGCCATTTTTCTATCGCCTGTCTCCGTGATTCTGCTGTACCTTGTTCGTAAAGTGCCATCCCTTCATCAAAGGCTTTTTGTGCTGCGTCGCGGTTTGCATCTTGCTGTATTGTGGCTGGCTGTTGGGCTATTTGCGTCTGTTTAAATGTGGCGTTTGCTCCCACTGACTCGGATAATAAAACCACACTCAGCAAGCAGGTTAAAGTGTAAAGCTTAAGCATAATTTGTCATTTGTCATTTGTCATTCGTAATTTGTAGGGGCGGGTTTATTCGGATCATCGTTAATCAGCAAGGATATCTGTAAACCCGCCCCTACCGTATTTGTAATCGGGAGGTAGACAAGTTATCCAGGCGTTTGGGTGTGAATCTGTGTCTGGATTGGGGATAATTGGGATTATTAAGTTCTTTTCAGAATATATACTGAGCTAGATGGGATTTAGTTTAAAGCTTGGGTGAATATTGGCTGAGGCTGGTTTCAGTTTTGGCAACAAATGCAAAATATATTGTCTGCTCATGGGTGTTTTTCCTCGCTTTTTTCATATATATCTTTGGTGGGCGAGTACTTATGTAATTTTTGCGTTGTGATGTCAGATACAGGGTATTGCGCGTTAATTATGGATGCGGGCGGTGGGATGATATTGTTTGCGGATGCGATGTTTACGACAAATCTACGCAATTTCAGGTAATAATTAGGCAATTTTTGCGTTGTGATGCCAGATATAGGGTATTTCGCGTCAATTATGGATGTAGGGGCATGGCAATGCCATGCCCCCCGCGTCTACCCAATTTCAGGCAATAATTAGGCAATTTCGCATTGTGATACCAGATACAGGGTATTTGGTGTCAATTATGTATGTGATGGAATGATATTGTTTGCGGATGCAATGTTGACGACAAATCTACCCAATTTCAGGGAATAATTAGGCAGTTTTTGCGTTGTGATGCCAAATATAGGGTATTTCGCGTTCATTATGGATGCGGATGGGGGGCATGGCATTGCCATGCCCCTACAATCATATTGTCGGGCGGTGGGATGATATTGTTTGTGGATGCGATGTTTACGACAAGTCTAGGCAATTTTAGGTAATAATTAGGCAATTTTTGCGTTGTGATGCCAGATATAGGGTATTTCGCGTTCATTATGGATGCGGATGGGGGCATGGCATTGCCATGCCCCTACAATTGTATTGTTAGGCGGTGGGATGGATTGATTCTCTAGGCGATCGCATTTTCACACGATACAAAATGATAATTTATACCAAATTGTCGGGGCAAGTTCACCCGGCTCTAACGATTAACTACCCAATCTAAACAAAGCTGACGGAAATGTTCGCCGCGTACTTCAAAGTTGGGATATTGGTCAAAACTAGCACAAGCGGGAGAGAGTAAAACTACCGAAGCTTGATATTTCTGCGCTAATTCTGCCGATTTGGGGACGGCATTTTCCATTGTTTCGACAATTTCGTAATTATCATAACCCACCTCTTGCAACCTTTGAGCAAAGGCTGGGGCGGCGTTACCTATTAATAATACGGCGGCGGCTTGGGCTTGGATTTTGGCTAACCAGCCTGTATCATCGCCGGCTTTGGCTTCACCACCAGCAATCAAAATTGCGGGACTTTGCACAGATGCTAAACCCACTTCTGCGGCGTCGTAGTTGGTGGCTTTGCTGTCGTTAATAAAATCAATTCCTTCCCAAGTGCAGATATGTTCTAAGCGATGGGGAACGCCAGGAAATTCACGAATAGCGCGAGAAATTGCCTCAATTTCGATTCCTCCTAACCGCGCAGTTGCAACAGCCATGAGGAGATTTTGCTGGTTATGTTCTCCTACCATCCGCAAAGCTGAGACTTCTACAATTGGTTGGGGTGTGGCGGTGGCGGTTAATTTCTCGTATACCCAGCCATCTTCTATATAAAAGCCTTTATCGCTGATGAGGTGTTCTTTACCTTTAACGCTTGTCCAATAGGCATCAGGCCATTGACTTAAGCCGACTTTGTTTAAGTAGGCATCATCGCCATTAAATACTTGCAATTGCGAATTCTGCAATAGTTTGGCTTTGATGTTGTAGTAATTTTCTAAAGTTTTGTGACGGCTGAGGTGATCTGGGGTGAATGTTGTCCAGACGCCAATGCGGGGCGCTAGGGTAATGGAAGATTCAATTTGATAACTGCTAATTTCGCCAATCACCCAATCTGGTAATTTTTCTGCTAAAGCTACTTCACAAGCAGCGTAGCCAATGTTACCGCAGGCAGGCGCATCTAAGCCAGCAGCTTGAAAAATGGCGGCGATTAAAGCTGTGGTGGTAGTTTTCCCATTTGTACCAGTAATACCTACCCAAGGTTTAGTTTGCAAATATCGCCAAGCCAGTTCCATTTCCCCAATAGTTTCAATACTTAATTCTCTGGCTTTGATTAATACCGGAATATCCCAGGGGACACCAGGACTAACAACTATTAATTGCGGTAAATCGACATCATTTAATTCTAGGGAATGCCCTAGTTTTACTGTGATGTTTTCTGTAGCAAGTTCTTGTTGTTGTTTAAGGAGGGTTTCGGAGGTGTTGCGATCGCTTAGCTCCACCTCCCAGCCTTCCCTTTGCAACAATCTCGCCGCAGCAATCCCGGATTTTCCTAATCCAATGATAGAGGCTCTAGGCATAGATTGTGTATAGCACCGTTCCCTGGTTAAGCATTAATAATGGTAGCGTTTCTGAGCAAAAATTACACCTAGTTTTTGTACATTTTGGCTACAAATTTTTGACGATCGCACCAAAGTCAGCTAAAACACGGGCGTGATTGCGAAGAAGTCCTAACAAATTTAACCGATTGCGCTTAATCGCTGGATCGGAATCCATCACTAAAACACTATCTGCACCATCAAAAAAGCTACTCACAGTAGGAGCAATTTTCCCTAACGCGGTGACTAACAGTTGATAATTGCGCGATCGCTCGGCGGCTTGTGTTTGCGGCACTAATTCGACTAAGGCTTTGTAAAAAGCTGCTTCGGAAGACTTTTGAAAGAGTTCCTCACGCACTAAGGTTGTGGGGTCTAATTGTTCTGTATCTAAATCGCCTTGTGCTGCTAAACGTGTGGAACGGTTAACAGTTTCATAGATGGTATCTAAAGTACCATCACGACGAATTTGTTGCAGGTATAAGGCGCGATCGCGTACATCTAATAAATCCTGTAGCGCCCGTTCGGTATATTCGGGGTCATTCTCGCCTAAAACTGCATTGACTAAGTCGTAATCAATCTGTTTTTCTTCTTGCAATAAGGTACGGATACGCTGTAAGAAAAATTCTCGCAGATTGGCGATTAATTGAGTTTTATCTTTGTTATATTTGGCAACAAAATCTGCGGTGATTTGCTCTAGTAAATCAGCTAAATTAATCCCTAAATTTGCCGACCAGGTAATATTAATTACCGCATTTGCTGCCCGCCGTAAAGCAAAGGGATCGGAGGAACCGCTAGGAATTAAACCTAAGCCAAAAATACTGACTAAAGTATCTAATCTATCGGCTAAACCGACAATTTGCCCGGTAAGAGTTGCAGGTAAAATATCATCGGCTCCCCTGGGTAAATAATGCTCAAAAATCGCTTTGGCAACTTCTGGCGTTTCTCCACTAGCTAAAGCATACTGTTCGCCCATTACTCCCTGTAATTCGGGGAATTCATAGACCATTTGGGTTACTAGGTCAGCTTTACAGAGCAAGGCGGCTCTTTGGATATGCTGGCTTTGATTTTCTGGTAATTGTAGCTGGCTGGCGATTTGGGCGGCGATTTTAACGATGCGTTCTACCTTCAGGCGTAGGGAACCTAAATCTTCTTGAAAAGTGACTTTTTCTAACTGTGGTAAAAAGCTTTCTAAGGGCTTGGCTAAATCAGTTTTGTAGAAAAATTGCCCATCTGCCAGTCTCGCTCTGATTACCCTTTCATTACCTACCGCAATAATATCGGCTTTGCCGGGATCGCCGTTAGAAATTGTGATGAAGTTAGGTAATAATGCTTGCTGCTTTTCATCCTGGAAAACCGGGAAATAACGCTGGTGACTTACCATGACAGTGGTAATCACCTCAGTAGGTAAGTTCAAAAATTCGGCTTCAAAGTTACCCACAACTGTTGAGGGATACTCGACTAAATTTGTAACTTCTGCTAATAAATCCGGGTAAATTTCCGTAGTTCCACTTAAATTAGCGGCTGATACTTGCACTTGTTCTTGAATTGTTTTCGCGCGTTCCTCGGCATTAACTACCACAGAAGCCAAGCGAAGCGTGGTAACATAATCTGTAGCTTGGGAAATTGTGACCGTTTCCGGATGTAAGACACGATGACCCCGAGAAATGCGATCGCTCTTCACCACCTTAGAAGCATTCACCAATTCAATCGGCAATACCGCCGCATCCAACAACGCCACCAGCCAGCGAATCGGGCGCGAAAATCGCACATCCCCATCACCCCAGCGCATTAATCGCTTACCTTCTAACCCCAAAATCCATTGGGGAACCAGTTCTGTTAAGATTTCCGCTACCGGACGACCAGGAATACTTTTGTTGACAAAGACAAAATCCCCTTTATCTGTAGGGCGAATTTGCAGCGCCGCGATTTCCACACCTTGCTTTTTCGCAAAACCCAAAGCTGCGGGTGTGGGTTGTCCATCTTTAAAAGCAGCTTGGGCGGGAGGGCCTTTAATTTCCTCTTCCCTGTCTGGTTGCTGGGAAGGTAAATCTTTGATTAATACCGCCAATCGTCGGGGAGTACCGTAAACTTCCACCGCATCGCTAGTGAGGCTATTTGTAGACAGACTTTGGGGAATTAGCGATCGCCATTGTGCCAACGCCCCACCGAGAAAGCCTGCGGGTAGTTCTTCTGTACCAACTTCTAATAAAAAATTCGGCATAGGACATTCTTTTGCAAAACAGCCAGTTTCAACAGTTTACCTTGCCTATTATGCCGAAGGATTGGGATAGGCTAATCTGCTTTTAAGTTGCACAATCTATTGTGAGGGTTGTTGACGGTTGACGGTTGACGGTTCTTATGGGATTTAGATGCGCATTAGCTGAGAAAAGAAGCAGGAAAATTATCAATGCCCAATGCCCCATGCCCATTTTGTGATATTTTGCGATCGCGTCCGCATTTTTTAGCTCACAAGTTGGATTCTATATAAAGTCGTTGTGAGGACTAAATAAAATGCCTACCGATTACATTTTGTTTGTTCATGGTGTTAAAGTTTACGATCAAAAGGTATTTGAAGAATTATGCCGGCTTTTAGTGAAGGGCATTCAGGAGTCAATTACCGATAAGTCGCGGACGATTAAGCCAATTTTCTTTTTCTGGGGAGATTTAAATTTACCCGCACAACAGGAATTAGTCACCAGAATAGAAGCTTCTTCCAAGTGGAATGAATTTTGGTTTAAAGATTTTCGCACAGAACAAATACTTGAATTTGTCGGGGATGCAGCACTTTACTTGAGTCGCCATGTAGGTACACAGGTAGTGCAAAGATTTCAACAGCAAGCTTTAAGTCAACTGACAAATGTGCAAACAAGCGATCGCTTACATCTCATTACCCATAGTTGGGGTACAGTTATCTTATTTGACATTCTCTTCGCGCGTCGTTGGGAAGATCCCATTCTAGATGAGTCGGTGCGAAACAGCGTCAAAGCACTGCGTAACATTCTTTTTGGTTTAGATCCCAATCCTCAAAGCGGAATTCCCATCGCTAGTGTTCATACAATGGGTTCGCCATTGGCATTATTTAGCCTACTGAATATTAGCGGTAACGTTAACGGCGTTAGTACTCACGATCTCACACCCGAACTCAGCACCCTGTTAGCCAACTTATATAACTTGCGACAAAAACCCCTAGCTTGGTGCAATTTTGCTCATCCCGGCGATCCCATTGCTTACCCCTTAGAAGGACTCAAGCCCATGCTTTTAGCCAGCAGCAAGGACTATGTAGATATAAAAGATGTCATCACCGATAAAGGCAATGTATTTAACATGCCTTTTAGACAGAAACTACTACCATTATTATGGGGTGGCGAAGCGCATGGTAGCTATTGGGATAATAAATTAGTTGGTAAAACTATTAGCGAAGTAATTCGTAGCACGGTTTAAATTTAATTCGGTGTTTGAGCATTTGTAACAAGTTAGGACTTACGCATAGAAAGTCACTGAATACAGAGAAAAGATTTTGATTTTTTGTAACTTACGTAAGTCCTAGCTCAATTAAGATAAGTTATACCAATTTGAAAAAAGAATGCGACAGATTGTAGGGGCAAGGCAATGCCTTGCCCTCTAGAATATATTGATGTATCGCAAACATTATTTGAATTGGTATTATTTAGCTTATTTAAGGGAACTCCAAACAATACAGTATATTTCAGGTAAATGAGGTACACACTTCGGGGCATGGCAGTGCCAGTGCCCCTACAATCAACGATAATCTGTACCTCATCAACTGGCAATCTGCTGTACATAATTCCAATGTCTGGACTCAACACAACTATTTTTTTCCCCTGCCCCCTGCCTACACAGTGATGGCATATTTTTTTAGTTGGAAGTCCCTAAGAGCGCTCATCTAACAGAGTTGAAAAATTGCTTTATTCCTAAATATTGAGAATGTCGTGATTTTATTATTTTCTCACACCTCAACAAATTGGTTATTTTTTTAATTATTTATCCTTTATAAAACTGCCATTGTTGGCTGAAATCCTTACAATTGATGAGAGCGGGTTAATTATTACTTAATAAGTATTGGTAACAAGTTTAATAGTTAAAGCAGCGAGCATTCTCAAATAAAATATAAAACGAATCCAAATAACAAGCTTGGCAATTTATTAGGTAACGGCGATTACAGTCTTGAGCTAAGTTTATCTTTTATTAATTAAATCAGCCTGCATCTAATATATTTAGGATAATGCTTTGATCAAGAACATTATAGCTTTTATAGCTAGTCTAACTTTTAGTATTGCAGCCAAAAATATGCTGGTAGATTTAGTTGAGGCATATAATTTACCTACATTTTTTACTTTAAGTATAGCTATTCTTAGTAGTTATATTTTGATGATGCTGAGTGTATTACAGAATCTTATAGTTAAATCCAGACAAGGCAAATGAAGCAGAATGTAAATTTGATACTCTAGCTTCTATTTTATTAGTACATAAAAATGCCACTCCAAGGAGTTTTTGGAGTGACTTCAAGCCCTAAGATGATGTATTACACACAAAGCTATTATGAGGTAAATACGAGAATTTTCTATCTATCACAAGAGAGTGAGCTGTAATAATTTTATCTACCTTAAGTAAGAAGCTGTCTGAGTTTAGCGAGTCATGCAACTTTACTTTTGTAATTCACTGTTAGCAGATTTAGCTATTGTTGTTATTTGTTGACATAGATAAGCGATCGCACTATTAAATATAATCAGGCGATCGCTTTTAACGCCAATCAATAATTTGTTTTCACAATCACTGTGCAGATATCGCTGTTTGATTTACTGACGAACGTGTTTTCCTTCGATCTAACTTGCGGGTTCCACCAGCCATCCCATACTCATCACTACTTTTGCCATAGCGAGATGCAACACTCAGCAGCATTTGTTCGGTGAAAGTATTTAACTCACGTTCTGCTTCTACTAATGCATTTTGTGTCTTATCTACCAGCGCTCGTGCTTGATTGTAGGCGGCTAGCTTTTCTCGGATCTCCCGAACTTTGGCGTTGTAAGTAGCGATTGATAAGCCATTACCAAAGTCTAATTTAGGATGAATCATCTCCATTCCTTCAATCCGTCGTTCAGCTTTAGTAAGTGCGGGGGAGTTGCGTTTGCGTTGCGCCATAAAGTTTTCCTGTTTGGATTTTCAACAGAGTTATTGAGATATCATTACGATACGCAACTAGCAGATGCACCAGCCTGAGTGAAGTTACAGAACTTTCAAGGCGTGAGTATTAGCAATCTGGATAAATACGGATAGATTTGCTGAAATAAGTTCAGAAAAACTGGTTTATAAGTTGTGAAGCTGATATATGAATCAAAAACTTAATTTGCGAGTCAAAAACTTAGTTTGCGAGTCAGAAACTTAGTTTGCGAGTCAGAAACTTAGTTTGCGAGTCAAAAACTTAGTTTGCGAGTCAAAAACTTAATTTGCGAGTCAAAAACTTAATTTGCGAGTCAGAAACTTAGTTTGCGAGTCAGAAACTTAGTTTGCGAGTCAAAAACTTAATTTGCGAGTCGCAAAAGGCGAAGTTGACACTCCCCGCACTAAAGTGACCCAGTCAACTCAATTTTGCATAGATATAATTGTATTATTTACAACAAATTTAATAAAAATTATTTTTGGCTTTAGGCTTGCATATACTGATTTTGACTCAGATATAGTACCCAATACACTTGGATTAGAACTATACTTACAAAGATATTTATACCAAAAAAACTCAGTAATGAGCCATTCACCAATATTTAGAAGACTAGCCCGCACCTTGGGGATTGTCCGCTATTGTCAACAGCATAATATTTCTACCAGTGAGGGTATTGAACGCATTAGTCAACTTGAAGAACTGATATCATTGCGTAGGACTAAGCGACGACAATTTCTGACTGATGTAGGGAAATTGACAATAGTTGGTGGCACAATTGGTGTAGGGTCGGGTTATGTTCATCGTACTTTAGCTGCACCTGCTTCCATAGATGCCAAGATAGCTATTGTTGGCGCTGGTTTATCAGGACTCGCTTGTGGCTACGAACTCCAACGTCAAGGAATTAAAGCGACTATTTACGAAGCTAGCGACCGAGTAGGGGGACGCTGCTACTCACTGAGTGGTTTATTCCCTAATCAAGTTGCTGAAATAGGCGGCGAATTTATAGACAATCTCCACAAGACAATGTTGGGATATGTCAAGGAATTTAAGTTACAAGTAGAAGATTTATCAAAGGAACCTGGAGAAGTATTTTATTACTTTAACGGTCAACGTTATGCTGAATCAGCAGTAGTTGATGAGTACCGCGCTTTTGTTAGCGCTATGCAAACTGATTTACGCAGTATTGCACAACCTACTGCGGATAATTTCACTCCCCATGAGCGACTATTAGACTTTATCAATCTCGAAGATTATCTTGATAGTCGTAGTGCAGGAACATTACTCAAGAATGTAATTCAATCGGCATACATTGGTGAATATGGTCGAGAAATTAACCAACAAAGTTGTTTGAGTTTTCTACTATTTATTCATGCGGATAAACGTTCAAAATTTCGCCCTTTTGGTGTATTTAGCGATGAGCGTTATCATGTAATCGGCGGTAATCAACAGATTGTTGAAGAATTAGGTAAGCGTTTATTAGGGCAGATTCAGTATGGTAAAAAGTTAATTGCTGCGAGAAAAGATAGTGCTGGTAAAATTGAACTAAATTTCAACAATGGTTGGAGTGAAAAATTTGATGCAGTTGTATTTTCTCTACCTTTCTCCATTTTGCGAGAAGTAGATTTAAAAGGACTCAAACTTCCCCAGTGGAAATTAAATGCAATCAATAATTTAGTTTATGGAACTAACTCAAAATTGCAGGTAGGTTTTAATAATCGTCCTTGGGTTAACCTTGGTAGTAATGGTAGTGCCTATGCTAATCTACCCAATATTCAAGGTACTTGGGAAACTAACCCTAGCAAAGCTACAAATAACCAGGCAGTATTAACAAATTATACTGGTGGTAATTTAGGTGCAGGAATTAACCCAAAAAATTTACAACAGGAAATTGCTAGATTTATCAATGACTTAAAGTTTGTCTTTCCTGGTGCAGATATTTCCGATGTGCGGATTAAAAATAATGCATATCTAGGGTATTTAGAAAATTGGTCATTAAATCCATTAACTAAAGGAAGTTATACCTGTAATCAACCTGGTTACTTTACAACAATTGCTGGTTATGAAGGCAAATCAGTAGATAATATTTACTTTGCTGGAGAACATACTAACTCATTCTATGAATGGCAAGGTTTTATGGAAGGCGCTGCAATTTCCGGTGTGAATGCAGCAGCACAAATTATGAAAATTTTTAGCAGATAATGGGAATAAATTATATGATGAATTATCAGGCGATCGCAATTTTAAAATTGACTAAAATTCCGCATTTGCTAATTAGTTAAACTGCGTTGAGCCAATGTAAAATACTAACTTTACTTTCTGCTAATCCCTTATAAAATAGGGATTCTGGTGACATAGATGCAATTGCAGTACACAACTTATCTCTTAACAGTGAATCTTTTTTGATTAAGCGACAATCTCTAAAATAAGTACGAATAGTAAATAATGCGGTTTCATATTCTGGTAATCCCCAAATTACTTGTCGTTCAATTCGCAAGTAAAGCTGGGGATTTTGAGGATCGAAGCTTCTACCCTCCCATTGGCTAACTGATAAATTAGCAGGTGGTTGGGGATGGTGGTTTAGGCGCATGTCGGTACTCAAACCCCACGCAAAGCGCACCATTGGTTTTCTAGCAATCATTGTATTGACGATCGCATCTCCCCGACGATTAATTTTTTCCATACCTGCTACAGGTTGATGTATCGCCGCAAAATCTTTACCGATTTTTTCCTCAGCCGCCCAATGATTGGGATAACATAAATGAACCGCACTCAACCAATTGCAACCATCGCTACCACGACAAATAACTGTCAAGTCTTCTTGTATCTGGGCTGCTAAAGCATCGATGCTAGAAGTGTAAGCGGGAAAAACTGCACTATTTTCGACTCGCTGTAATTGCCAGTCTGCATTAAAATAAAGGGTTTCTCTGGTAAGTTGGCTATGAAATATCAAAGTATTAGCCGTTGATTGTTGGTAGCTAAAATATTGTGGATAATCTTGCGTGAGACGCTCAACTATCAAACGAGCGATCGCACCTGCCACAGCATTAGTATATTTATAAGTCTGATAGTATTTACTTAACCGTTCGCCACGGGCTATAAGTTTAGCCTGGCGGTAATCAGCAAAATTTTGATCGATTTGAAATACCTGTTTATCAACTTCACCGTTACCCAAACAGGAATCCAACGCCATCATTCCTGGTTTGACTTCGTAGCGTCCATTCATTAACGGGAAGTAGCAAGCCGGACTATTAGAGACTTCAACTTTCTGGGTTTCCACAAGCCAGTTGTTTACAGTTGTATCATAATTTTTACATTAGCTCGGATTTGGGAATGCGATCGCAATAGTTGTGATAATTATGCTCCATCGTCCATTTTCTAGGTTTGACGATAAAATTAGTGCGATCGCTAGTCAAAAAATCTAGTGGTTACCTTTGGCTATACCTAAGTTATGATTTCCTCAGGGATGATTTTGTTGTATCCTAGACTAGCTTAAGTAATTTTCAAAACCAAACTTTACAAAAACTTTTTACGGATTTATCTGTTAGTTTGGGAAAGACTAGATTGTGCTGTTCTTAATTCTCGTTCAGAGAATTATTTTTTTGTCAAATCATACAATTGAAACCTCAATGGATATCCAACTCGTCAAAAGAATTGAAAAGCCCATTCTGCCAAAGCCAGAAACACAAGAAGATTTATCACAGCCGACTTTAACAGCCGATACTGTTGAGATTCAAGAACCTATGATTCAGCAGCCGCCAGTACTTGATATCAATTATCAAGAGCCTAACTATATTCCCGTGCGAGACAATCCTCTAGTTCAATCTGTGGGTAATTCAGGCTGGCAAGTTTCGGAAATTTGGCGGGATTTAAGAATAGATAACTTTTATGACTAATGAATTTTTCTTATCTGACAATTTTCTGTATCTAGAGAACTGACTTGCAAATTATGTTAACGGTTGACGGTTCACGGTTAACTGGGAAGCAAGTTTTTTCATCTGTTCTGATGTCAGCAGTTCATGATGGCTAATTTGACGATTTTTGGACTAATTGGATAGAAGACGTAGATCCAGCAAGCAAAGTAAAGTGTCTAAATTAGTATCTGTCTTTAAGATAAGAAGCCCCATCCCCTTTGTGGGGTGGGGTAATTCACTGAATTTGAGATTTTAGACTTTAAATTTGGGATTGAAAATGCAAAATTTGAAATCTCAACATATCTATAAGCTAATACGCATCTAAATTGCAAAACTACTAATAAAGGTTGTTAACAGTCAACTGTCAACTGTCAACTGTCAACTGTCAACTGTCAACTGTCAACGGCTAAAATCAAAAATTGATTTACACAGAGCAACGATTCTTAATCATGAATTGTACCGTCAGGCATAATTGCTCCTTGGAAGTCAACATCATCAAGACTCGCTCCGGTTAAGTCTGCTCCTTGCAAATTCGCGTTGCGCAAAATTGCACCATCAAGATTTGCGTAGCTGAGATCTGCTCCTTGTAAACTGGCTCCAGATAAATCTGTAGACAGATCACCCCATTGAAGTCTTGGGCTTAAATTGGCGCGACACAATTTGGCTTTATCTAATTTTGCATGATGCATAATCGCGGCTCGCAAATCAGCGTAGCTCAAATCAGCCTCGGTTAAAATCGCATATCCTAAATCTGTGCGCTGATCGGAACTAGGACGCAAGTCGGCTTGGAATAGCAAAGAACGGGAGAGTGTAGCACCAGTTAAATTAGCACCACATAAACTAGCTTTAATTAAGTTAGCTTCTGTTAAATTAGCCTGAAGTAGTTTTGCACTGGTTAAGTCTGCTTCTCGCAGCAAAGCACGAGATAAGTCTGCATCACTCAAATCTGTACCCCAGAGCAGCGCTTCACTTAAGTCTGCTTGTCTGAGATCGGCTTTGCTCAAGTTAGTTTTGCCTAAGCGCGTCTGACGTAAATCTGCATAACTAAAATCGGCACCTGTTAAAACTGCATTTGTCAGTTCTGCTTCTTGTAAATTAACTCGCGGAAAACTACGTTCTCCAGCAGCATAACGTTTGAGAATTTCATCCACATCCATAAATTACTCGACTTTTGATTGACAACTGGAGCGCGATCGCATCCCCTGTTAGCCATCTGTAGCAACCTTAAACCGGAATAGTACAAGGCTGGGTTAATTCTGCCATCAGTTCTGCAATTGACATGATTCGCTCAGTGTACCTAACATTCGCCCCAGAAAAAATTAAACCATTCTCAACATCTCCATTTGCAGCGTTAGCTAGTGCTTGGAGAATGCAATAGGTTTTGCCTGTATCTCTAAATAAACATGTCTCTAAACAGTTAGCAATGCAGCGCTGTTCTTTGCTCAAGGAGCCGTCAATGACTTCTTGGGCAAAGGTATTACATAAAGCGCGAGTCATTTTGCCTACTGGACTAGGTACAGTGACAACATCTTCTCGAAAGGAATTGAGATGATATTCTTTATAATGGCTGTCAGCATCGCATTCTTCTGTGGTAATGAAGCGAGTACCGATTTGTACCCCATCTGCTCCCAGAGCCATCATCAAATCGATATCACTGCGATCGCTAATTCCTCCTGTAACAATTAACGGAATCTTCACCCCTAACTTCTCTTGGCAATAATGCCGCAATTCGTAAAGCACCGTAGCAACGGAAAATCCTGGTAAATTCACGCGATCGCATTCGGTAAAATGTCCGCCGACAAACTGGCAATTTTCCACAATTAAAGCATCAGGTAGGCGGTTGTATTTCTGTTGCCAAGTTTGGCAGATTAACTGTGCTGAGTACAGGTTGGCTACACTTGGTATAAGTGCTACATCTGGATAGTCTGCAATGTATTCTGGTAAAGATAAAGGTAATCCTGCTCCAGTAACAATCAGATTGGCACCATTAGCCGCAGCCGTTTGTGCCAATATCGCATAATCTCTAGTAGCAACTAATACATTTACACCAATAATGCCATCTGGGCTTATTTGGCGTGCTTTAGTTAATTCATCAATCAAAGCCAAGCGATTAGCCTTAAAAAAACTACTGCGTTTGCGTTGGTCAAAATAAGGAGAAGATAACCCCAATCCCATTGAGGCGATCGTACCGATTCCTCCAGCATTGGCAACAGCTCCAGCTAGGTTGGCACCAGCAACCCGCACAGCCATTGCACCTTGAACTATGGGATAGCGGGCAAGATGTTTGCCAATCCGCAGCGGCAAGAGGACATCGGTCATAACAGACTTACGCATTAATTAACTAAATAACTGAGGAGTAATTTTATCACCCCAATGTAACTCAAATCGCGGATGAGTTTGTATAACTTAATTAGTCATTGGTAAAGGAACTCCAAAAGATAAATTATGCCAAATTTTAGGGGCGAACTAACCTGCTCCTACGAGGATACTGCCCAATGCCCAATGCCCATTTTCAACTTAGTGCGGGGATGTGTTGGAAAATACTGCTGTATTATCTCGCAGTGCTTTCAGGCTCTCGGTTTGCTGTAACATGTGTTGGCTAATGCGATCGCACGCTAAATCGCAAAGTTCAAAAATCATTGGGTCAGTAATTGTGTAAAAGGCACTAGTACCTTTAGTTTGACGAGATACCAACCCTGCTTGAGTTAATACTTTCAGATGCTTGGAGAGATTTGCCTGTCCTAAACCAGTAGCCTCTGCAATATCCATCACATTCATCGGCCCTGACTTTAAACACATTAATATTTGTAGTCGGCTGATTTCTGATAAAACCTTAAAATAGTCAGCAATTGCCATGATTACTGCTGGATCGGTCTGAGATGGCTTCGGTTTTGGCATAGGAGGTTGCATCTTCAGCGCATCAAATATTTAATAACTAATTAGTATAATAACCAAATAATCTTTTATTGAAAATAAGGCAGAAGACAGCAGAAGGGGTGAAATTGTCATGCGATCGTTGTGGGAGCGATCGCATGACCCGGAGTCAATAATAATTAATTAAGGCAAAATAAAACCAAATCTCTTCAGTACAGCCTTAGCTTGATTACCAGTTAAATACTGGGCAAAAGCTTTCGCTGCTCCAGTGTTTTTACTAGCTTTAAGCACTGCTATTGGATACACTATCGCCGAATGATATTTTTCATCAGCCGCCACAACGATTTTTACTTTGTCAGAAATTTTGGCATCAGTGATATAAACTAAACCCGCATCGGCGTTACCACTTTCTACTGCCGCCAAAACTTGGCGGACATTGTTAGCGTAGACAAATTTCGACTTTACATGAGACAAAATTTTTAACTTTTGCAGCACTTGTTCGCCATATTGTCCGGCGGGTACACTCCTGGGTTCACCAATGGCAATTTTTTTAATTTTGGCGTCTTTGAGATTGTAGAAACTAGTGATGCCTACAGTATTTTTAGGCACAATCAAGACTAAGCGGTTTTTCGCCAAAATACTGCGGGTACCTGGAAGTAGCAATCCTTTTTGTTCTAAAGCATCAACTTGTCTATTAGCAGCGGAGATAAATATGTCTGCGGGTGCGCCTTGCTCAATTTGTTGCTGTAAAGCGCCAGAAGCCCCAAAATTATAACTAATATTGACATTTGGTTGACTTTGTTGGTATTGAAGTTTAATTTCCTCTAAGGCATCTTTCAAACTAGCAGCCGCCGATACGAGCAGGTTGGTATTAGATTGGGCAACTACAGGCGAGGGTGCAAACATTGGTAAACTAATTGCTAACAAGCAGCTAGCTAATGCCGTACCAATCAAGGCGAGAATGGATCTTCTGTTCATAGTCAAACTGCGATCGCGGTTTTGTTACATAGTTTATGGTTGGTAAAATACTACCAATACACCGCAAATTTACCAAGTAAATTGGTAATAGTTCGCTAACAAAACACAATTGCCACTTTTTTTATCAAGCAATGGCGTGGGAAAAATCCAGCTTGTTGAAACTATGTGGCTGATAAAAATCTCGACAAAAGTCTAATTAACTTCCTCTGGTAGGTACAGATAGTCTAGATACATCTGGATTCGCTACCAGCCAACTACCTTCATGCTTATCTTCGTTCTTCAAACTTTAGCAGAAATTCTAGCTGGAGGAACCTCACTCACCAGTACAGAGCAAATTGACTTTAGTCATCCCAGTAATCGACGGGAAGAGGGTGCAGGGCCAACTCTCAATTTGTACGTTTATGACATTCGTGAGAGTAAGCAGTTTCAACAATCTGGTAGACAAGTGGAACGTAAAGCTTCACGGAGTTTACAACCCACATCTGTAGGTTGGTCACCTAATTGGTTTGATGTCTCTATGCTATTAACAGCTTGGGATAGAACCGCCTTAGGCGAACATCATTTACTCAGCGAAGCCTTAACAGTACTGCTGCGTCATCGGTCTTTGCAAGAAGACTATTTAGTTCCAGAACTGCGGGGTTATGGGAATTTATCTCTGACAGTGGCTTTAGATCCACCAATCGAGATTGGTTCATTGTGGAGTGCGCTGAATGTACCATTGCGTTCCGCCTTGTATATCACAGCCATGATTCCAGTTGAA
The DNA here is from genome assembly GCF_014697075.1 of Tolypothrix sp. FACHB-123. Classification (GTDB taxonomy): domain Bacteria; phylum Cyanobacteriota; class Cyanobacteriia; order Cyanobacteriales; family Nostocaceae; genus Aulosira. The sequence continues at coordinate 14,244 of NZ_JACJRE010000011.1, read as the reverse complement.
CCACAAACCACCCTCGTACCGCTAGTTTACGAACGGATTTTCAATTTGCAAAACCAATTGAGTGAGAATGGTAACGGCACAGTAGTTACCAGGCGAGTAGCGATCGCAGGTATGGTGAAAAGTGCAGTTACTAATTTACCCTTAACTACAGCAGAAGTAACTATACAAAGAACTAAAAAATCAGCGATAAGCAATCAAGAAGGGCTGTTCTTTTTTGAAGACATTCGTCTGGGTAATTATGTCTTGACAGTCAACTGTCCCGGCTATTTACCCCAAAATGTCAATGTCTTGGTGGATAGCCAAAGTTATAGCTTCAAAGAAATCTTACTAACTCCTGAATAAATACATTTAACTGACTTGGAGAGAATTTCATGGCTAGACTAGATTACTTTGCGCCTGGTGTCTATGTTGAAGAAATAGACCGAGGTAGTAGACCAATAGAGGGTGTCAGCACCGCAGTAGGTGGGTTTGTTGGTTTTACCGAAGATATTCGTGATGGGGCTGAACTATTTAAGCCCATGTTGATCACCAATTGGACGCAATATCTCAACTACTTTGCCCGTCCTAACTCTGATGGCTTCACCGATTTCAACGCTTATTTACCCTTCGCCGTTTATGGCTACTTTATGAATGGTGGCGGTCGCTGTTGGGTAACTAGTATCGGTACACAATTACCAGGCGCGCCCAAACCACCAAATCCAGAACCAGCCAACATTCGGATTAGCGGTCGCGGTAACCGTCCCACCCTCCGATTGACTTTACGCCCCGAACAAGCAGCCGGTGGTGCGATTAATATCTTCATTAGTGATAGCGGCCCTCGTGCATTACCTGAAGGTACAGAAGGCGAACCACCACCAAATACAGGGGAATACTTTACAGTCCAAATCCGTCGAGGTGATGAAGTTCTCGAACAATATGAGAACTTAACCATGAATCGCGAAGTTCCCGCCCAAGTAGCAACTTATGCGATCGCGGCCTTGAGAAACTCGATGTATATCAACGTCGAAGATATTTCTCAAGCTGGACAGCCTTTATCTCGGCGTCCGACTAATGGCCAGTATGAACTAGCGCCCCCTATTGTCGCCCAAACAGTCGATAGATTTTCGCGAGATTTTGAAGGGGTACGCGACGATCGCACAGGGGTAAGAGGGATTTTTGAAATCGATGAAATCACCATGCTAGCCTGTCCCGACTTAATGCGGGCGCTTCAAGCAGAAGTGATGAATCTAGATCAAGTCCACGGGATCATGGAACTGATGATTAGTATGTGTGAGGGTTCTGCTAGTGGCGACGTTCCTAACCCACCCAACCGCATGGTTTTACTCGATCCACCTCCAGAACAAACCAAACCCCAACAGGTAGTGGAGTGGTTGAACAGATTTAACCGCCGTTCCATGTTTGCGGCGCTGTACTATCCTTGGATTAAAGTACCCAACCCACGCGATCGCGGTAATCCCATCCTCATCCCTCCTTGCGGACATGTCATGGGTGTGTGGGCGCGTACCGATGAAACCAGAGGCGTTTACAAAGCACCAGCCAACGAAGTCCCTAGAGGCGTCATTGGTCTAGGCTATGAAACCAACTTCCGCGAACAGGAACTGTTAAACCCCTTAGGAATTAACTGTATACGCACCTTCCCCAACCGTGGTATCCGCATCTGGGGCGCAAGAACACTAGTAGAACCAGATAAAACCGAGTGGCGTTACATCAGCGTCCGCCGCTTAATTAGTTATATTGAAAAATCCATCGAATTAGGTACTCAATGGGTAGTTTTTGAACCCAACGATGAAGATTTGTGGGCTAGAGTTAAACGCACAGTCAGTAACTTCTTAGAAAGAATTTGGCGTGAAGGTGCTTTGTTTGGTGCTTCTCCAGAACAAGCATTTTATGTCAAATGTGACGAAGAACTCAACCCACCCGAAACCAGAATTTTAGGCCGTTTGTATGTAGAAGTCGGTGTTTGTCCAGTCAGACCAGCAGAGTTTGTCATCTTCCGAATTAGCCAATGGAACGGCATTGAAGACGAAGAATAGTATTTCCAATTTCACCGAATTTTAGATTCTTGGATGGAAGAAATTATCAATCTCAAATTTACTATCTAAAATTCGGTATCAATTCCCGCTTAAATCTACAAACTACAATCACAATCAGGAGTTAAGTTATGCCAGGTCAACAAGAGTTATTAGCTGCTTGTCTGTTTTATTTTGAAGCAGATGGAGTTACAGAGAAATCTATTAAAGAAATTAGCGGTTTAGGTGTAGAAAATACCCCTGCTCAAGAAGTACATGGCTCTACAAAAGGCGGTAAAATTTGGCGACAAGCAACTCCTACCGTTACCAAATTTACGAATATTACCCTAAAAGTAATTGCCACCGCTGATGTAGACCTTTATCAATGGTACCAAAAGTGTAACGAGGATATGGGTACACCTCGGCAGTGGAATCAAAATCGGAAATCAGCTTCTGTAGTTGCCTATAATCAACAACTCACAGAAGTGGCGCGCTGGAATATTGTCAATTGCTATCCTGTAAAATATACAGGCCCAACACTAACAGCTTCTAGTGGTGATATGGCTACAGAAACAGTTGAATTAGTTCATGAAGGTGTTAAACGTGTTAAATAAAATTTCCCTAATTCATCGTTTCTGATTCAGGGCTATTTACAATCTTTGTGAAACCTGACTATTGAGGTTTTCTAAAGAAGCGTGAAAAGTCAGTTTTGACAGGGAGAAAATAAACTACTGTATTTTACACCAATTCACTAAAATCATGAAACAGATCCAAATCCAGGAACCATAGCAAAATATGGATTTCTGAATTTTGAATTTTGAATTTTGAATTGGTATTACTCCCTGTCCTCTGTCTTGATTTGGTAAAAAAAAGTGGCTCAAGCAACTGAAAAACTTCCAGAAATTCTTGCTGCCCATAGATTTTATTTAGGATTAGCATTAGACGGTCAAAAAGATAATAGTGATTGCTACTTTTTGGAATGTCAAGGTTTTAAAAGAACCCAAGATGCAATTGAAGTCTCTGAAGTTACCCCTAATAAATGGGGAGTAGCAGCTAAAGGTTTAGTAGTCAGAACTAAAATACCGGGAAATGTCAAAAGTGGCAATCTCACTCTCAAGAGAGGGACAATTGCTAACTCTATGGTTTTCTGGAAATGGTTTGAAGAAGTACAAAATGGTAAATGGGCAAATCAAAGAAAACTCATGGCTTTATCTATTTATAATCAAGCCAGTCAAGAAGAAGCGAGATTTGAATTAGCAGGTGCTTGGCCTGCTAGTTATAAAATAGCCGATTTAAACGCCCGCAGCACCGACTTACATATTGAAGAACTGGAGATTGCTTTCGAGGAATTTAAACGAGTGAAGTAATCAGGAGAATTATGTTCCCGACAGAGTTTGAATTTACATTACCCAAGGGGTATCTAGACGCAGAAGGTAACCTCCACCGCAAAGGTATCATGCGCTTATCAACAGCGATAGACGAAATCGCACCATTGCGCGATCCACGAGTTAAAGCTAATGAAGCTTACGCTACAATTATTATTTTGTCGCGCGTCATTACTCGCTTGGGCGCTCTCTCGGAAGTAACTCCTGCAATTGTGGAAAACTTTTTTTCCCAAGATTTAAATTACCTCCAAGATTTTTATCGTCAAGTCAACGGTTTAGAAAGTGGAAATTCTCCAGCAGCAGATTTAGTTAATAGTCAATAGTCAATGACAAATGACCATCTTAAATTCCCGACTTCTACCTTGGTCTAAAAAAGAAGCCGGGACTTTGCCTTAACTGCTTAGAATCTATAGAATCTATAATCTAAAACTAAAATTGGTATGGGTCGTAAGCAAGATAATCTTATCAGTGAATTTAGCTTCATTCTTCCTAGAGGATTGATTGATAGCCAAAATCGAGTTCATCGTCATGGAGTGATGCGTTTAGCTACCGCCAAAGATGAAATTTTGGTACAACAAGAACGCAAAGTTCAGGAAAATCCAGCCTATGGTGCTTTGGTCATGCTAGCACGAGTTATTACCCGCTTAGGCAGCTTAAACTCTGTTAGTCCCGATTTATTAGAAGGTCTACTCTTGCATGATATTGCTTATCTGAGAGAATTTTATAATCGTATTAATCAACAAGGAAATGTGGAGATACCTACACAATGTCCTCATTGCAATACTCAATATTCCGTCGAACTAAAACTCGCGGGGGAGTAGTCAGCTACCCCTCTGATACCTTATATGAGGAGGTAGCTTTTATCGCTTATCACTTCCACTGGTCACAAGATGATATTTTTAATTTAGAACATAAAACCCGTCAACGCTGGGTTACAGAAATTAATAAAATTAATCAAAAATTATTATGAAAATAAAAGTTAACTACTCACCAACGCTGAATGAAGTTAACGAACTTGATTTAGCATTAGCAACTACACCAAAAGGAGAATGCATTATCGGCCGTTCTCCAGATTCTGATGTAGTGTTGGACAGTCCAGATGTTAGTAGGGTACATGGCAAATTCTTTATTCAAAGTGGAAATTACTATTTTTGCGACCTTGGTAGTAGAAATGGCTCCATAATTAACGGTAAAATAGCCGAAAAAAATAGACCATTCTTATTAAAGGACAAAGACATTATTCGCATTGGCGATTACATGATGATAGTGGAAGACATAATTCCAGTGTCAGAACAATTGGCAGAAACAGTATTTAGAACTATAGATCCAGCAATATTTTCTGGGCGACTTAGCAATGACAGTGTTAGCAATCTTCCTAATCAAACTCCAGAGGTAGTCAGTGAAGTTCCACAACAGCTGAGTTCAGAATCTGCGCCTGAACTTAGCCAGCTGCAAAGCGAAGTGGAAGCCTCAGAATTAGAAGAAGCAATCAACGCCCTAGAAAGTATCTTAGAAACTCCTGAAGAAACTGGCGAACAACAAGCTGATGTAGCTACGCCAATAGTCGAACAAGCTACCTTTATACAACCCCAAGATGTGATTACGCCAACACCAGAAGCGGTAAGCGAAGTTACCCCAACTATTAATGAAGAAATTGTTGCGACACCCACATCAGAAGAAGTCACTCTTATACAACCAGAAGATGTAATTACACCGACAGCAGAAGAAGTCACCCTTATACAACCAGAAGATATAATTACCCCCACACCAGAAGTAGTAAATGAAACTCCTTCAGTCATAAATGAAGAAATTGTTGCGACACCCACATCAGAAGAAGTTCCCTTTATCCAAACTTTAGAAGCGGTAAATGAAACTCCTTCAGTTATAAATGAAGAAATTGTTGCGACACCCACATCAGAAGAAGTCACCCTGATACAACCAGAAAATGTAATTACCCCCACAGCAGAAGCAGTAAGTGAAACTTCTTCAGTTATCAATGAAGAAATTGTTGCGACATCCACATCAGAAGAAATTCCCTTTATCCAACCAGAAGATGTAATTACCTCCACCGCAGAAGCAGTAAGTGAAACTTCTTCAGTTATCAATGAAGAAATTGTTGCGACACCCACATCAGAAGAAGTTTCAGTAAATGAAATTCCAGGAGATATTAACGAGCAAGATATTGATTGGGATGCAGAAATTCCGCGGGAGTTTACTATAGTTCAACCACGAGATATTGTTATCCAACCATCTCAGATGGTGAATGAAATTCCTACAGATATCAGTGAAGAGAATATTGCTGCGAATGAGGAAAGTCTCCAAGAACTGACTAATGTACAACCGCGAGATATTCTTAGCCAAACACCAGAATTAATCAGTAAAGTTCCCGCAGATGTGGCGGAAATTCTCCAAGATTTCACTATTATCCAACCACGTAATGTAAATCTACCATTTGAGTCAGTTAGCGAGCCGAGTGAAAGTATTAGTAATGAAGATGATGTAGATGAAATTAAGGTAGATATTGCACCAGTAGAAGCACCAGAATTTGTTGATAACTTTACTCCAGAATTTAGTCATGATGATGAAGATACATTTACAGAAGATGTACTGATTGTGTCAGGCTATGTTGTTAGCGCTCCACCGGATATGCTCAGTGAAGATACTGACATCAGTGTTGATGATACAGCAATAGTTGAAACACCTCCAGTGCCAGAAATCAGCAATCAAGAAGTTGATGTAAGTGCAGAAAACACCGAAGAAATTAGTCCAGATATTGGAGATTTAGAAACTGCACAAGATATGGAAGTTCTGTATTCAACAGTCAACGAAGTTGAGGAATTAACTAATATTGAGTCTTTAGAAAAATCAGAAGAATTAGCTGCTATTTCTAATTCTGAGACCGAAGAATTAGAAGATGAAATAATGCCAGAATTAGTAAGTAATCAAAACTCAGAGGCAATTAGTCAAAGGTTGGAAGCAATTTTTGGCACAGAAAAAACACTATCTGATGAAATAGCCGAACAAGTACCTGTAAGTGAGCCGCAGCCAATGATCGATCAAAAAAATATAGTTCTTATAGCTCACGACAGCAAAAAATCGGAACTAGCTGATTTTGTGAATAAACACAAAGATTTTTTCTCACAAAGTCTGACTGTTGCTTGGCCATCTATCAGTGAAGTGTTAAATCAAGAAGCAGGTGTAACTGTTAGTCAACAAATTCCAGCAGCCACATCTGGAGGATATCAAACTATTAATTCTTTGGTAAATTCAGGAGAGGTTTTAGCAGTAATCTTCCTCAGAGATTTTCTCGTACCTCAGCCTGGTCAAGCTAATGAAGAAGCATTCTTAAGAAGCTGTAACATTAACCAAGTTCTTCTAGCAACTAATTTACCAACCGCAGAGGCGATCGTGCATTATCTCAAACATTTGTAGATACCTGCATTAAGTACAGTAGTAGGGGGCAAAGGAGAAATCATTAATATCCCATACCCCATACCCAATAACAAATCACAAAAAATGCGCAAATCAATCATTTACATGGGATGCTGGTTGATTGATTAGTGAGATTTGCAGATGTCTGTTGTTTCTGGTGTAACTGTTACTGTTCCCGCCACCACTGCTAATTTGGGGCCTGGTTTTGACTGCATCGGTGCAGCTTTAACGCTGTACAACGTGTTTAATTTCAGTCGTCTGGATGAAGGCGGGTTAATTATTCATGTCACGGGTGAGGAAGCTGAAAGGGTACAAACTGATGAGAGTAATCTGCTCTATCAAGCTTTTGTGAAGTTATATCAATATATAGAGCAGATACCGCCGAATGTAAAAATCGAAATTCAGCTAGGTGTGCCGTTGGCGCGGGGTTTGGGTAGTTCGGCTACTGCTATTGTCGGGGGTTTGGTTGCAGCGAATCAACTAGCTGGGGAACCTCTTTCGCAGCTGCAAGTAATGGAATTAGCGATCGCAATGGAAGGACATCCGGATAATGTCGTCCCGGCTTTATTAGGCGGATGTCGTCTGGCTGCTAGCAATGGTGCAGCTTGGGAAATTTGTGATGTACCTTGGCAGGAAAATATTGTTCCAGTAGTGGCGATTCCTGATTTTGAACTTTCTACTTCCGAAGCGCGGCGAGTTCTCCCCACTGAATTTAGTCGTGCTGATGCCATTTTCAATACCGCCCATTTAGGATTATTGCTGCGAGGTTTGGCAACCGGTAAGGGAGAATGGTTAAAGACAGCTTTGCAAGATAAATTACATCAGCCCTATCGTAAAGCTTTGATTCGTGGTTACGATGCCGTGAATATGGCGGCTGTGGCTGCTGGTGCTTATGGCATGGTAATTAGTGGTGCAGGGCCGACATTATTAGCTTTAGCCGATGCAGAACATGCTCAAGCTGTAGAAACAGCGATGCGAACGGCTTGGCAAGCAGAAGGAATTACAGCTGTAGTGCGATCGCTTTCTCTGGATAACCAAGGCGCGAGAAGCGTTAAACAAGGATAAACAGGAATTATGCAGCAAATTGTCTCAGAAATAGCAGCCATTCGCCAGCAAATTCAAGCTCTCGAACAAGAACGCGCTAGTTTCACTGTAAATAAGATAGTGCCCAGCGAGCATAATTCACCCAGCGCGATCGCCGAAGCTTACCGTCGCTTTGCTAGAGAAAATGCCCAAGTAGCTGTAGAAATCAAAGGTATTGATGATGCGATCGCCGCCTTGGAACTTCAGCTACAACAAAAACAAGCCGAACTCGCAAATTGGCAAATTAACTCCAAACAACTCACCCTCCAGCAGCAGTTAGAAGAAGCCAGAAGCGTCGCCCAAGTTCATGCGCAACGCATTAATCAACTCGCTGGCGAACTAGCAACCGAAATCCGTCTGCTGAAATCTTGCGCCGATGAGCTAAGTCCCTTGTATTGGCAAGTTTATTACAAACCCTTCATTACCGGCTTCAAGACAATCTCCGTTCCACACATCCGCTCAGATGGTGATGTGTGGACAATTGTCAACCGTATTGTTTAACCTCAGCCGCCATCACTATATATATAGTGCTACTACAACATTCAGCCCACAACAGTGGGCTTTGTAATGATAGCCCCAGGCTTACAGCCTGTGGGCGTTATATCGGATTAGCAGCTATCTTCAATCAAAATTACCCCCTTAATAATGGCGCGAGTAATCACTCACAACAAAGCTTTACCAATTGAGTTACAAAGAATTGATTGTTTCTTCCAGCAAATTTCTAAATTTAACTTTTGCTATAAGCCTATCACTGACTAGCTTCCAGCCCCTAAGCAAAATCTCTGTCTGAAATTAACACAAAAAAAGACCACACATTGACGTTGCAAAACTTTACAATTAGAATGGTGAACGGCAAAAAGATGAGTATTTATCTCTATCTAAATCTTAAGATTTACTCTCGTAGGGATAAATTACGTTTACAAATCTACAAGCTCGTTCATATACTGTAATCAAAAGAAAATTGTAAATCGATTGTCAAAAGTGATGAGTCTTATTCAAGTCCCTTGGCTAACAGCCATAATACTCTTGCCCCTGATGGCATCCCTAGCCATCCCACTGATTCCCGACAAAGAAGGTAAAACCGTTCGCTGGTATGGTTTGGGAGTAGCACTAGCAGACTTTGCCCTCATGATTTATGCCTTTTGGCATCACTACGACTTCCAAAACTCCGGCTTCCAACTAGTAGAAAAATATTCTTGGGTACCACAGTTAGGATTGAACTGGTCTGTAGCAGTAGACGGTTTATCAATGCCTCTAGTGTTACTAACCGGCTTAATTAACACCCTAGCAATCTTCGCGGCTTGGAAAGTAACCAACAAGCCGCGTTTATTTTATGCATTAATGCTGGTGATGTACAGCGCCCAGCTTGGCGTGTTTGTTGCCCAGGATTTACTATTGTTCTTCTTAATGTGGGAAATCGAGTTAGTACCTGTATACTTGCTGATTTCAATTTGGGGTGGACAAAACCGCCGCTACGCTGCAACTAAATTTATTCTCTACACCGCCGCTGCATCAATATTTATTTTGGTAGCTGGTTTTGCAATGGCATTCTCTGGAGATACCGTCACATTCGACATGGCGGCTCTAGGGATGAAAGATTATTCTACAGCACTTGAACTATTAGTTTACGCAGGTTTCTTAATTGCCTTCGGCGTGAAAATGCCAATTTTCCCTCTACACACTTGGTTACCTGATGCTCATGGTGAAGCCTCTGCACCTGGTTCCATGATTTTGGCTGGTGTATTGCTGAAAATGGGTGGCTATGCACTCATCCGTTTTAATATTGAAATGTTACCTAATGCCCATGTGACCTTTGCCCCAGTGTTGGCAATCTTGGGTGTCGTAAATATTGTCTACGGTGCTTGCTGCGCCTTTGCTCAAACTAACCTCAAACGTCGTTTGGCTTACTCTTCAATTGCCCACATGGGGTTTGTATTAATTGGGATTGCTTCCTATACAGAAATTGGGATCAGCGGCGCTGTTCTCCAGATGGTTTCTCACGGTTTAATTGCTGCTAGCTTGTTCTTCCTCTCTGGTGTAACTTACGAACGTACCCACACCTTGATGATGGACAAAATGGGCGGTATGGGTAAAGTAATGCCCCGTACTTTTGCTCTGTTTACAGTAGGTTCAATGGCTTCCCTCGCTTTACCAGGAATGAGCGGATTTGTCGGTGAATTGATGGTATTCCTGGGTATTTCTAGCAGTGATGTTTACAGTTCTAACTTCAAAGTTGTAGTGGTATTACTCTCCGCAGTCGGCGTAATTTTGACTCCGATTTACTTACTGTCGATGTTGCGTCAAGTATTCTACGGTAAGCAAAACGAAGAGTTACAACTCGATAAATTTATTCCTGATGTTAGACCCCGTGAATTGTTTATCACCGCTTGTCTTTTAGTTCCCATCATCGGTATTGGTTTATATCCCAAGTTAATCACCCAAACTTATGATGTCAAAGCAGTAGAATTAGCTGCTCATGCACGCCAAGTTCTACCAGTTGTTGCTCATCAGCAACCATCCAGTCTCTACTCTCGTTTGTTGAAAGCTCCAACATTGGCTGCTTCTCCAGTTGAAAGTTTGGTTAATATTACTGAGTAATTATATTTTTCACTAAGGGTGCTGCAAGTAAATTCTAAATATGAGGGGAAATAGGGTGGTTTTGCGACCACCCTACAATTTTATGTATTTTTGCCAGAGAATTAGCTGAAAACCAGACTAGAAAGATATCTGGTTAATTTTGAGCTTGCATCAAATTATTTATCTAACGAATCTATTTGTTTTGACGGTGCGTTACACTTCGCGGTAACAAACCCTACCTGTTATTCAAAAATCAAATAGCAATCTTGATATTAGTTTCTATCTTCCCAGTTACATATACCATGCTATAGATACCATCCTGAGCCTTCAAAGACTAAATTGAGTAGGTAAGCGGATACTAGGAGTATAGAAACTCATGCCAGATAAGCAAAGGCTGGAGGAGCAAATAATATCACAAGCAGCAGAAAATACCTTAGCCAACCGACTGGATGAAGTAGAACAAATAGACGTAGATGTGCGCACAGACCTGTTGAAAGTCGCCCAGGGACAAGTGGAAGAAGTTTCCCTAACTGGGAAGGGTCTGGTGCTGCAAAAAGATATCCGCGTACAAGAAATCAAAGTCAAAACAGATAGCATTGCTGTCAATCCTTTAAGTGCGATTTTTGGGCAAATAGAACTCAATGAGCCAGTAAATGCGATCGCGCGTATAGTCATGACAGAGGTTGATATTAATCATGCCCTGTCCTCAGATTTAGTTCAACGCCAAGCACAAATTTGGCAATTCGATGTAGATGGTGAATTTATTAGTTTTCATCTGCAACAAATCCAGGTATTCCTACCAGGTAGCGGTAAAATGGAATTTATCGGCAATGTGTTGCTAGAAGAAAAGGGACAAAGCCGTCCGTTAAGTTTTACTGCAAGGGTTAGCCCACCTACAAATTCACAGCCCTTGATGTTAGAAAGTTTTAACTGTACTCAGGGAGAAGGAGTTTCAGTCCCTCTAATTACAGCTTTAATGCGTAAGCTGAAAGAATTGCTCCAATCATCTTACTTTGCATGGGAAGATATGTTATTACGCATCAAAGATGTAGAGGTTCAAAAAGATAATCTCATACTTTTAGTAGAAGCCCATGTAAAGCAAATTCCTTCTACAGAAAACCTACCTTTAAGTAAGTAAGCTTTGCAGACAAACAATCAAAATTTACTTACTATTTTGGCTGTAAATTTCCTGAATTTTCTAAACTATCAAACCTACTCATCTCTAATTTCCAAATATGCAAGAATACGATGTTGTAATTATTGGCGCAGGACATAACGGTCTAGTTTGTGCTGCGTATTTACTGAAAGCTGGCTATAGTGTATTACTACTAGAAAAGCGTTCTGTTCCTGGTGGAGCCGCTACCACAGAAGAATGTTTACCCCAAGAAGCACCAGGATTTAAATTTAATTTGTGTGCTATCGATCACGAATTTATTCATTTAGGGCCAGTTGTAGAAGAATTAGAACTCGAAAAATACGGTTTAGAATATCTGGAATGCGATCCAGTAGTTTTCTGTCCTCATCCTGATGGTAAATATTTTTTGGCACACAAATCTCTAGAAAAAACTTGTGCAGAAATTGCACGTTACAACGAACGTGATGCGAAAAAATACGCCGAATTTACAGACTATTGGCAACGGGCATTAGGGGCAATGATTCCCATGTTTAATGCGCCACCAAAGTCAATTATAGATATCCTTGGTAACTACGATATTACAAAACTCAAAGATTTATTTTCTGTCATTGGTTCGCCTAATAAAACGCTGGATTTTATTCGCACCATGTTAACCAGCGCCGAAGATTTACTAAACGAGTGGTTTGATGAAGAATTTCTCAAAGCACCCCTAGCAAGATTAGCGGCTGAACTCGGCGCACCACCATCACAAAAAACTATTGCTATTGGTGCAATTATGATGGCAATGCGTCACAATCCTGGTATGGCGAGACCTCGCGGTGGTACTGGCGCACTTGTTAAAGCTTTGGTTAATTTAGTTACTAGTAAAGGTGGCGTAATTCTCACAGATCAACATGTAGAAAAAGTGTTGATTGATGATAAAAAAGCAGTAGGTGTGCGGGTTGCTGGTGGTAAAGAATATCGAGCTAAATATGGCGTTATTTCTAATATTGATGCCAAGCGATTATTCTTACAAATGACTGATAAAAGTGATATTGATGCAGTCGATCCAGATTTATGGGAAAGATTAGAGCGGCGAATTGTCAACAACAACGAAACTATTCTCAAAATAGATTTAGCTTTAGATGAACCATTACGCTTTCCTTACCATGCACATAAAGATGAATATCTAATCGGTTCTATTTTGATTGCCGATTCTGTTGCTCATGTAGAACAAGCTCATAGTAAATGCACTTTAGGAGAAATTCCTGATTCTGACCCATCAATGTATGTTGTTATGCCCAGTGCTTTAGATCCAACTTTAGCACCGCCGGGTAAACATACGGTGTGGATTGAATTTTTTGCTCCTTACCAAATTGCAGGTGCAGAAGGTACAGGTTTAAAAGGTACAGGTTGGACAGATGAATTAAAAAATCAAGTTGCAGATAGGGTTGTGGATAAGTTAGCAACCTATGCACCAAATGTGAAAAATTCAATTATTGCTCGGCGTGTAGAAAGCCCAGCAGAATTAGGAGAAAGATTAGGTGCTTACAAGGGGAATTATTACCACGTTGATATGTCTTTAGATCAAATGGTATTTTTCCGTCCATTACCAGAAATAGCCAACTACAAAACACCTATTGATAATCTATTTTTAACTGGTGCGGGAACACATCCCGGTGGTTCAATTTCTGGGATGCCGGGACGCAATTGTGCTAGGGTGTTTTTACAAACCAAACATCCGATTGCCCAGACTTTAAAAGATGCGAGAGATTCAATCAAGTCTACTGTCGGTTCGGTGTTTGGAATTATTTAGATATTGCTGTCTGAAGGGATAAAAATTTTATACAAAGGTGTAAAAGCTTAAACATTTTATGTCTTTGTATAAAATTATTTTATTTATACATAATTCAAAATATTTATTAACGTACTTTGAATTGTCCTAGCATACTTATTTGATAAATCACAACTTATTAATTGATCTGACGAGTATTTTTGAGTATTTATTTAATTGTTCGGTATAAAAATCCAAAACTAACTTTTTATTCAAAAGAGTTAAATTATCATGTAAAATATATTGTTGGTTTATAAATGTATAATACTCGTGTACTATACAACGCAACAGTTATTTTATGGAAAAACTATTAGTAAAAAACTTTTTAAACCTCAATGAAATTGAACTTAATTTATCAAAAATAAATATTATTATTGGTTCCCAGGCTAATGGGAAAAGTATAATTGCTAAATTAATTTATTTTTTTAAAGATTTCTTTATTAAATATCGTTCTTCCATTGCTAACAAACAAAAAAAAGCAGACTTTGATAAAAGTATAATTGTTAATTTCAAGACAATATTTCCTGACTATTCTTGGAGTAATCAGGTATTTGAAATCGAGTATAAATTTAATAGCTATTCAGTATTTCTATACAATCAAGAACTAGAAAATAGCAAATATAAATTATCTCTGGAATATTCAGAATATTTAGTAAAAATGCGCAGAAAAATAACTGCGGAATATGAAAATAAAACCAAAAACCTTGAGTAAACCTCGTCTAACTTGAAACCCGTAGTTTTTCCTCATCAGGGTCAAGATGATTTTTCACCCACAAGCGATCGCTAATTTCAAAGGAATTGGAATTGATA
>NZ_JACJRE010000109.1 GCF_014697075.1 Tolypothrix sp. FACHB-123 | reverse complement strand
TTCTACTTTTAGCATTCCTGTTTGATTTTCTACCACACCACCTATCCACAGTAATATGTTTTCTGCGAAAACTCCAGTTTTCAAGATGGATGAGGTTTAAAAAACATCCTAGATGTTTTCGCTTGGGGTAATTATCAGCCAGGAAAAAACTAACTAATTTTATTAAATGTCACTTGAACAACTTATATATTTATTTCCTAACATCAAGTATCTAGAGAACTCTGTTGAAGATTTGTGAAATATTCATGTAGGGTTTTTGACTGCATCGCACTGAAGCTCTACTAGAATACAACCAGTTTTTTGTCCAAGGAGTATCTGATTGTACAAAAAATTATTATTAGCTGAATTTTCAGATTTTGCAGATAAATATTAGATAAGGAAAATCCAGAATTAGCGTTCCAGAAATTAGCTTGCTATATTGTACTAAATAACTATTCTGGCAAGGTGGCTAAAACTGTGCGGGATGATTTACAAGGGTTGGAGATTACTGCCAAAGAACTACAAAACTTGACTAATCTGCCTGTTAAAGATGAACTCATAAATATTATTGTTCCTCTAGGGCAATTTGTAAAGCAAGTTATAGCAAAAATTAAGGGAACTGAAGGCGCTACTGTAGTTTTTATCAGCTTTTCTATATTAGTTGGCTGCTATATAGCATTTGATTTCATTGTCAAGTTATTGGGTTTATGGCTGACAGTTCCATCCTGGCTAGTATTGATAGTTTTAGGCTTATGGTTTGGCGGAGTTACCCAAATAGGTTTATACGTATTCTGGAGAAAACGCAGTCAGCTACTCAAAGCTAAGATTACACATTCTTTGCAAATTTTATTAAATGATGTAGATAGATACAATGCAATTATTAAAGCAATAGATATTAACGATCAAATAGAAGATGCTGGTAACTTAGATGTAAGTATTCGGGAACGGGAAAGAGTTATCGAAGCACTGAAAATTACTAGGAATGATTTAGTCAGAGCGCTGAAAACTGAAAAGATTTTGCGGGAAAATAAAAATTTTATTCTTAATCATAGCGATTTCTTCGCTAATAATTTAGCAACTTTAACCGCCATGCAAGTTACCGAGCAGGCTACTGAGCATGGACGTATGCTTAATGAAGCATTGCAGATTGCTTTAGATGTGCAGCATGAAATGAAAAAGTTACAAAGTCAGCCTTAAAAGGAGTATGAAGCTTTGGGGCGAAAACCTGAAGCTATAGGAACTTAGGAAAATTTAGATTTCTACTAGTCTGCTAAGGCGGACTTTTTTTGTCTAGTCGCACCACATCAGGGGCTAGGCGTGATAACTATGGCATATATTACAGTGATTTACAAAAACCTATATTTATACCTGCTGAATGATAAAAATCTATCTTAGGGTATTGGTAATTGAGCTGGGGGTAAATATTATACCAATTAATTACTGTTTTACCCTTCCCAAATCTAAAATCTCAAATCTAAAATCTAAAAGTTCTTATACCTGTACTGATTGTGAATCTAAGCCGCCTGATTCCCATTTTTGATAATTCCGTTTCTAGCTGGGCTTTGGAGGCGCGGCTGTTACGCTGGTTAACATTGATTTGGCTGTTTGCCGGTTTAATTATATTGTTTTCCGCATCTTATACTGTTGCTGCTGCTCGTCAAAATGACGGATTGTATTACTTTAAGCGTCAACTTCTTTGGGTTTTTGTTTCGCTAATTTTATTCAATATAATTGTGCATCTCCCCTTAAAAAAAATTTTAGGGGTCAGCCATTGGTTTTTAATATTGTTTTTACTGTTAATTTTCTGTACTCTGATTCCAGGATTAGGAAAAAAAGCATTTGATGCAGCACGTTGGATTGCAATTGGCCCGATTCCCATTCAACCGTCAGAACTGATTAAGCCCTTTTTGGTACTTCAAAGTGCGCGACTATTTGGTCAATGGGAAAAACTCAGTTGGCGGGTTCGCTTTATTTGGTTAGGAATTTTTGGGCTGGTACTTTTGGGAATCATTGCTCAGCCGAATTTGAGTACAACAGCACTCTGCGGTACAACTATCTGGTTAATTGCTTTAGCAGCTGGTTTACCTTACAGGTATCTGGGAGGAACAGCAGTAGGTGGAGTTTTGTTAGCTTTATTGAGTATTAGCATCAAGGAGTACCAACGCAAACGGGTGATGTCCTTCCTCAATCCTTGGGCTGATGCTACAGGCGATGGCTATCAGTTGGTGCAAAGTTTGCTAGCAGTCGGTTCTGGTCAAACTTGGGGTTCGGGGTTTGGACTGTCTCAACAAAAGCTGTTTTATTTACCAATTCAGGATACTGATTTTATTTTTGCCGTATTTGCTGAAGAATTTGGCTTTATTGGCAGTATGGTTTTGCTGTTAATGTTAGCTTTATTTGCCACTTTGGGATTAATGGTGGCGCTGAAGGCGAAAAATCCTGTATCTCGATTGGTAGCGATTGGGGTAACTATTGTGATGGTGGGACAATCATTACTTCATATTGGTGTTGCTACAGGTGCGTTACCGACGACGGGCTTACCTTTACCGATGTTTAGTTATGGTGGTAACTCTATGATTGCTAGTCTTGTGGGTGCGGCGTTACTAATTCGCGTAGCTAGAGAGAGTAGTGAAGCAGATGTAGTACCATTGCGTGCAACTGGGCGGGAGTTTCAGCGTCGGCGTCAAATGTTCAAAAAAACTAGAGTTTAAGCCAGAATGCTTGTCTGCTCATCCCACTTCCTTGAAGGAGTGGGCTTCCCGCGCATTTGATAATTAGTCGCGATGCATGAGTGGGCGTAAACCGTTGAGTCCGGCGGCGATCGCGGAACCATTATGTATTACAGTGGCTGCTAGGGGGTGCATTCCTATGGTGGTGGCTAATCCTAAGGCGGCTAAATTGGGAACTACAGCTAAACTCATATTTTGCCCAATGACGGTTTTGGTTTGGCGCGCGATCGCCATTGCATCGACAAAACTAGTTAAGTTATTATTCATCAGCACGACATCGGCGGTTTCTCTGGCTATCTCGGAACCATCACCAAAGGATATGGCTGCATCTGCATAAGCTAAAGCGGCGGAATCGTTTAAACCATCGCCGGTGTAACCTACAGTTTTACCTTCGGCTTTTAATTGCTGGATAATTGCGGCTTTGGTTTCGGGAAAGGCTTCGGCGTGAACGTTACTCAAGGGTATACCGAGTTTTTCTGCTACCATCTGTGCTTTGGTTTGGCTATCCCCAGTTAATAGATGAATTTCCATGCCATACTCTGTTTGTAATTGTTCTAGGATGGCGGAACTTTCGGGGCGTAGGGGATCTGTATAAGCAATGACTCCGGCAAATTCTCTGTTAACTGCTATATATAGTAAGGAATCATGGGCTGAGATCGGACAATTTAAAGTGTTTGTACAATCTTCTGGCTGACAGTGATGTTCGCCATAAAGACAAGTCAGGCGGATATTAAACTTAGATAATAAGCGATCGCTTCCTACTAATACCTCTTGACCATCAATTTGGGCAATTACGCCTAAACCAATTTCATAACTCCATTCCCCACGGGGTAAGATTGCTATATCCTGTTCTGCGGCATAGCGCATGACTGCTTCGGCTACTGGATGAGTTAATCTTTGTTCTGCGGCTGTGGCTAATTCTAATAATCTGCTGGTAGATATCCGCTCTGCAACTGCTTCTACTGCTACTACTTGAATGTTACCTTGGGTCAAGGTGCCGGTTTTATCAAAAACTAATGTGTCTACTTGTGCTAATTTTTCTAAGGCGCGGCCGCTCCGAATCAGTACACCATGTCTGGTGGCATGAGTCAAGGCTGCTAAAAAGGTTGTGGGAAGGGAAACACGAATTCCGGTGACAAAATCTAGAGTAAGGATTGAGGCGGCTCTGGCAGGATTTTGGGTAGCGAATAATACTATACCAGCAAATAATAGAGAGGGAATTACCGCTTTGTCGGCAATGGTGGCGGCGTAATTTTCCATGCGGGTATCATGAACCGGTGCTTGTTGGACTAGTTCGATACTTGCACCTGCACGGGTAGCATTGCCTACTTTCTCGGTGTAAATGTAAATTTCTCCTTCCCGTACCAAAGTGGAAGCATATACAGTTTCGCCTATTTGCCGTAACACAGGCAGAGACTCACCTGTGAGTTTTTGTTGGTCAATTAATGCTTTACCGCGCAACACTTGACCATCTACGGGAATTTGCTCACCTGGATAGACAATGACTGTATCACCTTGTTGCACAGATGTGGCTTCAATTTGCTGTTTTTGTCCATCGGGTTGCAATACCCAAGCATAACGTCCCAGGGAGTCAAGGAGGTTAGAAGCGTTTTGTTCAGATACTCGCGCTGTGCGATCGCGAATCATATCACCAATTTCATGGAGAGTCATCACCAAAGCTGGGGTGAGGAGGTTTCCTTGGGCTGCGGTGAGGGAAATTGCCATAAAATCTAGGCAATCAATGTTTAACTTGCGGTTCTTGGTAATACTATTGTAGGCGCGTTTAGCTACAGGCCAAGCTGCAAGGGCGACAACGGAAGCAATTAAACTTTGGGGAATGGGAAGCCTTAAACCCAGTAATGCTAGCAAAACTGCAAAGGCTGGTAATTTCACACCTGCATCTTCTGCTTCAGCTACTTCTGGGCTGGTGGTGGTATTTTGGGTAATAGTATTGATAGTAGTGGCAAGTTGGAGCGATCGCACTATCTGTTTCAAAAAAGCGCGATTATAATTTTCACACTGTTGATATTGAATGACAATTGATGCAGCTTGGCGATTGATGCGAACCTCTGTGACTCTACTATCCGATTTTAAGAGTGTTTCTAACCGCCAGCCATAATCCCCATCTTCTGCTAACAAAGGAATGCGGAATCTTACCCGTCCTGGTATTGCATGGACGACAGAGTAAGTAATAGCAGTATTTTTTGCTTTTACTGCAATCTCCATATTATCTGGTAATTTTACTGCTAAAACCATATCGTCATCCTCTCTTTTGGCAGACAATGGCTCAGAGTTAACAAGCTCAATCAATTGTGAATTGATTCCAACCATTAAAGTGGGAGTATTTCAAATTGGCAACTCTCGATTTAAGTTAGCGATCAAACCTAAATCTCAAATCTAAAATTCCCCAGTTCTAACTTAAGTTTTAATATATCCTCTGTGCCCATAGGGATTTTTTATCCTATCAAAATTTGCATTCTGATGCCTAGCGAAACCCTAATTTTTCTGATGATTTTATACAATAACAATTATTTTGATTGTTTTTACAAAAACTTTTCTGCACCTGACTAACTTTTTATATGTAAAAAGTTAAGAATCGTGGTTAATGAATATATTTCTTTACATAAATATTAAGTTTAGGACTTAAACAATAACTCTCTAAAAGTTTTATTTCTCTGTGTCCTCTGTGGTTTAATTTCCCGTAACTGTTGCGTAAGTCTTGAAGTTTCTCTCACGTTTTGATGCAAAGCTTTGAGTCTTGTTGAAGTGGAACTGCGATCTGCGCCATTCATTTTTAAGATTAAGAAGAAATGAACCGCAGAGAACACAGCGAAAAGTGTGGTCTTGGGGGTTTCCCCCCATGAACAACTTTTCAAGACAGAGTTCACAGAGGAAAAAAGATGAGGAAACACCGAAATTTAAGCATATTTTCCAGCTTGTGAGAGTTGAGTATTCAAAATTATGTATAACCTTTAAGTTATATAAACAAAGAACAAGAAATAATAGCAAAATTTACGGATTATCAAATTATTCTCAAGAACGAATTTTATTGAGAAAAGAATCAGGTATGATTAAAGCTATCGTGAATGTCTGAATTGGTGCAGCTATTAACTAATGACAACAACCATCAGTAGTCACAATTTAAGTACGCCGTTAAATGACCATCCTGACTTAACTTCTGAGCAGCATTTCTGTGATGAAATATCAGCGCAGGAACATGGTAATCAAGTAGTTGAGCAGGTAAAATTACAAGTAATTCATGCAATTGCTGGACGGCTACGTATCCGGTCTAATGATGGGAATTGGAATTGCCAAATAGAGCAACTATGTCAAGACTTAAAACAACAGAGTTGGCTATTAGATATTCAGCATAATCAACAACGGGGTAGTGTAATTTTTACCTTTGATGAAAATCAGGTTTCTTTACCCCAAGTGTTGAAAATATTAACAGAATTTGATGTTAGCTATTCTCCCGCAGTCAGTAAAGTAGATTTGACTGATTTTAAATCTCTGGGATTCTGGCAAAAGCAATCAATGGCGGTGATACCGTTGCTTGCTGGATTAGCAGTAACAAGAGGTTTGAGAGTTAGAGGCTTACCAGCAATTTTAGTTTATATGCTGGTGGCAGATGCAACTCGCTGGGTAATAGACTCTGTAGAACCGGGTTTGTTACTTGCTGTGATTGCAAAAACTGCCGAGAAATTCACGGAAAAAGAAATACCGCTACGAGGATTTACAAAAGTGGCGAACAAGTCTCTTCAAGAAATAGCTAAACCGGGAAAACTAAGTTATCAAGTTGTCCATCAAATTCCTGGGAGAATTCGCTTTCATGTTGAGCAACTGACTAAAGATTCAGCCTATGGTAAAAAATTAGAGAGTATCCTCAAAGCTGATGGAGAAGTGATTAATTTTCGGGTGAACTATCAAGCAAGTTCAGTAGTAATTAATTATCATCATTCAGAAACGAGTTTAGATTATTGGTTACACTTGCTTGAATCGGCTTTACCACCAGAGATAGCACCAGAAATATTAGTGTCACCGCCAGAAGCGCAGCCATTAACAACGCCGTCAGCAGAAACAAATATAGAGTTAGATTTATCAAAAATCTGGGTTGATTTAAAGCCTTCAATGATGTCTTATTCTTTAGGCTTGATGGCGAACTTTCCTTTATAGCGCTGGCAATGGGCGAAAGGAATGGTAAAGTGAAAATTCCACTCGAATCGTTAATAGCAGCTAGTCCCTTAGACAATGTAGGGAAAAGCAATGGTAAAGTTGTCCAACTTCCTGTAGCTAGTAACCAAAATTCCTTCAATCAAAATTATCAAGTAGTTCATGAAATACCGGGAAGATTAAGGTTACGAGTGCCAAGTTTACGGCATGATGCAAAATATAGTTCCAGACTGCAAGGTTTATTAACAGCAGAACCTTTAATTACCAGTTTTCGGATCAACTCAATCGCCGCATCTTTAGTTATTACCTATCAACCCAACGTAGTTAATGACAACAAAATGCGCTGCTGTTTGGGTAAGTTGCTGCTAGCTGCTAGACAAATTTCTGTAACTTCTCAACCTACGCCATCAACTAACGAACAACAAATAGCTGAATCTAGCTTATCACTACCAATGATAGTTACAGGTCTAGCTGTCTGCGAGAGGATTTTTGGTTTACCAATTCCGCCAATTTTGCGGGTGGGAACTCTTGCTGTAGCTAGTTTATCTGTTTTGCAACGAGCTGTTACAGGAATTGTCAGACAGCAAAAACTCACCATTGATGTGTTGGATTTTTTAGCGATCGCAATTACCACTGCTCAAGGTCATTTTCTCACACCAGCCCTAATGTTGAGTTTAATTGCTATTGGCGAAAATATCCGCGATCGCACTGCACGTACTTCCCAACTGCAAACATTAGATTTACTCAGTTGTTTAGGACAATTTGTCTGGGTAGAAAGAAATGGAGAAAAGGCGCAAATTCCCATTCACGATGTACAAATAGGCGATACTGTCATTGTTTATCCAGGGGAACAAGTGCCAGTTGATGGCACAATAATTCAAGGTAAAGCCTTACTAGATGAGCAAAAACTCACTGGTGAATCCATACCCAGCTTGAAAACCAAAGGACAACGAGTATTCGCTTCTACCTTGGTAAGGGAAGGTAGAATTTATATCTTAGTTGAAAGCACAGGCGATGATACCCGTGCTGGACAAAGTATCAAATTCATGGAAGCAGCACCAGTCTATGATACGCGCATGGAAAACTATGCAACCACGATTGCCGAGAAAGCTGTACTGCCAACTTTGCTACTAGCTGTAACTGTATTTTCACTAACAAGAAACGCCGCCAGAGCCGCCAGCATCCTTACCTTAGATTTTGCTACAGGAATTAGAGTGGCTATTCCCACAGTAGTTTTAGCATCTTTGAGCTATGCTGCTAAACAAGGAATTCTCATTCGCAGTGGTCGAGCCTTAGAAAAACTGGCGCAAATTGATACTATTGTTTTTGATAAAACAGGGACGCTAACAAAAGGCGAAGCAGAGGTGATTAATGTAGAAAGTTGTCATCCCGATGTTTCCCAATGGCGAATTTTAGCATTAGCCGCAGCAGCAGAACAAAGATTAACTCATCCAGTAGCGGAAGCGATAATTCGTTACGCCCAGGCGCAAGGTGTGAATATACCGCAGCGCAGTCAATGGCATTATCAACTAGGCTTAGGTGTAGAAGCAATTATCGATGGTGAAACTGTCTATGTAGGGAGCGATCGCTTTTTACGTCAACAAGGCGTAGATATGTCATCCCTAACTAAACAATATCATCTCGCAGAATCGACAATTTATGTTGCTAGCAACCAGGAATTACAGGGTATAATTACTTATAAAGATGTCTTACGCAATGAAAGCCCTGACGTAATTCATCAGTTGTTAAAGGTAGAAGGCATAGATGTGCATCTGCTTACCGGAGACAACCAGCAGATAGCCAACACCGTAGCAGCAGAATTGGGAATACCGCCATCACATACCCATGCAGAAGCCTTTCCCGCACAAAAAGCCGCTATCGTCCAGCAACTACACAACCAAGGTAGAACAGTCGCCTTTGTTGGCGATGGAATTAATGATTCACCAGCTTTAGCTTACGCTGATGTTTCCGTATCCTTTGCTAATGGTTCCGAAATTGCGCGGGAGACAGCAGATGTAGTGTTAATGCAGAATGATTTGCATGGTTTGTTAACAGCGATCGCAATTGCTCATCAAGCCAAGCAACTGATTCAGCAAAATACCGCCATTGTTACTGTACCAAATTTGGCAGGATTAGCTATCGCCGCTTTATTTGGACTCAACCCCCTAGCCGCAACCATAGTCAACAATGGTTCCACCGTAATTGCAGGAATCAACGGTTTAAGACCAATCCTCACAACTTCCTCACCACCAATCCGCGATACTGTCGCCAGCAAACATTTATCCCCATATTCCCCACCAGGAGGTTTATAAAAATATGCCTAAAATTACAGATTTAATGGAACACGCAGGTAGACCTGGACTAATCGCTGGTATTGGTGCAGTATTGTTAGCACCAGTTATATTGCCAGTCGTTGCAGGAATTGGTAAACCCGTAGCTAAATCTCTCATTAAAGGTGGAATCGTCGCCTACGAAAAAAGCAAAGGTGCTTTCGCTGAACTGGGTGAAACTTGGGAAGACATCGTTGCTGAAGCCAAAGCTGAAATCGCTGAAAGTCAATATCAACGTGTATTTGAACCAGGTGCTAATGCTGTGGAAACTCACCCCAAAGATTGATACGGCGCATGGGGAAGCGAGACAAAAAATTCAAAATTCAAAATTAAGAATTCTATATTGAATTTTAACGTTTGCCCCATGCCCAATGCCCTATGCCCATTTTCAACCAAAACTATGGTAATTATTCCCCAGAAACAACAAATTAGCCATCCAGCACTCGCTGATACACCGATAGCTACCCAAATTATTAGCGATACTCCGGGAAGGTTACGGTTGAGAATTGCACCTAGCCATCGTCAATCTGAGATAATGCAACAAATTGTCAATTTTCTAGAGACGCAACCGTACATTATTCAGGTAAAAACCAACTTGCATCAAGGTAGCATTCTCATCAATTATGCTGAGAATGTTACTTTAGCTGTTGTTTTCGCATCTCTGCAAAAATTTGGTATAAATTTTACAAACTATATACCAAGAAATACTAAAGCAGCTATATATGTAAGAAAATCTGTAATAGCTGTAAATAATAAATTTGCACGCGCTACAGATAGTACAGTTGATTTAAGATTTTTGTTTCCTTTGGGACTAAGTATATTAGCTGTGAGACAGTTAATTATTAAAGGTATGCAATTAGATATGATTCCTTGGTATGTCTTAGCTTGGTATGCCTTTGATAGCTTCTTGAAACTCAATAATGTTAATTCACAAAATCCCTATTCTCAGCTAAATATAAATAATAAACAATCTTAATTGGGAAAAGGAAGCATCCTAAAGGATGATGCTGGCTAATCAATGGTAAAACCCCTCGCTGATCCCGAAATCCCGCCGTCACCCTAGAAGGGTGCGGCTAATCGTACAAAGCCCACAAAGGTGGGCTTCGGAGTTTTAGCCCCAGGCTTCCAGCCTGCGGGCGGTGTGTCGGGTAAGTGAGAGAACAGTTTATATCAAGTGTTGAGGGGTCAGACCCACCATTCGCCAGCAGTATCCTTATGGATGGAGTTTTTCATATTGCGATCGCAAACCTCCCCCCAAAGTGATATCTTCCTCACAAGATCCTCACATTTTTATTTGAGAATAAGTTGCAGTAAAGCTCAGCAATAAATTCCTATGGAATGCCATCAATGTAAATCACAGGGTAAGTCTTGTGGAGGAAAATCGCGAGGACTGCCATTTTTTCCCAAAAGACAGCAATCTTTAAATGGAGAAGTTTCCACAAGTCCACCAATTGCTTTGGTAGGAATGCCCAACGTGGGTAAGAGTGTACTGTTTAATGCTCTAACTGGTATCTATGTCACTGTTTCTAATTACCCTGGTACGACTGTAGAAGTGAGTCGGGGATTAGCGCAGATAGGAGAGCAAGCCATCACAGTCATTGATACACCAGGGATGTATTCACTCCTACCTATTAGTGAAGAAGAAAAGGTTGCTAGAGATTTATTGTTAAGTGAACCTGTATCAGTTGTGATTCATGTGGTAGATGGGAAGAACTTAGGCAGAATGCTACCGCTAACTTTTCAACTCATCGAAGCTGGACTACCTGTTATCCTCGCTGTGAATATGATGGATGAAGCCCATCGTTGGGGATTAGATTTGCGCCAAGACGCCCTGGAGATGGAGTTAGAAATTCCCGTAGTTTGCATGTCTGCGGCTTTGAACCAAGGTATAGATGAATTGCGACACAGAATTGCCCCATTTTTACCAGTTCAGACAGCAATGATACCAGCGTAAAAGGTAACAGTCATCAGTCATCAGTGTACAGCCATGATTAACCAAGTTATTTATCCAGAACCAATTGAAGCCGCGATCGCACAATTGGAATCTTGGTGGCAAACTTTAGGTAATCGCTATTTATTTGGCAATTACTCCCTCTCTCCCCGGAGTTTAGCTTTATTACTGCTACAAAAAGACCCCGGACTTTGGGAAACTATGCAACGGGATCAAGAACAGTGTCGTCATCTAGAAGTCTTGATTACCGTCACGCAAAATCAACTTAAACAACCTATTGGATTAGCGATCGCTAATACTCGCCAAAGTCAAGCGCGGACGATAGAAAGAGTAGTCTTACAGGAAACTAGAAAAAGGCGATCGCCACTTGCGGAAACACTGCATCAACTCACCGTCAACCCCATCACCGGATTCCCCATCCTAGTTTTCATCCTCTATTACGGAGTCTACAAATTTGTCGGTGAATTTGGTGCAGGGGAATTAGTCGATCGCATAGAAGGCTTTTTTGAATCACAAATTAACCCATTTGTCAACCAAATAACAGCTCAAGTTATTCCCTGGAAATCAATTCAAGACTTGATTGCTCATGATTATGGCATTATCACCTTAGGGATTCGCTACGCTACTGCGATCGTTTTACCTGTAGTGGCGACTTACTTCTTGATGTTCTCCTTACTAGAAGATAGCGGCTACCTACCACGTTTATCTTTAATGCTGGATCGCTTATTCAAATCCGTAGGTTTATCTGGTCGTGCAGTCATTCCAATGGTATTAGGCTTAGGATGTGACACAATGGCCACAATGGTTACCCGCACCTTAGAAACCAAACGGGAACGATTAATTGCCACCTTTTTACTCTCCCTCGCCATCAGGGCAAACGCATCTAAATAGAGAAAAGTGCTAAGTAGAGGTGTGTTTTGAGTAGTACAAGAGAACTATATATAACTGGTGAAGAGAGCGATCGCTAAAA
>NZ_JACJRE010000108.1 GCF_014697075.1 Tolypothrix sp. FACHB-123 | reverse complement strand
TACATCAACTTTTAAATGAAGGAGAGTTAATTATTAAATGGGGGCGAAAACTCAAAAATAAAGGCGACGCTGTTATCACAATTTAAATGCACAACAGCTTAGCAAATTAACTTAATATCTTCTTGCTAAATAATTGCTTATGAAGTACTTAGTTAATATTTGCTCAGGAAGTTAAGCCAAAATTTGAACAAAACCTGTTACTGTACTCCTATCTTTCTTCCTCCAGAGCCAAAAATAATTTCACCGTCAGATGTTTGTGGTTCCCAACCGACATCAAAACCCGCTTTCCAAGCGATTTGTCTAGCTTGGCGAAAAGCAGCGAAACTATCAGGTCTTACCAGAAATGCCAGATAATCTTGCTGTAAATCCAATTGAGCTAAAGTCTTTTGATACTCTGAATCTGGTTTAACTAAATCTATAGCTAATTCGCCGCCAGTATTTGATTTGGGGTTATATTTCCATGACATAGATTCTAAATCAACTAATTCGATTTCATAGTTTTTAGTTTCGGCACGAAAATCTTTTAACTGTTGGATTTTGTTGGTAAGACAGTTTTGATAATTTCTTAATTCATCAATATACGCATAACTATCAAGAAAACTTGAGCTATAGCTTGGTTCAACACAAGTAGGTAAGTTACCAACAAAATCTTTTAGTTGTTGAGTAGCTGATTTATTATCTAAATAAATAACTCGATTGCCACGAATTTCAAAGAAATTTACTTTTTTATCGCTTTGACTCACTAAAGGTGTGCGAACTATGGTACTCGATTGAGCAGCCACTAAAGTAATAAAAAGGCTAATGAACATCAACACGCCAACAGTATTAGTCAATATATCTAAAAATGAATCTAGATTTTGTTGGGGACGGTGAGATTTAAAAGAACGCTTTCTTCTCATGTCAGCATCATAATATGTAAGTAAATTTAGCAATTTATCGGCAATTTAAGGTTGTGTTTCAATCTTCAGATTCCATCCTTCATCGATGGGTTCATAGCCAATATCAATTCCTTTGGCTTCAATTAATTCTCGAACTTGCTCAAATACTTTAATTCCATCAGGGCGAAGTGCCACAATTAAATATTGTTTATCTCGATTAGCTTTTACCTCCTGTAATAAGGCTTGTAATGGTGAAGAATAACTATCGATTTCCGATAAAGCTACAAATTTTTGACTAGGATAGATAACAATACCGTCACTACGACATTCTATATAGCGGGGTTGTTTGTTTTGGTTTTGTCCGTTCTCACTTTTAGCAAGGATAGTAATTTGTCTTTGATTACTAAATGTTTGAGCCATCAAAACAATAATTAACAAAATGAGTACGCCTATAGTACAAGCCAAAATCGACAGAAATGGGAACAGTTCAATTTCAATTGCAGAACGAGTAGATAGTCTTTTTGGCATAGGTTTAGGAGCAATTCTCATCTGCTTCCACTAAGGTAATGCGGCGCGGTTTGTTGAGTTGTTCTAGCACTGGTCTTAACAGTGCCAAATTTGACCGCACTTCACCTAAAACTCGTTCTAATTGTGCAGTTTTTTCTAAACTTTGTAAGCTCTGCTCTAAACTGCGTTGGAATTCGACAATTCTAGCAACTTCATGAGCGCAATTTTCCAAAGCAGCAATGCGGCTGTCTAAAGTCGTTGCGGCTTTTTGCAACTGCTCAGTGATATGTTCTGTGTGTGTGTTAAAATCCTGGTTAATGCTTTGGTAATTGTCTAGCACTGCGATGCTAATGTGCTGGATTTCCTTAACAATCTCATGACTAGATTGTTGTTGCTGGGTTAAGGTAGCAATAAAGTTTTCTCGGTCTTTGACAGCCATTTGATTGATAGCATTCATCTGCTGAATCAATTTGTTGGTTGTCACCTGAATTTTACCTACTTCATTCACAAAACCTTTAGCTAACGCTTCTGCGGCTTGTCTAGCATATTCTTGAGCAGGTTGAATCAGCACTTCTGGTGATGGCAGATGCTTTTGAAAAGCCTGCCCAATGGCATCATTAACTATAGCTTTATTTAAACCTTCTCCCTCTTTAAGACGAGGTAAGAGTTTGTCATTGATATAGACATCAATCGCTAGCAGCAAGCGTGATTCTTGTCGCTCTGCTAAAACTAAAGGAATCATTACCAACACGCTGACAAATAAAGCTAAAAGAGTTGTGTCAAAGGCTACAGCTAAACCACTAGTGACAGTGCCAATACCTTGCTTAATTTGTTCAATATCGCTGGACTGTTGCAGAAAACCACTAAAACCATTGACAGCACCACTAATACCAAACACTGTACCGATAAATCCCAACAGAGGAATTGCCCAAACTAAAATTCGGGCTACGGAATAAGAAGTTTCGGCAGTACTACTATAAAATGCCGAATCTTCCATTGCAAATTCAGTAGCTGCTTGACGATTTCCTGAGACAATATAAGCAGCAACAACACGACTATAACGCCTAGCTAATAAACTTTTTTCGTTGGTTAAGGATTGCTGAAGTTTTTCAACTTGAATGGAATTGGGATTATCAAGTGAAATAGTGGCTGGAATTAAATCTTTTTTGAAAGCCTGCAATTCTCTTTGAATTTTAAATAGCTTTAAGATGGTGATAGTCATCACCATACCGCCAAATAAAATAGCTAAAACTTGGGTAAATCCTCTTTCATATAAGAGAATACCTAAAAAGCTATGTTTTATAGGTAGTATAACTGCATAAATACCTAGAGTTACGGCTAATCCTATAACCAAAACTAACCAAATTTTGACATCTAATTCTTGACGGTCTGATTTAGGAGAATATGACAAAGTTTTAGTAGTCATTATCAGTTTAATTTAAATATTTCAAAGACGGTTTTAACTTGGTAACGGTAGTTATCAAGTTAATTAAGAACAGACATCAGCTAATGTATTAATCTTGAATTGCCAGCTAAAGTAAAGCGATCGCATCCTCAAAGCATCGCCCATACCAAAACTGAGCAAGCATGGCTTACTCCCTAAAACTAATTGGTTGATTTCGTAGAACTAATTAAACTGTTCGCCTATTTCCATTTCCTGCAACATTCTCTCAATCTTCTCCATTGCTAGTGGCGATGGAGAAGATCGCCTATTCTCCCAACGGTTAATTGTGGAATAAGTCACATTGAGAGTATTTGCAAACTGTTCCTGCGTTAGCCCAGCCGAAAGCCTTAGCTTACGGATAAGCTGTCCTACCTCTGGCTGTTTGATAGCCAAGGGTTTTTTGATAGTCATGTACCTTTTCGACCCACTAGCTTAAGTAGCGGATGCTATGTTATTTGCTACATCCTAGCTATGCTTAAACCTAGTAATCATCAGTAATCACTCGTAAATAAAACGTTTAGAGAGAGAATTAGTACTTGAAGCACTGATAACACTTCCTAAATGCCCAGCTTCACTGCTGTGAGGAATTGTCACGTTTAATTTAAGCGAGGATAGTTGCTCTATTGCCCGTGTCATTGTTAGCGTTAATCCACTCTGTTGGTATGAGGGCGATCGCTCCTACTGATATATTTCCTCTAAGAATGGGTGTGATTGCTCTTATTGCTAGTGTTCCTGTAATCATCGGGAGAGCGATCGCTATCATCGCTATCCTTTCAACTCATGTACACGTTGCCATTCCTGTTGTGTCACCTTGTAGTTTGTACAGTTAGGCTGACGAATTGCCATCATTGTATTAGCTCATGTGGGGGGATTAGGGCGTGTTTTCAAACTCTAAATTCAATACTGGGAGACTCAAAGACGCAACGACACGGAGAGATTTTTGAATTGAATTTTCCCCGTGTGCCCGCTTTTTATAGTATTATTTGTTACTTTGAAGACACGCCCTAGGGGCGATCAGCATGAGAACGCAGCATAAAATTTTTCGTCAATTATTTTTGCCACTTTGTAACTCAAAAATTATTTTTTTCAAATACCAAACTTTAAAATCGATCAGCAGGTGCATTTCTATCTTTGCTAGCAAATGCACAATAAGCATCTGGACTTTTTTTTCTATAATTACTTAAAAAATTAGCGCAGCTTTGACGTTGCTTAAATTGAGCCGGATAGACTACAAACAAAGATTTACCTGATAAATTGGGGTAATTTGGTATCCAAAAATTACCTGCTTGACTATAACCTTGTCTTTGCAACTTCTGAACTTGCCTATCAGCTTCATCTGATGTTTTAAAAGCAGCGTCAGATATAAAATAAAAGCCAGATAACTGATTATTTTCTGATGAGTATGTATTTAATTTAGCAGGGATATCAACTTTATTAGCAGCATAAAATCTATCAGCAGATGCATTTACATCCTTACTAGCAAATGCACAATATGCTTCAGAACTTTGTTGACTGTAGGTATTGAGAAATTCAGCGCAAGATTGACGTTCATTAAAGATAGCAGGAGACACAACAAACAAAGATTTACCTGATAAATTGGGATAATCTTGTATCCAAAATTTTAATGCTTGATTGTAACCTGCTGTTTTCAACCTGCTCACTTCTTTGTCTGCATCACTAGCATTTTGGTAAGCATTGTCAGATATAAAATAAAAACTATTGATCAGAATATCACTGGTTTTAATTGTCTGACCAGACGCAACTGTAGAAATGGAAGAACTCGTTGGTTTAATTATCTCCCTTTGTGGTGTATTATTTACAGGTACTATAGGTGCCGACTTAGGAGTTGATTGAGATTGTTTCGGACTGGAATTATCAGACTGTGTTGTTTCAGGTTTATTATAATTTATAATTGTAGGTTTAAGAAAGTTAATTGCAGTTACCAGAGATATTACTCCCATACCAACTAAAAATTTTACAATGGCAGACTTGGAAAATAAATTTGGTAGTAGATTGTTAATAGAATCTAAAGTTTTAGGGTTAGAAGTTGACAAATTAAGCGTAACAGGAGTGATTAAGCTCATAACAGCTTGTAATGCTTCACTTGCAGACTCATAACGTTGTCGGAAATCATAACGCACCATTTTGTCTAAAACATCTGCCAGAGCATCGCTAACCTGTACACCATTCCGCCACATAATTTCGCCTGTTCTGGGATCTTCTAATAATTGATGAGGAAATATCCCTGTTAGGGCTTGAATACCAATCATTCCTACAGCATAAACATCACTGCTAAACTTGGGTTTACCCTGGCTTTGTTCACTTGGCATATATCCAGGAGTGCCAATACTTACTGTAGTTAAATTGGTTTGATCTGGCGGATTAACTGTGTAATAACTGATTTGTTTGACTGCGCCAAAATCAATTAAAACAATTTTTCCATCTTGTCTGCGTCTAATATTGTTAGGTTTAAGGTCACGATGGATAACTTTTTGTTGATGAACAAATGCTAAAACTTCTAAAATTTCTTGCAAAAGAGTAAGAACTTGATGTTCATTTAATTTCCTACCAGGAGTTAGTTCATCGTCTAGATTATTACCAGCAATAAATTCTTGAAC
Source organism: Tolypothrix sp. FACHB-123 (assembly GCF_014697075.1). Classification (GTDB taxonomy): domain Bacteria; phylum Cyanobacteriota; class Cyanobacteriia; order Cyanobacteriales; family Nostocaceae; genus Aulosira. The sequence goes on along the minus strand of NZ_JACJRE010000108.1, from coordinate 7,064 downwards.
TAGATAGAATTGTTGATTTTCCTGAAAGTAAGCATAAAGTTGGGGAATTTGAGCATGGCTACCTAACTTTGCTAAAACTTCTGCTTCAGTTTTAAATAAACGTAGAGTTATCTGATTAACTACCTGGGGAATAAGCTGCTTTACAACACACAGAGAATTGCCGGGTAGATGTCTATCTTCAGCCAGGTAAGTATAACCAAATGCTCCACTTCCTAAGTGATTAATAATGTAGTAGCGCCCACTAAGTATTTGCTGTAGCATGAAATTTATGTCTTTTTGGAATTTAGTTAGGATTTTAGCAATTGCATAACATAACCATATGCGATGCTTGCGGCGGGCGTAGCCATCCCCTCGGCTAGTAGATATTATCAACAATCAAAGATATAAAATAGTACTTTTTAGTATTGATATTTTTAATATATGAGATATTTTCTAACCGAATTTAACTTTAATTTTGGTAATTTTCATCATGGTGTGGGTATTTAGTGTAACATTAATTGTTCTAAAACCACCTTGTCGAGTTTCAACAAATTCATAACAAATACTGACTTTACTAAAATCAGAATAGGCATATTATTAAGACCAATCTAAACAACTCTTTGGTATAGGTCTAATTACATCTCGATAATGTTTAAAACCACGTAAATTTAGTTCTGCTTTACGAAATTTAACAAGGGGAATTACTTGTCCGCCAATAGTGCTACTACCAGGCAAAGCTCTGGCTAATCTTAATCTTCCTGAATCACCATTACTCCAGTTTTTTAGTTGATTTTGTTGAAATTCAGAAGCTAATGTTACTTCACTACCTTTATTAATTGGTATAGTTAGATAAACAGCTTCGCCGTTAATAATATTATTTTTAACTATTCCGCTAACGCAAACAGTTGCATATTTAACATTAGTTGGATAATAATAACCAATAATTTTGTTTAATTTCTTCTCAAAAGCAAAACAAGTTACTACAGAAACTCCATCATTTGGTGGAGGATTATCACAATATAAATAGCGTCCATTAGGCAGATTTTGAATGATGAATTGAGCAAATACTGGTAGACAGTAAAGTAAGGTACTAATTACTAAACAAGTAAATATTTTATTTGTAAATGCCATATTTATACTTTAATTATCGAGAGTTTTCAAATTTTTCAACATTCAAAAAATGGACTTACTTTCAGAGCTAAAATTACCTAGCTTTAGGTGCACCCAGAGCAGCACGAATTTCGCGGTCTATCTGTGGTGTAGGTGAATAAAAAACGTGCAGTACAGATTCCCAGTTCCAATATTGATTATTAGTGGATTTACACTGACTTAAAATTTTTTTCATCAATTTTAAGTCTGATGCTGAAATAGAAATTTGTCCTTCACTGCTACCAAACATTAATCCTATAATTTTTCCATTTACTTTGACATCTAATGCCCCTACCAATTGACAAATATCAGTAGTCATGATGTTAAAGCAATAACCTGAATTACATTGATTTAAATTTTCAAATGTCTCTTTAAGTTGCTGTTTAACCTGAGAAACAGATTTGATGGAATTTACTAGCTTTTCCCCTGAAGTTTGAGCCGAAACATGGTTTTGGAGACCCAAAGACAAGACTGTACTAATTATTAATGCTGTGCCAATGCCTAAAATATTTTTCATAAATTTTACATTTTACTGATGCTGATGTTGTAAATACATAAATTTTGAGCCATCGACCGCCCATACCAAAACCGAGCAAGCATGGTTTACTTCCTAGAACTAATTGGCTTATTTAGTAGAACTAATTAAACTGTTCGCCTCTTTCCATTTCCTGCAACATCCTCTCAATCTTCTCCATCGCCAGTGGTGATGGCTTAGTGTGTCCATTTTCCCAACGGTTAAGCGTTGAATATGTAACACCGAGAGTATTTGCAAACTGTTCTTGTGTTAGCCCAGCCGAAAGTCGCACCTTACGGATAAGCTGTCCTACCTCTGGCTGTTTGATAGCCAAGGGTTTTTTGATAGTCATCTACCTTTTCGATCCACTAGTTTAAGTAGCGGATGCTATGTTATTTGCTAGAACGGCAAAATAAACTAGAGTAAGTTTGTAATGGTTGAAATAGGCGTAAATAAGTAAACCAAAATTTTCAACAATAACGAATTTACTAGGTTTGAGTTTTTGCTCTAGCTAACTTTGCCACTCTAGGTTATTTGCTACATCCTAGCTATGCTTAAACCTAGTAATCATCAGTAATCACTCGTAAATAAAACGTTTAGAGAGAAAATTACTACTTTAAGACACTGGTAATATTCTTAAAGTACACGGCTTCACTGCTGTGAGGAATTGTCAAGTTCAATTCTAAGAGGAAAATCAAAGGTGTGTAGGCAAGCATTTACCATAAGCGATCGCCCTTGCCGAACTTTTAGAAATTCATGGCGCTCAACGCCTACTGGCATCTAAGGTTTGGGCAGTTTAATCTGTCTGACATATTTATAATATCGTTTCAAGTGCTCAACGCCTACTGGCATCTAAGGTTTGGGCAGAGCAATCAACGATTGAACTGTTCTCAGATTCACCGGTGCTCAACGCCTACTGGCATCTAAGGTTTGGGCAGAGCTGTATTGTGTGGCAACCTTCAGAAGTAATGAGTGCTCAACGCCTACTTGTAGCGAACTGCAAACATAAACGCTTCAAACTGCAAACAAGGCAATTTTGGCGCGACCATACATCTGTCGCTTTAACATTTTCAGCCGATTAATATGCCCTTCAACGGGGCCATTACTAACTGACATAGTTACACCCGCCTTTACCGCGTCGTAGTCTTCACGCAATCCTTTAGCAAAGCGACAAAAAGCAGTCAGATTGCTCATGAGAGCTTGAGTGAGCCAAGGATCAAGTTGTTCAGGCTGCCGTTGGCGCACAATTTGGGCAAAGCCTTGCGCTAACTCAATAGCTTCAGCTAAATCTGGATGTTGCGCTGTTAGTAGTGCAATTAGTTGCTCCGAATCAAGCAGTTGCGACTCCGGTTTCCGTAGCACTAGCCATACGGCACGACGAGGTGTCAGACAAAGTTTTTTGGGTTGAGTGACTTTTGGTAAAGACTTAAGTGAATACCGTTTTCGTGGCTTGATTCCTTGGACAGTACGGATGCGCCGCGTGTAACGCGCTACAGTATCATAACTACCTTTGTAACCCTGTTGTTGAATTTCCTCAAACAAGACTAAGCCTTCGTGACAACCTTCATTCCAGCGTTTTAGGATATATTCTTGGTATGGAACTAAAATACTTCGACCTCGGCTTCTTCGCCTTTGTGGTTCAACAAAGGTAGGAGTACGTAGATAGCGAAATACACTTGTTACACCAATCCCAACTTGACGGGCTATAGCTTTTCCACTCCAACCTTGATGATGTAAGTCCCAAACTTGCTGATGGATAGCAACTCGTCTAGCACGGCTTTGTTCTGCTAATTGTAGTGCCTGTTGTTCACGGCTTGGTCGTGGTACTCGCACAACTACAGTACCGTCAGTTTGGGTTACTGATGAAAGACTGTATGCCTCATCGATGGCTTTGAGAGCTTGATGATGTGTAGCGAAAACTTGGTTAAGTGTTTCAGCTAAGTTCTGCAATAAGTGAAAACGGTCTGCAACCTGAATGACTTCGGGCGCTCCTTGGCGAATACCACTTTCATAAGTTTTTGATCGATCTCGTGAGACGACTTTGACACCGGGATGAGCTTTTAACCATTCTGCTAAGGTTTCAGCTTTTGCATCTTTGAGTAGAGCAATTGGTCGGCTGCGTTCCAGGTCAATTAGTGCTGTACCGTAGGTTTTACATTTACGAAAACAAAAGTCGTCTACCCCAAGAGTATGTGGGGTTACGATTGGTGGGAGTGGGGCAGCTTTTCAACTTTATCTTTTTCTTTCTTTAGCTTTTTATCTAGCTTGTCTAAATCACTCTCTTTTCTTTTTTGACTTTCTACTATAGCAATCCTAAATGAGAGGCAAACAAGGTTGATATTGTTTTAGTTTAGGAAAATCAAATTTTTGGTGCTCAGTAAAGAAATTAAATAACCATTTGACAACTGGGAATGATTTACAAAGATGCCAAGACTTTCTTAAAAAATTTTTAGCTTGTAACCAAACATCTTATACAGGGTTTTGTTCAGGGCAATTGGGCGCAAATAAAATACAAGTAAATTGCCACTTTGATTCTTCATAACCATGATTGAGTTGTGCCAAGAAGTTTTTGACTTCGGCTGACTTATGATAACTAGCTCCATCCCAAATTAAGGCAATTCTTTTTCCTAAACATTGAGCTTGTAAATACTTCATAAAATTTACAGTATTCTCACCATTACCACCAGAATATGCATGAACAATAAATTCTTTTGTCTGATAATTCAAGGCTCCAAAATACGTTTGTCTTTCTTTTTCATTAAGTATGGGAATTTCAATTCTGATATCTGTTTTTCCCCAGACATATCCACAGACATCGCCCCACAGCAAGTGACACTCATCTACAAAAAAGACAATCAATCTCCCCGACTCGATTTCAGCTTTGTTATGAGTTAAAAAATCCTGAATTTCTTCGCGCTTTTTTCTTACTAATTCTTGGTCAGATTTCGGATTGACTTTCTGTGATTTCTTCCAACTAATTGAGGCATCGGATAGTAGCTCATAATAACTTTGTTTTGACTGATAAATTACACCATACTTCTCATCCAAATAAGTAACTAACTCATCTATATCCCAGTAGTTCTTTTCCTTTAACCAGCTAATGACTTCTGCTCTTGATTGGGGTATTAAATATCCTTGGGTGCCTTGGTAACCTAATTTAATCCCATCTAAACCTTGTGCTAAAAATCGCTTCTTTCATTTTGTAATGCAAGATGGGTGCATCCCTAACAATGTTTGAATTTGTCTATAAGACTCTTCCTGTAATGCCATCTTGACTGCTAATGCTCGTTTTAGTTCTCTCGCATCTGGATTGCTTTGGATAAACTCTGTCAACAGCATTATTTTCTCTGCATGAAGCTGGTCTTCTAACAAAAAGTTTCTCACAGGTATAATCTGATAATTTACTCCTTAGTATAAGATAAAACTTCTCCCTCAGAAGCTCTTGGACAAATTGAGAAAAACCTGCTGCAACTGATAGAACAATTAATAAACAGTTACTAACGGGAGTGATAGAGCGATCGCTCGCATAAACTATTTTGTAGCTCTTGGAGTGTCAACTCGCTCGTTGAGTTCTCGAAGTTGTTGGTTTAATTCCCTTTGCCGTTTGAGCAAAATTTCTAAATCTTCCTTTGTTGCTAAATCTGCCCTATTAGCGGGAATAAAGGCAAAGTTGCACCCTTGGAGCGATCGCCTAAAAAATTCTTAGAGGAAAACTAGCAGACAGGTGATCGCACCCTTTCATCTGGGAACCCTGGTAATAGTTGCGTTCCCAATATCATGAAACAACTCTTAAATTTCCTCAAACCCAAACCAGCCCAACCAACAATCGAAAGCTACGCACAACATTGCTGTGGCATTGAGCAAGAGTAAATTCAATCGATAATGGAGTGGCTTGCCGCTAGTCTATTCGCTGCGGGGTACTTTGGTAAATCTCACATCATTTGGTATGACAGCGATCGCCCCGACCCCAGCCTGGAGCAAACAGTTAAAAAAGTTGTGCGTTCTGGTGAGCCGATATTCTTGTATCGCTGTGGTGGTAGGGCAATGCCACTACCCCAGGGCTACTATTGGCGAATGATGACAGAGCATCCATCATCCCGGATTTATCAATTAGAGATAAAAGATGGGGAGTAATAGAGCGATCGCAACCCTATCTCTTGAAACTGGCGTTATATTACCATGCGAGAACTTCCACCCAGCACAATCTAGGCGATCGCCCCCAATCAAATTCAAGCGAGGAAAATCCAAAAGGAGCGATGGTGTAACCGACCAGTAATATATCCCGTGAATCCAAACAACTCCACGGGATTATTACTAAATAGCAAATCAAAACCATCTTAAATGACCAAGCCCTGCGGACAGGGAATAGGAAATAGGTCTCATTGAGAAATCCTGCCCGAATAATGGGTCACAAGCCCACGACGCGACTGGTTCCCTAATTTTAATTATGGGGATTTCCCTATTACCTTTAATGTATTTCTGATTTGCAATCTAAAATGACTTTGGATCACGAGAAGTAATTTGACTCAAATTTTTGCAGTCTGTTACTAGATATTCTCTTAATTTGGCTTGTAAGTTCTTGTATTCATGTTCATTTATCAAATTCAATTTATGTCCGATAAACTGGTCTGCTTCTGTTAACCAAAAATCAATTTTTGAGTCTTGTTGAGCGATTTCTAGAATATCTGATATACGTTGCGTTTGCTTTTCTGATAAACTGTTTAAACGTGCTAAATACAAGTACTCTAATATAATATTCATTTGCTCATGAGTTAATGATAACTCGGAAATTTTAATTTTTTTGGCAGAATAAAAAGAATCCATTTGCGTTCATCTCCTTGTCACCAAATTCTGTTCGGACTTAAGTATCAATATAGTTATACAATCTATAGTGATACACAGTATCCTGTTTGTTGCCGCTTCGTGAACATATTTGGTTTAGTTAACCTCCTATATATAGTGAAAACTGCTGAATTCTGTGACCTCATATATATAGTGAAAATTTTCAAGTTTTGTGACTGCTAATCCTACTAGTACAGCACGGCGTAAATAAACAGACCATTCAAAATCAACAAAACGCTTACTCTGTCTTAATGCGCGAATTTTGAATTCACGGCGGTACTAGTACAGATAAATTAGGTAAATTTTTACCAAAATGTCACAAATGATTCATTTTTTCACTAAAAGGTAAAGTTACTTCATCATACTCTCTACTCGACCGGCGCTCTAGTGACACCTACCTTGATTTTCGAGAAGACCCCGAACTAGAAGGTAAGCAGTTCGTGGATTTTTTGGGTATTGGAGAAAGCAATGAGCAAGACCGAATGGCACTAAGATATCGGCAAATCCAATATTCATAAGGCTTTTGGGTGTGGGGTGTAGGGTGTGGGGTGTAGTGGCGTTCGCGCAGCGTTGCGTAGCA
>NZ_JACJRE010000107.1 GCF_014697075.1 Tolypothrix sp. FACHB-123 | reverse complement strand
TGCTTCTAATAGTTTCATTTGCACCCCAAAATACGATACTACAAGCACCTTATATTAGAGGACGCAAATTATCTTAAGTCCAGAGGATTGGTTCGCGACCAGCTATCGCGAACCAATTTCCTTTTCCACATCCCGTGAAAAGTCAGGTGTCAATTTAAGGCGAAACCCGCTTACCGCAAGAAACTGAAGTTCTGTGCTAATAGCCAAAATCATCTCAAGATGACTAGATATCCTCAAAATCTTTAGTCTACTTTAGTAGGGGCGGGTTCAAAAATATGCTCCAATAATTCACGACTATCTCGCTTAACCCGCCCCTAATTGGGCTATTAGCCTTGAGCGTAAAACCTGCGACATAGCTTCTCTACGAGAGGCTGCGCCAACGCTTAATGCGTAGCGTCTCGTCCCTTGCGTGTCTCCCCTTGGCAGAAGAGAAGTCGAAAGGCGGGTAACAAAGCTAAAAGAGAAGCTATTTTTTAGCGCAGTCTAAACAGATAAAACGCCGCCTGTCATTGCTTCTTCTCGTTTTTGCATTCCTCCATCTCCGTTGCTATTCACTTCTAGTTCTGTGCGCGATAAACTGCCAAAAAAGTCGTAATGATCGAGTGCTTCTAAAATCCCCCAAGCATAATGCCCTTGCGCAAAGTAAACATGGGGATAGCTACGCAACTTTTCTAGTTCTGAGCTATAGTTACCCACAACCACACCTAAAGTATTACCTGCTAGCATGGTTTCATCATTACCTGATGCACCTGCAACTAAAAAGCGTTTAATTGGCAATCCCCACTTTAAAGCACAATAACGAATTGCATCTCCTTTAGAAGCGCGAATTGGTACCAGGTCAAGATACATATTATGGCTATAGATACCTTTAACATGGAGCTTATGCCGTCGCAAATGACGCATAATTTCCCGGTAACTGATGGATTTTTCTTCATCGATAAAGTAGCTAATTTTGAACTTACCTTGGCCTATTGCTGGTTGTAACATCACTCCTGGTAATTCTGCCATTGCTTGGCGGATGGCGTCTGGTTGCCAACGATAGCTAATGTGTCTTTGCCAGTTCATATCTGCAATTACCTGAGCGCCATAGTAGATTTCGCTACCTGTGGACACAATTAGCACATCGGGCATGGGAAACCGATATTCTTCTAACATTTCTAGAGAAGTTTCTAAATTGCGTCCGGTAGCAATTCCTACGCCAGTGGTTTCACCTTCGTTATTTAAGCGCTGGATTAATTGATGCAGTGCATCGGGGTCACCTAACAAGGTATTATCAATTTCGCACACCAGAAAGCGATCGGCTGTTGGTAGGCGGTTTTTTTCCGGGACGTTCCAATCGTTGAGGTTACTGGCTGGCCCTAGCCTTAACGGACTCAGCAGAGATTGGACTCGGCGTTGTGGTAGTTGACGCACATATTCTAAATAACGTTCTACGTGGGTTTCCCAAGAAAAATTTTCCCGGACTCGACTTAAACCATTACTAGACCAACCTTCCCATTTTTGATTATCGGTCAGTGCTGTGCGCAGAGCATCCTGAATTTGTTGAATATCGAGGGGATCGATTAACAAACCATTCTCGCAAGCGGCGATGATATCTCTGGGGCCGCCATCTGATGTAGCAATAATCGGCACACCACAGGCTGTAGCTTCGATTAAGGTCAAACCAAATGGTTCTGTTAAGGCGGGATTGATAAATACTCCGCGGGTTTTGGCTAGCAATCGATAAAGTTCGGGAACTTCATCAGAACCGTGATGTTTGGGATAAGCAATGTGACCGTAAAGGTCATAACGGTCAATTAATTGGAAAATTTCTGTTAGGACTTGACGCGGCCCCGATTCCATTGTTGTAATATCATCGCGGTTACCTAATATGAGAACTAGGTTTGCTAGATGACGCAACTGTGGATCTTCGCCATAAGCTTTGACTAAAGTACCGACATTTTTGCGAATCGCTGGCCGGGAAAGCGCCATAATTATGGGCTTTTGTGGGTCTTTGAGAAATCGCTGCAAGTCTTGATATATTGGTGGTTCTTGCCAATTTTGCGGTACGGGGTAGAAGCGTTCGAGTGCGACTCCTGGGGCAATTACTACCATTCGTTGTGGTTGATAATGGTCGTAAATTCCATACTGTTGCGTTACTTCTTGATTAGTACTGGCAATAATTAAGGCTGCACTAGCAAGTGTAGTTTCTTCGGCTTCAATTCTGGTATTGATATGATAATAATTTTCAATGACTTCTGGTTTAGTTCCCTGTTCTAACAATCGTTGTTGCTTGACGCGCCCTAAGGAGTGACCAGTATGCACTAGGGGAATACCTAACCAACCAGCTACGCGACAGCCCACATATCCTGCATCTGCATAATGAGTATGTATGACATGGGGTAATTTGCCCATTTGTCGCAGGTGTTTAAGTAACTCATCAGCAAAGTTATCTAAATGCGGCCAGAGAACTTCTTTGCGCAAATAGCGACGGGGGCCGCAGTTTAAGCGGATAATTCGCGCTTTATCACAAAGTACTTCTACAGGTTTGGCATAGTCAGAACTAACTTTTGGATCGTTAACTAGACGGGTAACTAAGTCTACACGTTCTACTTGCGGGTTTTCCGCTAAGGCTTGCGCAAGTTCAACGACATATTTTGTTTGTCCACCTGTGTCAGCATCTCGTCCTAATTCTAAATTATGACCTCGGATTAATCCATGAACGCTGACTAGTAGAATATACAACCCTGAGCTATTTGACATAGTGAATTCCTCAATATGATTGCATTCCAGCCTACGTAAAGTCTTGAATAGAGATGCCTGTTAACCACTACAGGTAAATTACACATTATCCCAGCATGTGCAGATTATAAAACAGATTTTCTGTCAAGAAAAATTGATATTACAACCAAGTTTTGCTATTACTGTGGTCAAAAATCCAACATTTAATATGTAAAAGATACAACGGTTTTGAATAGAGTAGATTTGGAGTATAAGTACATAATTTACTAAAATGCTGGCAAATATCCAGCATTAAGCTCAAATAATTCACAGATTGATGGCGTTATATACTGGGACTTATTTGTTGTTTAATATACTAAAAATAATTTTTAGTTAAAAGTTTCTTTTGTAATAGATTCAAGACTTAAGTATTTAAGTACAACAGAACGTATTAATCAACAATGCGATCGCTAAATTTTACTCACAGTTAAGACTCGATTCAACAACAAAAACGCGCTGCTACATTTTTAACAGCGCGTTTTTGTAGATATACATTACCCTGGAATTAACGGCGGAATCTATCGGGGTTGAGGCGAATGCTGTTATTGGGTTGACGGACTGTTTGGTTAGTGGAACGGTTACGCAAAGCGACACCATTCTTTAATCCGCTACCAGTACCACCATCTTTGCGATCGAGGAATGGTTTAAGATTGATACCACTTCTGGCATTAGACACTCGGTTACCACCTAAAGTTGTCCGAGTGAGGTCGTATATATCGCGCCAGCCGCCTTGTCCATTGCGGTAGGTGTTGACTGCGGTAGTTTGCTGGCCGCTGTCGGCTGTGGTGAGGTTTTGGAAGATGCTATTGCGGACATTATAAGGGTCTTTGTCACGGGGTACAGTCAAGACGATGCGACAGCCTGAATTCGCTTCTGTGGTGACGCAGACAACGTTCTCGTTATTTAATCTTGTTACTTGCAGTTCTTGCAAGCCATCGGGACGATAGGATTCTAAGCGGCTAGCGATTGTTGCACAGCGTTTTTGCATATCCCAACCACCACCCAAAGTTGCAGGTGCAGCCCAAGCAAAGTATTGGCCTGGCTGACTTTGGGGTTGATACATGACTGTATATTGACCGTTATAAACCTGACAGCTAAAGCGAGTGTTGCTATCAACGGGGGAAGTAGGTGTACCTGCGGCGGTATCTACTGGTACGGGTGCGCCTGTTGACGGGCCTGTAGAATCTGTGGGGACGACAACACCACCAGATGTATCAACTTGTGCTAGTGCTACGGAATTACCAAGAAAACAAGATAATCCTAAACTACCCAACAGTACAAATTTTAAAGCGTGTGATGACATAAATCATCCTCTAGGGAAATAGGTATAGATTATTGATAGCTTCAGTGACGAAAAATTTTGATTTTAGTTCATCGCGCAGGCTGCTTTTTTTCTGCTTGTTCTTTTTTCTCTTTGAGTAGCTGCTTAACCTTGGCTTGAATCTGGCTGTGTCGTTCCACGCCTTCGTAGGAGTAGCGGTTATAGTTGCTATTAATAATCATATCTTCTAGATATCTGACGCGCTCACTACCTCCGGGATGAGAAGAGAACCAACTAGGGGGAACATTTTTTTGTTGTTTTTCTAGAGTTACCATTAAGTTACGTAAGCCGTCAGCTGCATAACCTGTGGCGACAATTAAGCGAGTACCGAGGGTATCTGCTTGACGTTCCATATCGCGGCTGTAACTCAAGGCTGAGAGTTGACCGATAATCCCCCCTAAGGGAATATATTGGGTGATGTTGCCAACGAGATTACCTTGGGTAACTAGTTGAAAGCCGTGGGATAAGACTACATGGGATAATTCATGGGCGACTAATCCGGCTAGTTCGGCTTCGGAATTGGTTTTGGCGATCGCACCTGCGTTAATAAATATTTTCCCACCTGGGAGCGCAAAGGCGTTGAGTTGTTCGTCGGGAACGACAAAAAATTCATATTTAAATTCATTGCGTCCGGCGACATTGGCGAGTTTCTGGCCGATTTCATTCACATAGGCGACGACTGTGTCATCGGTAATTAGTTTGAGTTGTTCTTTAGCTTGTTTAGCTACCGATTCCCCGATGGATTGCTCACCCCGCAACAGCAAAATGGTAGAATCTAAAGCAGAAAATGGCCCGACTAAACTGCCTGTAACCGCGTAACCTAAGGCACCTGTGAGAATATTTGCGATCGCATTGCCGCGAATTTCGGCTTGAATATGGCTTTTATAACGTTTGAGATGAACTTCTGCTAAATTATTAAACTCCCCAGCTTGGGGATTTTTGGGGTTGAGAATCGCAAATTGACGGGCTGCTAAAGAAGCTTCCATCCATTTTTTCGCATCTGCAAGGGCTGTAACTCTAGCTTTGACTAATTCTGGTTGGTCTGGATAAAGAGAAGCCCCCCGTTCTAAGATATCTAAAGCTTGCTCAGGGCGATCGTATTGCTTGAGAACTTCCGCAAATCTGATATGTCCGGGAATAAACTCCGGATACTGTTCCACCAATAATTGCAGAGGTACTAAAGTTCTCGATTGTAAATTCTTGGCTATCCCCGCTTCTGATTCTCGCCAATAGACTTTTCCCCCAGGGGATAGTTGCGTTGGATCTGTGATTGCTGGTTTGCGTTCCTGAGGTTGCGTTGTTTTCGCAAAAGGTTCTTTTAGCTGACGATAAATTTTTTCTGCTTCTGCAAACTGTCCCGCCAAATACAGCTTATCTGCGGCGATAAATTGTTCCCTACGGGCGATTTCTTCCGGTGTCGGTGCTGGTTCTGTGGCTTCATCAGGCTTGGGTGTGGGTGTGGGTGATGGTGTAGCCTCAGGAGAGGGGGTAGTTTGGGGAATGACAACAGGCTTAGGTGATTGACGTTGTAAGACCTCGCGCAGTTGTTCTTCGCGACTTTGTTGTGAATTGGTTGAATTAGGCGCTTGGGCGGGAACGGGTGCTGTAGGTTGTGCGAGAATAATTAAAATAGAGGTTGTAAATGAGAGTAACACCCAGTTCAAAGCTAATAGCAGAGACTTCTTAGTTCGTTTCATGCTGGGGGTTGGGTTGTGAAAAATTTTTTTAGTCTAAATTTAGCTTCAAACCTTTGAAACTCATGTAATTATACAGTTAGCCGCGATCCACATTTGTGCGATCGCGGCTATTGATAAGTTATTTATTTAACGAAGGCGTAAGTCTGAAGTTAGTTCCTGCTACCTTCTGGCTTTTGCCTGTTTCTTGTTTACCAAGGGCCTCTAATGGCAAAGGTAATTCCTGGTGATTGCATATTTACAAACATGATTTTGCCATCTGGAGAAAAACAAACTCCCGCAAATTCACTTGAGTTTAAGGCATTGCGGGCAAATTTATACAGCGTACCACTGGGCGTAATTCCCACAATAAAGATATCACCGTCCCCATCTTCACAAAGGAACAAATCCCCATTGGGTGCAACGACAATATTATCTGGGTAATCGAGAACACCGCGATTATTTGGTTGTGCAAACAAACTCAGTGTTTCTGTTGCTGGAGTGTAGCGCCATACTTGACCGTAGCCAGCACTACCACCATTGGTACAGCAAAAATAGATATCTCCTCTACCATAAAAGATACCTTCTCCACGGCTAAATCTGGCTGCACCAAGGTTATAACCCTCAGATCTAACGGTATCGCTAGAAGGATCGGGGTTGGTAATACGAACCCAATCTACTGAGAAGTCTTGACCAACTGTAAACCCTGTTTTGGTATACGCTTTCGGTTTGATTTTAATTCTCAAAGCATACAGTGTACCGCCATCACTCAACTTACCTTTGGTTCTAGGTACGAAGCGGTACAACAAACCATCTCCCCGGTCTTCAGTCATATAGACATAGCCGGTATTTGGGTCTACAGCTGCGGCTTCGTGATTAAATCGACCCATTGCTGTTAGTGGTACAGGGGTGACGAAACTAGTTGCACTGCTAGGAACTTCAAATACATAGCCGTGCTTTTTATTCCCAGTTTCAAAACTTTCTTCGCAACTTAGCCAAGAACCCCAAGGAGTAGGGCCTCCTGCACAATTGCGATCGGTACCAGCCAAAGAACCGTGGTGTCTGAGTAATACTCTAGTGGAACTAACTTCTAAGGTAGTAGTACCACCTCTGCCTTTGCTATCATATTTTTTATTACTAGGTGCGCCCACACTGCCACCCGATGAAAAGTTAAGTTCGTGGTTACGCACTAAAATAGTACTGCCATTTGTGCCAGGAAATGCAGCCATTCCGTCATGTGCACCCGGAACTTTGTAACCATCACTCATGGTTTGCCCAGCTTCAGACATTCTCACATAAGAAAATCCACTTGGCAAATCCAAAACACGTTTCGGGTCAGATACCAAAGAACCATAGGGGCCGGCTGCAAAAGCGCGGTTAGCATAAAAAGCTTGCAATGGAGATAATATCAGAGCACCAGCAGTTCCTGTCCCTGCTAAAGTAAAAAATTTCCGCCTTGATAAGGTCACAATATGCTCCTTAGTTTTTACTCTCATGGAGACAAAATCATTTATCTTTATTAAGAGAAAACTAAGAAATCTTTATGAAACGCAAAATAAATAATATGCAAAATATGTAAAATTAAAGTTAATAAAATCCATCTTTTTCAAGATATGATAAATAATTCATACATGACGTTAATTGCAGTCTCCATAAATAGCAAATATAACCTATATTAACCAAAAGATAAAGTAGTTTAAAAATTAGTTTAGGTTAAGTAAAGTTTTTCTTTCAGATCCCCGACTTTTCCAATAAGTCGGGGATATTAGCAACTCAGCAATTACTCGCTTTAAGAAAATTTAACCCTAAGAATAGCGCCGCCACAGTCCCCGCTACCGCAATTTCTCCTTGGGCAATTTTTGTTAAAACTGCATCTACAGGAATTAATATAACCTCAATTTCTTCTGTAATATCTAACTGCTGTTCTTTAACTTTAACGACATTTTCAGCTAAAAATAAATGGATTTGATTAGTATCTTTACTCGGCTTATCATATAGCGTGGCAATTTTTCTGACTTGTTGAGTAATATAACCAGTTTCTTCTGCTAATTCTCTAACTGCTGCTACTTCTGCACTTTCTTGGTGAGGGTTGAAACCTCCCGCCGGTAATTCAATAAAAAAATCACCAACAGCGTGCCGATATTGCCGCACAAAGACAATTTCTTGATTAGTAGTTATTGGTAAAATTAAAGCTACTTCCGGTTTAATATTGACAAAATAATCATCGATAATTTTGCCATTAGGTAATTCGATTTCATCTTGCCTGACTTGACACCAAGGATGATCTAATACCATTTTGGATTTAAGGATTGTCCATTTTTTAAAATTTGTCATTGGGCATTGGGCATGGGATAAAAAAGCACTATTGCAACAGTCATCAGTTAACAGTCATCAGTCAACAAAATCTTTTTCGGTAAAAAAGTATAACAGATGTGTACAAATAACTAAACTTTAGCGCTAAAGTGTGATATTTGTGTAATTCGCCCTAGCTTGAAATCAAAATATTTATGGAAGTTCAAGTAAAAATATTTACTGTCAATAAGCGGTTTCCCTTGACGATTAGTCGGGGGACGACGGCACAGACAACAAATATCTGGGTGACTGTTTCTCAAGATGGGATTGAGGGCTGGGGGGAAGCGTCGCCTTTTGGTGTAGGTAATCATTCGCAATCCACTGATAAAATCAAAGATGCTTTGCAGCAAGTAACGCCGATTTTGCAAGCATTTAGCCCCTTACAACGGCAGGAAGTTGAGGCTGAGTTAATTAAATTGCAGGTTCCTTCGGCTGTGAGGGCGGCGCTGGATATGGCGATGCATGATTGGTTGGGTAAACTGGTGGGGTTACCATTATGGCAACTTTGGGGATTGGAACGCGATCGCATTGTCCCCACTTCAGTTACTATCGGCATTAATACCCCAGAAGGGGCGCGAACTAGGGCGCGGGACTGGTTAAAATTTACAGATATCCGTGTTTTCAAGGTGAAGCTAGGTAATCCGGATGGCATAGATGCAGACAGGAAAATGTTATTAGCAGTCCAAGAAGAAGCACCAGATTTGGAATTCTTTGTTGATGCTAATGGCGGTTGGAGTTTAAGCGATGCAGTAGAAATGTGTAATTGGCTAGCCGATTTAGGTATAAAGTATGTAGAACAGCCATTGCCCAGGGGGCAGGAAACTAGTTTAGTCGAACTTAAGCAACATACGTCCCTGCCGATTTTTGTCGATGAAAGTTGCTTTACCAGCGCTGATATTCCTCTGTTAGCTAACTATGTTGATGGTATTAATATCAAACTGATGAAATCAGGCGGCTTAACCGAAGCCATGCGCATGGTACACACAGCCAAAGCCTATGGTTTGCAAGTCATGTTTGGTTGCTATTCTGATAGTTCCCTAGCGAATACAGCCGCAGCACAACTAGCACCTCTAGCTGATTATCTCGATTTAGACAGTCATTTAAACTTAATTGATGATCCTTTTGTGGGTGCTTCAATTCACCAAGGGAAAGTTTTGCCCAACGATTTACCAGGTTTGGGGGTACAATATATTGCGTCTGCCACTTAATCAACGAATAGCTATTTTGTTACATGAGGGCACTGCTGGCCCTAAAGGCAAAACCGGGTTGTCTCTGTTACGTTACAGTGAAGCCCCAATTGTCGCTGTTATTGATCGCGAATGTGTCGGCAGATCCTTAACAGAGATTACAGGTATCAAGCGTGATGTTCCGATTGTTGAATCTGTAGCCGCATCCTTACAATATCAACCGCAAGTTTTGGTAATTGGTATTGCTCCCAAAGGCGGTACTGTACCAGATGATTATTGGCTAGAAATCAAAAATGCCTTACAAGCTGGGATGTCATTGGTAAACGGTTTACACACACCATTGGCAGCTATGCCAGAATTAAATGCACTGCTAAAACCAGGGCAATTAATTTGGGATGTCCGCAAAGAACCACCGAATTTAGACATTGCTAGCGGTTTAGCACGTACCCTTCCCTGTCGGCGGGTGTTGACTGTGGGTACTGACATGGCGATTGGGAAAATGTCAACTAGCTTAGAAATGCATTGGGCATCAAAGCTGCGGGGTTGGCGTTCTAAATTCTTAGCTACTGGTCAAACTGGTGTGATGCTAGAAGGGGATGGTGTAGCCTTAGATGCTGTGCGCGTAGACTATGCGGCTGGTGCTGTCGAACAAATGTTGATGCGATATGGTAAAAATTATGACATTGTACATATTGAGGGGCAGGGTTCTTTGTTACATCCCGGTTCAACGGCAACTTTGCCCTTAATCCGTGGTTCTCAACCCACCCAACTAGTTTTAGTTCATCGCGCCGGACAAACTCATAACCGCAATAATCCCCATGTGCCAATTCCGCCTTTACCAGAGGTGATTAAGCTGTATGAAACAGTAGCGAGTGCTGGCGGTGCCTTTGCTCCCGTGCCTGTGGTGGCTGTAGCTTTAAATACTGTTGGTCTAGATGAAAATGCGGCGAAAGATGCGATCGCTCAAACCACAAAAGAAACTGGGTTACCCTGTACCGATGCTGTCCGCTTTGGCGCTAATATCTTGTTAGATGCAGTGATGAAAAGTTAAATTTTATCTTGTTGGCAAGTATATAAATTTATAAACCCGCTGTTATCGGCGGGTTTATATTTTGCAAAATTAAAATTGTAAAATTATCTTGCCCATTGTTGCAAAATGTAATTATAAAAAGCTTCTTTATCTACCTTGTCCATTGCGTAAATTTTCCTTCCCCCATCTACAACTTTCGTGCGTCCTTGACTGGGGCCAGTAGTTATAATTTCAGTTTCCCACTCCCGCAATTGATAAAATTCTGGATGTCCTAAATAAGCCGTTGCCAAAACATCCCAACAATAATAATCTTGAGGAATTACTAAGGCATAACATTGTCCTACCAAATCAGAGATGGGATAGTGGCGTTGTCTTCCCATTTTCCGCACTAACTCTAATGTCATAGGTACATTATTAGTTAAATCTAAAGGACACATAATAATTTCAATTTGGCTTTTCCAGACTCGCGCGGCGGAAACTGCATCCCAATAAACATTCCATTCCGCAGTACCATTTTGTCCTGGTTCCCAATTCTTTTCGATATTTCCGGAAACATTTAATGCACCACCCATCCAGACAATCTTGTGAATTTTCGCTTCAATGTCTGGTGCTTTATCTAACGCCACTGCTACATTTGTTAATGGCCCCGTTACCATTAGCGTGACTGGTGCAGTTGCCTCACGCAAAACCTTAATCATGAAATCTTGGCCTGTTTCCTCTACCAATAATGTATTAATCGTGTCGCTTTGATTGAGAATTGGTAAATTGTCAACGATATAAGAATCGCGGCGATAAAGATAGGGAAAAGAATTAATACCCCTCACTGTGCTTTCTGCTACTGGGATATGCGAAAATCCCATCAAGTCTAAAATTTTACGTGTAGCACTCACAGCAGGTTGTACATAGCAATCTGCTGGAGTAACAACAATACCTAATAATTCCACATTATCCATAGTCAACAACAGCATAGTTGCTAGATAATCATCTACACCGCCATCGTGATCCATTAAGACAAGTTGTTTAGACATAGCAGAGGAGTTAATCATGGATGAATTTATGCAAGCTGCAATTCAAGAAGCAAGACAAGGTAGACAAGAAGGCGGAATTCCCATTGGTTCGGTACTTGTCAAAGATGGCAAAATTCTTGGCAGAGGACACAATAAGCGCGTACAAGATGGAGATCCTGTTACTCACGCTGAAATTGATTGTCTGCGCAACGCTGGGAGAGTAGGTAATTACAGAGGTACAACACTCTATTCAACCTTAATGCCTTGCTACTTATGCGCTGGTGCAGTTGTGCAATTTGGCATCAAAAAAGTCATCGCCGGCGAGTCGAGAACCTTTCCTGGTGCTAAAGAATTTATGATATCTCACGGCGTAGAAGTAATCGATCTCAACCTGGATGAATGCGAACAAATGATGAGTGAGTTTATCGAAACTAATCCCGAACTGTGGAATGAGGATATTGGGAAATAATTATGGGCATGGGGCATTGGGCATTGGGCAAGAGGAAGAGATAGGGAAAAAAACCCCACACTCCCCCATCTCTCTCTCTGTGTCCTCGGCGTTCTCTGCGGTTCAATCAAAACCCCTTTCCTTCAAAAACGCCTCAAACGTCAACCTATCAGGTAAAGAAGTTTGCGCGCCTGGTTTTGTTGCAGCCAAAGCACCCGCAGCCGCACCCCACATAACTGCTTGATGTAGAGAAAGTCCTTCATAAAGTGCGGCGGCTAAACCAGCATTAAAAGCATCACCCGCAGCAACCGTATCTACAACTTGAATGGGAAACACAGGTACAAAAAAACTTTCCTCAGCCGTCGCACAAAAAACACCCTTTGCACCAAGTTTGACGATCGCACATTTCACACCCCGTTGCAATAAAACCGCTGCTGCTTGTTTTGCTGACTCTGCGTTATTCACTGGAAACCCTACTAATTGCCCTGCTTCTACTTCATTGGGTGTAATGATATCTACTAATGAATATAGTTCATCAGGTACGTCAGATTGCGCAGGTGCAGGATCGAGAATTACTTTTACCCCTGCTTGATGTGCTGCTTTCGCCGCAGCCACTACAGCAGCCATCGGAATTTCAAATTGTAAAAGTAATGCAGTACTATTGGGTAATAAATCAGATAATTTCTCTACATCTTCTTGATTAACACGCCCATTGGCACCAGGAACAATAATAATTTGATTTTCACCTTTGTCATCAACAGCAATCAGCGCTACTCCTGAACTGACATTATCGTCAATAGAAACGTTGCTACTATCTACACCAGAGTTTTGTAAATTGTAGAGTAATTCTGAGGCAAAACTATCTGTACCTACTCGCCCAACCATATGAGTATGAACTTGTAACCGTGCTAGTGCTACTGCTTGATTTGCGCCTTTTCCTCCCGGAACTTGCACAAAGTTATGTCCTAATAATGTTTCTCCCGCCATTGGTAATCGGGGAACTGTGGCTACTAAATCAATATTGATGCTGCCAAAAACAATAATACTCATGATAGTCATTTAAAAAGCTATTTAGCCTCATGCTACAGGAGGTGATGTGTTTCTGTAGAAGCTCTGAGAAATTAGATTAAAAATTATGATTTTTTATCGTTCTCTTTATCTATGCCATTGGGAGGAAGATTAATTATGTCCTAAAAAAGATGTTTTATATTACAGATTTATGTAAATTCTTAGCAAGTATATTATGAATGAGTTTTGTTAATTTACTCGATAAAATTTGAGTTTTTTAATTAAAAATTATATATAAATTACCTAGAGGCACAAATCATGACTGCCAAAAGTGAATTACTGATTGGGATAAATTTACTAATATTAACTACAACGGCTTTAACTACTCCTGCCTTAGCAGTGGATAAGCTGTTGTGCATTTAAATTGTGATAACAGCGTCGCCTTTATTTTTGAGTTTTCGCCCCCATTTAATAATTAACTCTCCTTCATTTAAAAGTTGATGTA
>NZ_JACJRE010000106.1 GCF_014697075.1 Tolypothrix sp. FACHB-123 | reverse complement strand
GAGAAAAAGGCAACTATAGTACAAAACGTATTAAATTTAACTCTAATGACTCTGGTTAAATTTCCGTTACATACTTATAAATTTTCCTGCCCACCTACTTAATGCTGACATCTAATCAGATTAGGCGTTTACAAACTACCGAGCGATGGTTGAGAGAAATTAGAGATTCAGAAGGATTCAAAGTCTTGAATTACTGCCCAGATGCAACTTTAGGTGATGCAATTCAGGCTGTAGATGAACTATTACATTCACATAATTACTGTAATGAAAAGTCTGCTTCTTTTACTGATAACCAGTTGCAAAAGTATTTAGAACAAAAGCCAGTAATGCACATTCGCCGTGTGGTGACTCTGCGTGAAAAGATGAGTTCATTCATCCAAAATGCAGCATCAGAAGTAGCAGTTCTGAGCTTACTAACAACAGGTTTTATGGTTGTTGGTACTATCTTTTGTCACGGTGTTGACCGCATTGAGCAAAGTAGAGGCTCAGAATATCAGTCAACATGGAGTAACAACGCTCTTATTTTTGAAGGAAGCGCCATTGCATCTATCGCCGTCTTCTTGGGTGCAAACTTGATTGGTGCATGTGCAGCAGGAGGCAAGAAAGATGCATGACTTAATTCATGTCTACGAACCTTCTAGCCTGTCACAGTCGAAAGTGTATCAAATAAAGGGTGCGCTGTATCGCTTTACTGGTAAATGTCCTTGGGCAAGGATTGATCATCCACAATGGTGTTTCACCCCACTAGCCGGACAAAGGCGAAAAGCTGACATCAAGCTAAATCAGAACAAAGTCAGACATGAGATTTATGAAGTCCCAGGTATGGTTGCCAACCGTAAATCTGAAGTCATGGGACAGGGCATACAACAAACCTTATTCTGATGTGTTCGATTCGCGACTGGCTTGAATGCTCCTGTTGAAATGCGATCGCAAAAACTAGGCTATTCGAGAGCATAATTGTGGGGGTAAATGAGAAAGTGTCAGTAAGTCACAAATCCTGAAAAGTATTGTTATTGCGTGGTTATAACCTCGTAAAAGCACGATGCCTGTGATTTGTCAGAGTTATTTTCTAAGGTTATTGATAGTCGTCAGCTAAATGCGTATATCAAATAACTGGATTCAGCTAATTACGTACATCAAATACCTTGGACTTGTCCGGATTGTCAGTAAATTTTATACACCCTTAAGTAATAACCAAGAGGTAATGTGGCGACGAAAGAATATATAGCTAAGTATCGCCAGCTGAAGCTTCTTTACGAACGCGAGCTAGACAAACAGATTGCTGATATTACTTGGTATCGAGTGGTAGCAACCTTAAAGCAGCACTTCAGTTTTGAAGTACAGGCAGTAGATGCTCAAAAGATAGTAAGAGCGTTTGCCGGACTAAAACGGCGCTATGGCAGTTTTACGGGTCGCGGTGAAGGATTTAACGAACGCTGGCAAGCATTTAGACATTTCTATGAATTAGATACTCACTACGACGGCAGACAGTTTTTAGAGATTCTTGCAGACTATCTAAAAATCAATCTTGATGATGTACCGCGTAGCACTCGTTATTACTGGTTTGAACGTGCTGGCCTTTCTCTGAGTGCTATGGAAGGGCATCACAGCAAAGATTTAGCACTAGTCGCCTTTGTTGCAGCTAAATGGGCAATTAACAAGCGCTCGCAACCTGTGAAATCCGCAACTATCGAAGTTTTAACACTAGCCAAGCCAAGTCGCAAGTTACAAGTCGCAAGTCGCAAATGTACCCACGACTGAAGCCGTGGGATACAAGCCCACAACTGAAGTTTTTTATCTTACTTGCGACTTGCGACTTGCGACTTACTACTTGTTTTTAGTCAAATAAGGATTAATCACCATGTCTGACAAGTTTACCAATAACGTCCGCGCTCGCTTGTACAAACAGGGTTATCAAGGATTCACCAAAGACGATTACACAACAGCTGCTATTGCTGTAGAGTGCAATGACCTAAACAATCCCACCAAACAGCAATTGAGCCAAGCCGTTGAATATCTCAAAACCAAAGCAACCAGCCAATTATCTGTAGCCGATGCACCCATTGAAGAAACATTGCCAATAGAAGCAGAAGCTGCACAACCTGAGCTTGAATCTCATCAGCTTGCGGTTGCAGAACCAGAGATTAACGGTATCACTGTAACCAGTGAAGATAAGCATCAAATTATCACAGCCCAATCATCAGCCTTGGGCTTTGAGTTAACCGAACAAGAAACATTGAGCATTGCAGAAGATGTTGACGACACCTGGAGCGACTACAGCCAATTCCTCAGCAATGTAACATCTGCAATTAAAAGCTACGTGGATCATAAATTTGATGCCATCGAGCAATCATTTGAAGCTAACGCCCAAGACTTGAGACAACACGTAAACACTAGAGCATCTAGATTGAACCAAAAAGTTAACAACTTTTCAGGGGACATCAAAGCGGATATGGGGAGTATCCGCCAAAACATTAAAAGCACCCAATTCTCAATCCTCACCAGACTCAACGCGGTTCAATAGCGATGAATTAACGCTGCTTGAGTGCTTGGTAATTCGCTATTGCTCCCTGAGTTACTTCTCAAGAATTGCTGTTAGTTTGATTGCGCTTGCTGCTGTGATTTTCCCCTTACATAACTGGGTATATCTGCCAATAAAAGAGCATCAACAATATCAGCAATATCAAAGACGCAAATCAGCGATTGAGCAATATGTAAGAACAATGTCTTACCACTGCAATCAAATATTTACCCCAGTAAAAGAGTATCGCTGTGAAAAATTCAATCAAGCTCAAGAATCAGGTCACTTCCAAATCACGCCACTTAGAACGCCAATTAAAAACTAAATTCAACGCATCTACTAACTTAGTAGTTAGAGCGCTAACAGGCGATAAATCAGCCTTGAAGCTGATAGGACAGATGGGTAATGACGGCGCAAAGATTAGTGAATTCGCCCCACAAGTAAGAGAGCAGATGCTAGCTGCTATCAAAGGAACTGAGGATTTAAATGTAGTCCTGGGCGACATTTACAAACAAGCAGGTGTTAGCGGCGAAAAGATTGAAAGAGCAGTGCAGTCAGCGATTTTAGCTGACACCCATCTAGCGAATATCCTAGAAGAGATGAAGCTTGATTTCGCGTCATCCCAGGATAAAGAAGCGCTGCGTCATCAACAAGCAACAGATCACATCAGGCTAAAGTCGTGGGTGGATAAACACATGATGCAGGTTGATGGTGAATATAAGATGTTGCAGACGGAATTACAAACCGATATTAGACAACAAACAATTGACCTACAACATGATAGAGAACTGGGTAAATATTACCTAGAAATGGGTGATAACGCTCGTGATGATTTTAAACCTAAAAAGCAATATGCTGGGCGCTCGATTGTCCAGAAAATCAAATCAGCCTTGTTAGGTTTTTGATAACTAAACCCGTCAGTAACTTGAAGCTATTGCTGACGGGTTAGAAAAATAATCCGATTTAAACATGACATACGACATAGATGAGTCACAAGAGGAAATACTAAGCGAAGTCGCCCCAGATACCCCGTTACCAAAAGACTTGATAGAACACCTGGAATCCCGCAAGCAGCACCGCCAAGATATTATCAAGACCACTGAAAAATTGACTAGATTTTTTGTTGGCTGGTCGCTAAATTCAACGGGATTCTTTCTAGCTAAATATTTATTAATAACTGGCGGTGGCGTTAACTTCTGGTTAGCAATTTCGCTCTCGTTTTCTATATGCAGTGTTGGCTCTTTGGCTGGGTTAACAGGCTTGAGAGTTAATTACAACAGTGATGGGCTAGAGGTAGATAATATGCAAAATCTTCTAAAAACTGCTGCTGGCTTAGTATGTGCAGGTGTGACAACTTGGCTTGCAGTCAAAGACTATCAGTATTTTGAGAATTTGACATCTGAAACAGTCACCCAAATTAACAAAGACATCCAAATTATTGAAAAACAAAATCCACAATCAGACCCTTGGTTAAGTATTGCAGTCGCCTTGGCTTTATTCATTGGTTCCATTGCAGTGATTTTTAAAGGAAGGCAATGAAACAGGGTGTTTTGGAGTTAGCCCTGGCTGGTGTGTGTGGTGTCACTGCAATTATCGGGCTTGCAACATCACAAACACGCCAGCCTTATGATTTGACACAGATTCAGTTCTGCCCAAAGTCAATCAACGGCGTACAAAGTCAAATAAGGCTGGATAAGCGTTTTTGTAACCAGCCGCGTTTTGTCCTGGCTGAAGAATGGCAACGCTACGGATTGTATGGCAGCATCATTCCTTACAAAGGTGATGCCATTCAATGGGTGCGTGATTTACCCACAGATAACCCTCATCAGTTGTTGGGTGGTGCGGTTACAGTTATGGGGCTATGGGGTATTGTGGGTTGCTTGCTTGTGCGTTCCCAACGCCTCAAGCGCAAGGATTATGAATTGGGAGAATTAGAAAAGACTGGCGGCTATGCAATTTGGCAGCAACACAAGCACAAACGTGAAGTGAAGCAGCATTCCACCCAGCTTTATACTGAGCGCCTGAAGGATGGGCTGTCAGGACTGGATACAGAAGAACGCTTGGCGCTGGGGCTGACAGATTCTGAAAATGAACGGGCTAAGGCACGTATCCAGCTTGAGGATTTTCTAAAAGCTCGTGCTGTTAATCATTCTGTGATGGATAAGACGATTGCTGAGAATTTAAGGGACAGAGCGAAGGCGGAGCAGGAGCGTGGCAAGATTGAGGGGAAGACCAAGGGAGCGATCGCAAATAATGACAATCATCCTTTGACTGACCAGCGCCTTATCAGTGATTTAATCGAAGCACTGAAGAATCATGAAGACGGCTGGCTGTGGAAGATTATCGATAATCAAAAACCCGTTTGGGTATTAGGAGAAGCGGGAAGCGGTAAATCAACTCTAGCAGCTTCGATTGTCATGCTTAGAGAATATTTATTTGATATGCCTTTGTATCAGCTGATAGACGCACACGCCGGAGATAATTTAAGAAATGCATGGAAGTATTTAAGTCCTCAGTTGATAGCACAAACAGAATCAGATATAGGTCAAGCTTTTGATGATGCTCGCGAGCGCTGGTTAGATAGAATTAATAATCAACGTGATAAACAACCGCAACAGTTATTAGTTGATGAATTTACGAACTATTCTGAGTCAGATATTACCAAGGAACCTGCTAAAAAGTTTGTTAAAGCGTCTCTGAGTGACCCTAGAAAGGCATCAGAAAGGTTAGTTTGTATTGCCCATTTTTTTACTAATACTGCTGTTGGTGGCAGTGATGGCACTGCTAAGGGTAGAGCTAGAGGCACTATTCAAATTGACCGCAAAACTGCTGATGGTAAGACACCTTTGAAAGTTGCAGTAATTAATGGGTTAAATAATTCTGATGGCGATGCAGAAGCAGATAAAAAGGTGACAATTCCTAGTTGGTTGATACCTGAAAGTATTCACAAGCATTTCAACGGTCAACCGATTGATTTTGATGATGTGTGATTAATTGTTAGAGAACCAATTCTTTAAATGTCAAGAACTGGGAGTAGAGCGGGTGGCGCAGCGGAGTGTGGGGGGCGGGCTGCCCAGTCCAGGCCTACTCCAGGAGTAAATTAGGGACTTCCAAAGCGGGATAGTTACTTTCATCAGTTATCTCTTAGCGACCGAAATTTCTCTATTGCTATACAAAGACGAATTTTACATCTCTGCAATTTTTGCTTCACAAATACCCATACTGGGTTAAATTTTACCAACTCAGGATAAACAGGAATAAAAGGCTCTTTTTGTTTGCTAAATCTAACAGCTAATATTCTTGCTAAAGTGAAAATACTGTATTCATAAATGTCTATTTCCGGAAGGCGGATTATTTTTTCCAAGGTTTTTACATCACCAACTTCTTCCAACCACCTACGTGTATTGACTCTTACCTTCCAACTCAAGTCATCAAGGGTTGTTGTTAATGCTAGCGCTGCTTCTGGTGTACCAATTCTACCTAATGCCCTTACTGCTTCGCGTCTCATATACAAATCAGGATATTTGAGAGCTGCAATTAATGGCTGTACTGCATCGCGTGCACGAATCTCGCCTAGAGTCTCTGCAACGTGGAACCAAACATAAGAATCAGAATATTTGAGGGCTGCAATTAATGCTTGTACAGATTCTGGTGTACCAATCTTACCTAAAGCTGATGCTGCTCTAGCCCTAATCTCAGAATCAGAATCTTTGAGGAGGGCGACTAATACCGATACAACTTCTGGTGTACCAGTATTACCCAAAGCCGATGCTGCATTGCGCCTAACCTCAGAATCAGAGTCTTTAAGGGCTGCAATTAATACCTGTACAGATTCTGGTGTACCAGTATTACCCAAAGCCGATGCTGCATTGCGCCTAACCTCAGAATCAGAGTCTTTAAGGGCTGCAATTAATGCTTGTACAGATTCTGGTGTACCAATATTACCCAAAGCCGATGCTGCATTGCGCCTAATTCCAGAATCAGAGTCTTTAAGGGCTGCAATTAATGCTTGTACAGATTCTGGTGTACCAATATTACCCAAAGCCGATGCTGCATTGCGCCTAATTCCAGAATCAGAGTCTTTAAGGGCTGCAATTAATGCTTGTACAGATTCTGGTGTACCAATATTACCCAAAGCCGATGCTGCATTGTGCCTAATTCCAGAATCAGAGTCTTTAAGGGCTGCAATTAATGCTTGTACAGATTCTGGTGTACCAATATTACCCAAAGCTGATGCTGCATTGCGCCTAACCTCAGAATCAGAGTCTTTAAGGGCTGCAATTAATGCTTGTACAGATTCTGGTGTACCAATTTTACTCAAAACCTCTGCCGCATCCACTATCACTTGTGAATCAAAGTTTTTGAGAGCAGTAATTAATATCTGACACATCTGCGAATTAACTTTTCCCAATGCTACTACTACCGATTTAACAAAGTTGGCATTGGGGTAACGTCGCCAGAATTTATAAATTTTTTTGATTGTTTTGGCAATTACTTCAGAATTTTGGTTGATTCCAAGATAATACTTTCCATTTTGCTGAACTTCCGCAATACATCTACCTGCTAATAACAACTGTGTCCGAAAAATATCATCCTTTTCATTAACAAGGGCTTGTATCAACAACATAGGATTTTCCATAAAACTTGCCAGTAAAGTCAAAGTTTCATGCAAATCGTACTCCCAAAATATTTTTTTTGCTAAATTAATACCATCAGTGGAGTTATTTTTAATCGCTTGATTAAGATAATACGCTGTAAAATATTCCTGAAAAGTTCGATGTAAAAATAAATATTGTTCCACCTTTGGTGAAAGCTTTTGAATAATCCCATCTTCTTCTGTAAGCTCTTTAATTAATTCCTCAGTTGTATAATTTCTAAAATCGCGATTTTCTTGCTTATTTAAATATAATTCAATTTTATGATGCAATTCATCACGGGAAAAAATTTCTTTACCTTCATGGCTAAATTCATATGCCAGCACAGCTAATAATTTCTTTTTAGCAATAATGCCGATATTTTTCAAGGATAATCGGTTATTATCATTTTTCCATTGATTCAACATATAATCTACAGCTTTTTCATAAACTAGTCCTCTCCGTGCAGGAAGTACTACCCCTTTGGTTTGATATAAGCTACATAGCAAGGATAAAATTAGAGGATTTTGTGCCAATCCCCTAATTTGAGGTTTTTGTTGCAATTCTTTTATCAAATCCTCAGCAGAAACTGATTTATCTTCAATGTTACCTACAGCATTGTTAAACCAAATCCGAATATATTCTTCAGTTTGCTTTTGAATAAGTGGCATAATTTCTACATCTTTTGCACCATCTATAAAAGCACCACCATAACCTACAATCCTAGAAGTACAAATAATTGGACAAGAATAATTTCTAACGAAACGATTTAGCTTTTCTTTTAAACAATTGCGATGCTCTATTGGTACTTCATCTAAACCGTCTAAAAGTAAAATACATTTGCTATTATTTAATTTATCTTCTAATAATTGTTTGACATATTTAGCTGTTTTTGGATAGTCCCGTTTGACAATTTGAGGAATTGTATCAATAATTTCTCCCTCAGCTTCATCCAAATCAGATAATCGCAAAAACAACGGAAATATTACATGATTTATACTTAGTTTTGACTTAATACCCCAATTAATATCTTGCTTTATTCCACCTGCATGGGAGGAGTTAAGGGAGAGGTGTTTTAATAATTTCTCCCTTTCCTCACGAGCAATTAATCCAGCTTCCATCTTCAATAAAGTAGACTTACCCATACCTGGATCAGCCAGAACTATCATTTTTTGATGCTCTTTTTTCACCTCTTTCCAGTCAAGAACTACCCGCTTACCTTCCTCATCAAAACCTTTCATAGCATAGAGACGCTTGAATTCTTTATCACCTTCTTTATATGCCCAATTTGTTTCTAAAGTTACTTTTATAGGAATATATAGTTCTTTGAGAAGAATTTTTTCTTGAGTATGGAAAAGTTTTATATATTTAAAATTTTCTTCAATATCTTCTAGAAAACTGCATACAGCATTTTTGTCTGGCTCTAATCCCAGTACGTCTAATTTATCTAAAATGTTATCCCAACGTATTACATAACTTTCATCATTTTTACTACATTGAATTACCCCTACTACTCCACCTAAATCTTCAGCTAAAACAGCCCCACCACTACTTCCAGATTCAACCTTAGCATCAATTCTATGGGATAAAAAGTAAGAATTTTCTTGTGGTAGTCTATTCCAAATATTATGAAATTTTGTTTCTCTATTTTTATAAGTTGAAACAGTATTTATAGGAGCGCTACTACGAATACTACGGGCAAAAACATCATAACCTTCAGGAAAGTTATTTTTTTTTGTAGGTGGAAAACCATAGACTTTTACAGATGTTGATAAATGTTGAGAACTAATAAGTAAAACTGCTTTTGCATCCTCAATATTTATCTTTAAAATTGCAACATCAACCTCTATATTTGATAAATTTTCACACCATTTCGCCTCATACTCTTGCCCTTGATATTCTACATTGAGTGCATCCAACCAATAAATAACATGATGGCAGGTGATAATATAACCATCAGCGCGGATAACAAACCCAGAACCTGCAATATCTCCATTAGAATTTAGAATTTTTACCATTGATTTTCTCAGATCATCTAGGGTATAATTGCTCATGCTGGTAAAATATTGCAAGCCTCAAGTTATATTTTGCGCTCTCAAGCTTTCAGTGAGAGGATTTTTCTACTAAAAATTTATTCTTAACTATCCTTACCACACCTTCAAGCTTATGGTTGCTGCGGTGGATTCTGCGTACTCAAATCCCACTCAATAGTCACTTTCACATTCGCTTGTGCAGTACCCTTGGTTACAAAAGGAATCCCTTTCTCTCCCCCAGCTTGCAAACCAAATTCCATCGTTACTTTACTTGGGGAAAGCACACCATCTACCCCATGCTTTACACTATTAAGCACCATTCGGGAATAACCTCGCACCGTGCTAATCATCATCTTTTGTAATTTTTCTGACCGCTCCTTGATGTTGTCAATAACTCCAACTGCCATTAGTTCATCGCTGTCTTCTTCGTCATACTGGATGTAGATGATCTCGCCATCATCACCAATAATTTCTGTTATCTTTGCTGACATATACGTACTTTTACTGTATCTACTTAGCTAAGTATACCTTATCAAATGTTGCTCAATTTCTGATTTTTCGCTCTAAATGACAATCATCATCTGATCGACCAGCACAGCACCTCATCAGTTATTTAATCGAAGCGCTCAAGAATCATGAGGATGGTTGGCTGTGGAAGGTTATCGACAATCAAAAACCCTGGGTGCTAGGAGAAGGCGTAGATCGAAGGTTCGTGCCACCAATGTTACACAAGCAAGTTCTTAGCTGTTCAGAACTGGGAGTAGAGCGGGTGGCGCAGCGGAGTGTGGGGGGCGGGCTGCTGAGTTTTGGACACTCTACGAGTAAATTATTGCCCGTCCCCCACACCACCCGCTCTAAACGAAGTGTCCCCAGTTCGTCGGGGCCTCACCAGCTGATCGAGTCGAGTGAATTTTGATATCACTCTCAAGCTAGGATTTATCAACCCGCAGTATAGAAGACGGTGTAGACAGTTGGAAAGCCGCAAAGGTAGCTCATCCTATCGCTGTGAATTATACCCCATAGTGGTCATCACGCTGCAAAGATAAGCTATTTTTATCACTCAACGAAAGAATAGGGATTGTAGCGTTTGCGATTGATAAGTTGAATTTGATGGGTCGCGATCGCGTTGGTGTCGCTAACGTTGGTACAATACTTTTGGGTGTTGATTACACGTTTTGTGACGTGGGAATAATTAAGTCTTGTGATAAAGCCGATCAACCACTCGCTTAACGCTATTAGGGTGCCACTGTCTACCGAGTTTGGTTTTGTATCCATTCATATTCATCCACTGAGAAATTGCCCCAAAAGACTTACCAGATTTATGGTGCTTACGGATAGCTTCAATTGCGTCTAACTCCTCAAGATCAGGAATTAATTCACCATCAACAGCTTTTTGACCAAAGGCAGGAGCGCCATAAGCATAACCACCGTTGTCGGCTTTGGCACGTCTACCACCTTGCGTCCGCTCGTTGATAATGTCTCTCTCCAGCTTGGCGACAGCAGACATGACAGTTAAAATCATGTATCCCTGCGGTGTGGTTGTGTCCACTTGTAAATCCAGAAGGATTAGAGCTTTCCTTTGTGGTTGGAGAACATCATCAACCAGTGCCAGCACATCTCTAGTATTTCTAGCTAGTCTGTCTAATTTTGCTGCGATGATTCCATCAGCTTGTTCGCTTACAAGTTTTAAAGCTGACTGAAACTGGGGGCGATGAGTCGTGTTTTTACCGCTGCCTACCTCTTCAAAGATTTGTAACAGTTCGTGACCAAAAGCGTAGCAGTATGATTCGATTTTCTGGCGTTGTTCAGTTAAAGAGGTATTTTCTGCTTGTGACTCGCTGCTGACTCTTACATAACCAACCAATTTCATTGGGATTATTTACTCTGCCTATGATTCAGGGATTATAACATTACAGTTATTGAACTATCTGTAACAACGCAACTGGCACATATAGATACATGAGTGGCAATTACACAAAATATCTTTAATCTCTCTATGGGATTAGTTGAAGTTAAAAAATGAGCATAAATGCTTAGAAATCCAATCCATAGATTTAAGCAGCATCTGTCTGTTGGCAAATTTAGGAGCAATTCTCTTAAACAGACGCTCTGGTATACCAAGTGCTGAATCCTAGAATTGAAGAATTACCTATACTTTGCCAATAATTTTTTAGCTCTGACAACTAGTCATTATGGCTACAAAGCATCACTGGTGCTGTAAGAAATCGCATCAACTGGGGGCTTTATAATAATACTGGCAAGAGCTTCCTTTTGTTAAAGTCAGACTTAAAAATAATAAACCAGGTGTTAACTATGATTCAATCTTATAATCGCTAATATAATAAATTTATGTAATGTCTACTAGGTAGCTAATATAAATTACCATGAATAAAGCACTTGATATACGCCATATTAGCCCTAGAGTACGAGAGCTAATTAAGCAATATGCTCTTGTCAATAATTGTACCCAGGCTGAAATGCTAGAGCGTATTGTTTTGGAATGGAACAACCAACAAAGTGAAAGCGAAAGACCTCCAGGAGACGAAGACGAGTAGCTTTTTTGTACAAGACCTTGGCTTAAATAGAAATTAGTTAAAATCAGCTATTCTTTCACCAAGGTAATTTAGCTAAACTAAATTACTGGTATTAAGCTAATCGACATTAAGCAAATTTAAATGTGTTTTAGCTTATACACATAATTGATGATTTCACATTTGCTCAATACCTATATAGCCATCTTTCTCTAAAAATTTAATAGCTTTGAAGCCTTCATTTTTCAGTAATTGTAGCAGCTCGGCGTTATTATTAATATTGTACTTTTTTAATGCCTCATAAGTTTTAGTATTAATTATTCCTACATATTCATCTTCTTCTGTGTTATGGCTAATGGTTATGCCATTAGATAAGTTTGAAGTATAAGGAAAGCAAGCAAATAAAATGTATTTGGGCATAATAAAATTAATATTATCTATATTTTAAATAATTTCTAATCAAGTATCTTTAGAAGCTAAATAAAAAATTCTATATACCTACAGCAGATTTTTTTCTTGGATCTGCCATTATTTAGTACTTAATTAATAACTAAATAATGCGTTAAACAGAAAAAATTATACTTTCTGACTGAGTTAAATTGTATTAGCTAATTTGAGCAGCTTGTAGTACTAACCTCATGACACCTAGAGCAAAGAGATTGTTATTTCAAGAAGACAACTCCTGCTGAGTTCTATTAGATGAAGAATTATCAAAATGAAATAGTACAACATTTCAAATCTTTCTAGTTATTAGTGCCATACGGTAATAATAACTAGATGGAAATCTCTAGAAGCTTACGAATATAGGCTTTGGCAATTTTGAATTCCCTGTAGCTGCACCAAGTTTATCCATCATATCTATTTGGATCTTTTTTCTCCTTTTTTTTCTGAGGATCTTTTTTTTGTTTTTTGACTTCTCTATTACCTTTTTTTTCTTTAGACATTATGACTCTTCCTTCTAGTAATAAATAAAGTAGCTATAGGATGATGTACAACTCTAGCCAGGCTTTGACGCTAAAAAATTTGGGCATCCATCTTGGGTGCCTTTCATGTAGCATTTTTGCTGTTTCATATTTATAGTATAGCAGTTATATTTTTTTAAATATTTTATATAAATAAAAGCCCTGAGTTTAGCTAGATGAAAAACTGAATTCCATGTATTTTTTAATTGACTAAAAACTAAGTATTCACATTTAATGAGTTATAAAAATATTGGTATATATTGAAATAATTTATTTTTTGGCATAAATAATCTCAATTTTATTCAATCAGAGTACTGAGGAATTTTAAAATACTAACTTTATTCCCTAATTACATTCCATCTGAAGCTGTAAAGCTCTGAGGGAGCAGGATTGACGGTTTAAGACTACTCAAAATATTAAGTTATTATTTGGGAAAAAATTTGATATAGAAGTAAAAATTTAAATTAAAATTCATATTTATATGTATAAAAACCACTCTGTAAGTTATCTCTCCTGAGTAAATTTATTAATCTAAATCTGTAACAGCAAATACTTCTTATAAAAAAGTACGCTACAGTGAATATATAGATTAAAAGCTCACTAGGTAAAAAACTTGGCTGACATTATTGATACCGCTGTTAATGCTGGATCTTTCAATACCCTAGTTGCTGCAATCAAAGCTGCTAATTTGGTAGATACTCTTAAAGGTGCTGGGCCATTTACTGTTTTTGCACCTACTGATGAAGCATTTGCTAAGCTTCCAGAAGGCACAGTAGACGCACTGCTAAAAGACATTCCTAAACTCAAAAAAATTCTGACTTATCATGTTGTTTCAGGCAAGGTATTGTCAGCAGATGTGGTTAAGCTAAAGTCAGCTACTACGGTTGAAGGCACCAACGTGAAAATTGATGCTTCTAATGGTGTTAAGGTAAATGATGCCACTGTTGCAACACCAGATGTTGCTGCTGATAACGGTGTTATTCACATAATTGACACAGTGTTGATTCCTGCGTAAGCAAACGCGGAAATAGACAATATTAATTGTGGGGCGGTGATTATTAGGAATCACCGCCCCACCCCGAGTCAACCCACATGACTTTAACTTTTTCCAATAATTCTGTAGTATCTGTTATTGCACCAGAACGCAGTGAAGGCAAGCAATCTCATGAATCCCAAGCTCGTAACTTAATATCATTTTGAAGGTGATAGGCTCAAGAGCAAAGAACAGCCTAGACTGAAGTAAAAAACTGGAGAAGGCGATCAACGATGCGATCACCTTTTTCTCTTTGAAGCAATTTTGATATCACTCTCTTGCTAGGATTTCCACCCCAGGGTACAGAAGAGAGTGTAGACAAGTCAGGGCACAACAGGAGTAAGGGACTTCCAGAAAATAAACTATTCCATTAACAAGAATGATAATCATTTTAAGGGGGGAATGAAGGGGCTGCCGTCGGCAGCCCCTTC
>NZ_JACJRE010000105.1 GCF_014697075.1 Tolypothrix sp. FACHB-123 | reverse complement strand
CTCTATTTGCTGGGAAGTTAAATGATTTTTTGCTGGCATTATTCCATTTTTTGACTGAATTCGGCTTTTTATTATACCCTATTTAAATGCTGAACAGCTTACTAACAAAGCCGGGCCGCAGAAAAACTGCAAATCTGGTGCAGTATCTAAACGTCCTTCACTATGAAGGAACAATCCAGCCTCTGCAATGTTGCTGGTTGGGGCGATTTCTGGAACTTGAGTTGTTTGGTATCCTAGTAAAACTAGGGGATGATCTTGCAGGTTTTGACCGACTCCCGGTAAATCAACGACTACAGGAATATCTAGCGATCGCAATTTTTCTGCATCCCCAATTCCAGATAACATGAGTAATTTGGGGGAATCAAACGCACCTGCACAAAGAATTACTTCCCGATTCACCTGGACTTGATGTAACGTGCCCTCATGCAGATATTCTACGCCAACGGTGCGCGTACCCTCAAACAGTAACCGCGTGACTAAGGCTTTGGTGGTGGTTGTTAAATTTGGGCGATGGAGAATTGGCGATAGAAATGCTGCTGCTGTACTATGGCGTTGACCATCTTTGACTGTTAGCTGATAAAGTCCCGCACCATGCTGTTGTGCGCCATTGAAATCCGGATTGCGATGATAACCTAGTTCTGTAGCTGCTTCAATAAATTGTTGCGCGATCGCACTTGGCGCTAGGGGGTCGGTAATAGTTAATTCTCCCCCGACTGCGTGAAATTCCGATGCGCCTCGTTGCTGGTTCTGGGATTTTTTGAAGTATGGCAAAACATCTGCATAACTCCAACCAGGATTACCTAAATTCTGCCAATGGTCAAAATCGTCACGGTTACCCCGGATATAAATTGTGGCATTAATCGAACTGCATCCACCAAGAACTTTACCACGGGGACAAAAGATTTTTTGCCCATTGAGGTAAGGTTCAGGTTCCGTAAAATATGCCCAATCTACTTCCGTACCCCACAATTTTGTCCAGGCGATGGGAAATTGAATCTCCGGTTTGGTATCTCTATCGCCAGCTTCTAGCAGTAACACTGTAGTTTCACCGTCTTCTGTAAGGCGGTTAGCTACTACACAGCCTGCCGAACCTGCACCAATGACAACATAATTGTATTCAGCTATCATCGCTTCCCTGTAGTTGATTTATTTACTAGGGTTGATTACTTAGGTAATATCTCATGAATACCTCCCAAACGTTAATTTTACTTACAAATGCGCAATCAATCATTCATTGCACTGGCACGAGGCGATCGCGATAAAATCGCTGTGTCATCCGTTCATAATGCTGGCAAAGATTATCCATTTGGCGAACATTATCAATTATTGGATGTACCAAAGGAAGTTTAATTGTATTACCTATAAAAGCATAAGCAGTAGCATCTAAAGTTGTTGGTTCTTCTCCCATAAAAAATGGTTTTTCAGCCAAAAAATCAGATAGTGCTTGAAAGTCAGCTGTGATAATTTGGCAGATTTCTTCATTAGTATGGCGACCCATTCCTTGAGTATATATCTGAGCGCGAGTACTATTGCCAAATTCTGCAACTATGGGTTCCCATTCTGCTTTGGGAGTATCACCAAAAAGCATACTAGCTAATACTTCTTGATAGATTTGCCAATTTGCTTCTACATTGTAACGAATATAACCCATTCCCCAGTAAGTATTTTCTTTTAGCATCCGCCGAAAAGCAAGAGAAATAGCTCGCTCAGTAGATGTTAAATTTTTATCGAGATCTATTCCTTCTTTTTCTTTCAACATCTCGATAATTAAAGTCGAGTCGCCTATTATCTTTCCTTGATATTTAATAAAGGGCATTTTGCCTTTAGGAGCTAATTCTATATCATTCGCTGTCAGCACCAAAGTTTCATAGGAAATATTTGCTATCCGAAACCAGGTTTCTAGTTTCATACAAGCTGGACTAATACTTGGTAGACCCCAGATAGGTGGTGTAGTGTATAAGGAAATCATGAGCTTGTAATTATGCAAATTACACAATAAACCAAGGTTAGATCTATTAATAGTCCAGAGTCAATAGTCCAAATGACTAATGACTAATGACTAATATTTTTTGTCGTTCTGCTGCCAAATTAGCTTTCTTTTGCGCTAAATATTCCTTGGCACTTTCAGCATCAAAAAACCAGGGAGATAAGCTTGGGGGATGGTTGACACCATTTAAATAATCTTGAGTAACTTCGGGATTTTCCGCCATTGCGCCCATAATTTCTTGCAGATAAGCTGGAGGGGACAATAAGCAATCTGTGTAAGCATAGGTGTACTGAGCATAAGTCCAAAATTCATCAAATACCCTTTGCATCCATGATTCATCGAAGTGTTGGTTACCATGCTCAATAATACGTTGCTTGAGTAAATGAGCCATTTTTGTAGCGCTATTTGCTCCCTGTCCAGTCAGGGGATCGTGGAGGATAACGGCATCACCTACACCCATAACAATTGCACCCGATGGTAAACGACCAATTGGTTTACGAATTGTGGGAGTAATTGCACCATTTACCCATGATTGCTCATCTGCCAATTCTATATTTTTAACAGCTTCGTAAGACCAAGGCTTAAATTGTTGGATGACTTTTTTGATAGTTTCTAATAATTCTGCACCGCTTTGAACGCCAGTAAATTGATCCATTGCGCCGCCAGGATAGGCTTCAATAGCAATTACCTGAGCAGAAATTTCATCCTTAGCATAGAAAGGCATTTGCAGGATTTCGCCAACTTCTGGGATGATAGTCATCTTACTGGTGCGCAACTCAGTTTCATCTTGCTGTACTCCGGTGACTATTGCTCCGGCTATATGGCGCTTCGGCTTGTCGTGTTGAGTTTTTTCGGTGTCTGGCGCAAATAAAGTAGAGAAAGAGCCGCGACCAGTAGAAACCACAACTAAGTCGTAGTTTTTGGCACATTCTTCCAAATCTGCGATCGCCATTGATCGAACCACCAGTTCACCGCCAATTTTGATAAACTCTTGCATCCAGGTAGAGAATTTGAGGCGTTGATCTACACCTTGCCAAGGTCTTTCTAAAAGAGATGATACAGTGAAGGCTAAATTTCCTTGGGGGTCGCAAACTTCAGAACGGAATAAATCGCTACCAGGAAATTCCTCTTGCCAAAAATTCAATCTTTGTTCCAGTTGCAGTGCATCGGGAAATAATATAGGGAATGCTCCGACTTTACCATTGAGAACTGCTTCTGGAGTGCGATCGCTAAACAATGTTACTGCATAACCTGCTTCAACTAAATTAATACCTAAATGCAGGCCAGCTTGACCTGCTCCGATAATTGCAATTTGGCGCATAATAGTTTTCCACTAAGTGTGGTTATAGTATTTCAACTGGATTTTTTCTAGTGAGGTTAACTTCACTGCTATAATTACTATTTCCGAAAATATGGAGAAGGAATTTATGCGAATTGCCAATTAAACCCAAAAGGTAACTTTTACCGATTTATTTGGTAATAATCGCGGATCTTCGCCTCGCGCGATCGCATCTCGAATTGATTCGACAAATACATGAATTGTATCCGCAGGCGTATTAGCAAAGTGTGTGCCGTATTTACTAATCACTTCGCCTTGAGTGCTTAAAATATCAATATCCTGACTGATAATATGTTGCGCTGTCCACCATACCAAGGGACGCGCTAACTTATTCCATATACCGTAGTTATACGTAACATCTGTGTAAACTAGAGTTGAGTTATCGCTTTCGGGGATAGATTGACTGGTGATAAATAAATGGCGATTTGCTCCCATTTGATATTCTACAGAAGTAATATTGGGCAGATAAAAGCGATCGCAATGTTTAATCTCTGCACCTTCACGATTAAGAAAACGGCTATACCAGCCTAAATTACTAGTTTCGTTGCGATATTCTACTAAAACTGCACCATTTTCCCGTTCTACAGTCATTTCTAACTTTTGCTGGCGAGAAGTACGAAATACGCCAGGATGCACAAAAGCTGTGTGGGGAATATCAATAAAATTCTCTGCGCAATTGGTGACGTTATTCGCAAACCGATTAATTACCCGCACTGTTTCCCAACCTGGTTGTCCATAATAAGGCATAGAAAAGGGTGCAAAGTCTTCAGTGGGGTTATCGGCTAACCGCACATATACATAACCATCTTGTTCTTTGGTGGGGTAACCCTTGGCTTGACGCTGCTGAGAAGGTTGGAAATCATCGCCTTCCGCAGGTACAGCAATGACTTTACCATTGCGATCGTATACCCAACCATGATAGGGACATTGCAAAGCACCTTGACATACTTTACCAGTAGACAGACGACTATTGCGATGCAAACAGCGATCGCGCAAAGCTACAGCTTGTCCATCTTCGTCACGAAATATTGCGAGCCACTCGCCTAAAAGCGATCGTGCTAGTACTTTGTTAGGTCGTAGCTGTTCGCTAAGTGCGACAATATACCAAAAATCTGCAAATTGCATAATAGATATTAGGGATAATTTGGAAAGTCTTATACGTCATTCTGCAAAACTTTAAAAGGTTGATTATTGGTTTCCCACAGGCGAATTTCAGAATACAACTGAGTTTTGTAAAAATACACTGTTTCATAAGCCAGCCGTAAATTGCGTTCAAGGCTGTTCGCTTCAACATCAGCCGCTTTATTAGTCCCAATAACCTTACGTAAACCAACTGATAATATTTCTACCAGGTCATGACCACAACAAACTTGTAAATAATCATAATTATTGTTAATAACTCTGAATACCTATTGTTAAAGAAAGCATTCAAAATTTTCAATATTGCTGTTTTACCAAAACCATTAGGCCCATGAATGATAGTTATACGCTCATCCATATTCAATGGAATTACATGATCGAAAAGTCCAAATAAGCCGTTAACAGAAATTTGCTGAATTCGCATAATAATTAAATGCTATAGTCTTAGGCTTCATAAATATTATTTTAACTGCTATAGAAAAATTATTCTTCATTATGTTCCAGTTTGCGAATTTCAACATTAGCTATAAGTTCAATTTGACAAGCTAATCGAGCATGGGGATTATTCGGTGCAAATGTATCTAGCATTTCCTGTTCATCGGTTTGAGGGGGAGGAATATCACCAATTGCTTCAACTAAGCAAGTTCCGCAAATACCAGTGCGACAACCAAATAATACAGGTGAATTTTGAATGGTTAAATGCTCGGATAAATTTTGATGCGGTTGGAGATTTAGGGGAGGGTAATCAGTTCCGGGAAAGGATATTTTACAAAGTTCAGACATATATAAATATTCAAACAATTAAAAATTTTTGTGAAGAATGGTTTGCTACTATTCTTTAAATAAGAAATACTCAACATATCGCGAGGTGTAAGGGCAAGGCAGTGCCTTGCCCCTACAAGTTGGGGAATTATCTATAATTTAATATGGTTTAGTTAAGAGATATTGTAGGGATAGGGCAAAAAGAATTTTTTGGTGTATATAGTTGTTTTATTGATGCCGTAACCCTACAATATATTGCGTAATTAATTAAACATCAATATTTATCTGTTCTATCTGTCTAGCAGCTTTTTCCCAACGCTTTGCTGCGGCTTCATCTTGCCAATGGGTTCTCAGATTTTCAGCTTTTTTGTGGCATATACGCTCTGACATTTCTAAGATGGCAGATAATGTCAATTGATCAATTAATGTTTCTAAAACCTCCATATATTCTTTATGCATGATAGTTACCTCCTTAATGTCCACTCATATCCTCTGACATATCTTCTGACAAAAGTCATGTAAATTACTTTTGTTTTAGCAAATATATAGATTAAGATTTATGTCAATGGTTTTTAATCCTTCTAATAGCTGATATATAAGGTTGAGCTTGTTTTAAATTATTTATTGATGGCTGCAAATTCCGGTGAATTTTCACTTTGATGCTGTTGGAAGCGTTGAAATGCTCTTTGTTGAGTCGCTAAATAGCAAGGAATGGAATTAGCACCCATGAGTGACATTTCGCGGTTACGTTGCCAAAGATAATTCAGTTTTTCTATATATACTTTATAAGATGCCATCGCTTCTTGATGGGTGGAAAAACTGCGATGTAACCCTTCTGACTCTTCTGTAAAGCAGCGGCGCATCATTTCTTTAGCATCTTTATCGCTCATCGAGAAAATTGGCGATCGCAATACGCGATAAATTTTATTATACAGCGCCGGATCGTACCAAAAAATCCCGTTAATGGCTGCGGAGAAATGAAAATGATCGCGCTGACATCCGAGTAAGCCTAAATTAGCGACTAAGCGCTCAAATTCTGTCGGGGGTGGGAGTTGGGTAACGATATCGTGTGAGATAATTGTTGAACTATTAAAATGAAAGCTTTCATCTAAAAAGTGATAATAAGAGATTTTCGCCGGGATAGGCGCAGTATCTTGCTGCGGATGTTTTTGATAATAATTGCTGAGTTTATGCTGGACTAATTTACCATTTAGCGTCCGCACTCCTCTGACTGTGAAATATTGACAAGCTAAAAAGGTATTATTTGCAGAAATCAAGCCGAAGTATTGCAGTTGAATTTTTTTCCACCAAGTTTTGAGCGCGTTTGTATCAGCATAAACCATCGTTTCTGTAAAGGGGCCGCGCATGGGGTAAGTAAAGATATGTTCCCCAAATAATTCTTGTTCAACTTGTTTAGCGATGGTGCGAAAAGCGTTAATATGCGCTCGCTCTTGAGCAGATTCTAAATCTAAAGTATCGCAAATTAAACGGAAATCTTCTTGAGCGTAAAGTCCGGCGGCACTGGTTTGATTAAAATAAATAGTAGCGATTTCAGCAGAAACAATTTGCGAATAATATGCTACCCAATACAGTTGATTTAAAATCACGCGCTGATGTGGGGTAGATTGTTCCCATAATGGTGTAGCGTACAGCAGAGAAAATTCTT
The DNA here is from genome assembly GCF_014697075.1 of Tolypothrix sp. FACHB-123. GTDB lineage: Bacteria > Cyanobacteriota > Cyanobacteriia > Cyanobacteriales > Nostocaceae > Aulosira. Next base: position 8,232 of record NZ_JACJRE010000105.1, on the reverse strand, counting down.
CGGGATTCCAATATTCATGTTCACAATCTGCATAGCAAAACTGTGTTGTGGCTGCATCCATTAAAGCAGTATGATCCTGCTGTTTGTTGCGGGTGTGGTTAATTTGTAATTTGCGATAAGTTGTTGGGTTGTCTGATAATTGCTGAATAGTATTAGTCATAAATTATGATTTAAATTGTTAATTAAAATTTAAATTACTCTTACTGATAATCATCGGTTAGGTTGAACATAGTCAAACTTAACAAAATTAGAAAAATTTTGGGTTTCGTTCCTCAACCCAACCTACAAAGATACATTTTTTATGTTAACTAAGTTATATTTTAATCTATCTGCAATTATTTTGACTACAACGCAAGATGTAAAATAGAAGATAAACACACTTAATTCAAATTGCTATGAGTCTTTTTTGTTTAGTTCATGGTGCGTTTCAAGGCGCTTGGTGTTGGGATTTATTAATTCCTTATTTAACAGCGCAAGGACATCAAACAGTAGCGATGGATTTACCAATTGAAGATGCATCTGCAACTTTATCGCAATTTGCTGATGTAGTAATTCAAGCTTTGCCGAAAACTGATGATGATATTGTACTAGTTGGTCATTCTATGGCTGGTACTGTGATTCCCTTAGTTGCAGAAGCGCGTAAAGTACGTCAATTAGTATTTCTGGCGGCGTTGATTCCCTACCCAGGAATTAGTACAATCGATCAATTTGCTCATACTCTTGATGCTGATAGTCGCAAAGCTTTAAATTACGCGCCAAAAGATTTAAGTCAAGTTGTACAATTTGCTGATGAACCTGATATGTTTAATCCGGTTTCTGTGGGTAGAGATTTTACAGATGCAGGAGTTTTAAAGGAAATTTTTTATAATGATTGTCAACGGGATGTGATGGAATGGGCACTTTTAAAAAGACGTATGCAGCAATCTTTAGCATATATTTTTGAGTCCAATCCTCTCAAAGTTTTACCGAATGTCGAACGTAAATATATTCTTTGTACTGATGATAAAATCATTTCGCCTGCATGGTCACGCTATGCTGCGCGTAAGCGTTTGGGAGTGGAGGCGATAGAATTACCTGGAGGACATTGCCCACATTTATCTCGTGCTGCTGATTTGGCAGTAATATTAATGGGTGACGATTAGGAAGCAAGATTAATTAATGTTTTAAACATCTTTGATATTGGCAGTGATTCCTAATTCTTTTTTGGATTTTTTTAATTGCTTCCAAACTTGTTTAATCTGCTGATAAGCTTCATCTGGGGAAAGTTTACCGCTTGTTTCTAAACAAGAAATATAAGTAACTTTTTGACAAAATTCTTGGAGATTCGCATTGAATACTAAGTTCTCTGGTGTAATTTGACCATAGTAACGATGGCGAGGATAGAGAAAGTTATCTTTGATGATGCGGTTGGATTCATTCATAGGATGCGCCTTTACTCTCATAGCACTGAAGTCAGAATCATCATATTCCACTGATATGAATTATGATTGATAATGCTTTGACAGCAGTGTGAACTCTTGCAAAACTTACTCTGTTTATAATCAAGTTGAGTTAACCGCTTTTCAGATGTCTAAGGCAAAGTTTTGTTAAGCTAGAGACCTTCGAGGATATGAGAGCGCCATTTTTTCCCCATAAATCAAATATTTTGGCTAGATTACACGATCGCAATTGGGTTGATTAAGATACGCATTGATAAGCTGGGAGTGGTGTAAACGCACCGCGTTCGTCTAAAGCTTGAACAATCGCCTCGGCTGATTTACCATGCATGAGCGATCGCAATATCTCTAATCTCGTACCACTGTGGGTTTGTGTATCTAATTCTTCCATGATTTGAATTTTTTGCGATCGCGTCAAATCTCCTTTTATCTGTTCAATCGCAGATAACACACTTTGCGGCCCTACTTGTATCATCGAGAGAAAGCAGGCTAACACATCGATTGCTGTTGCTTGACTCGATGCAGATACAGGATAGCGATTAAATAGCATTGTTCCCGTACCGTGATGGCGAGATTCTGCTTGGAGAAAACCTGCGAACAGTTCCCTTAATTGAGGATGATGGCATTCTTTCGCCAAGCGACGATAATGGCTTAAACCCCATCCTTCTAAAACCACTTGCAGCACAAACAACAATACTGCTTTATCTGCACTTTCAACAACTTCTGCGAGTAAATTCACAAAGGGATCTTTGCTGTTATTTGCTTCAAGTTCCGGTAAGAAATTAACGATTTGGCTAAGGTGACTAGCTTCATCAGCTGCAAATAATGCATACAGCATTCTTTCTTCAACTGTTTCCGCTAACAATACCATTTTTGCCATATAACCAACGCCAGCTTTCTCAATGAAATAAGATTCTAGGAAAATGCTGCGGTTAGTAAGCTGAAGTATCGCAGATTGTTCTGCTAAACTTGCTTGTTGAAAGATTTGTACTTGATGTAAATTGAAAAATTTTGCATCCCAATAATTAGATAATGGCTGTGCAGAATTATCGCTGTGATTGGGTAAAGCTGCTGTTAGTATCCGTCGCAATCTATCGTCAGGATTTAAGTGTGGTAAATCAAGTCCAGCAATGTTGTACATATTTATATGAAGGCAGAAGTCAGAAGGGAATGTGGACAAATTACGAATTACGAATTACGAATTACGAATTAAATTTCCATGTTCCCCAAGTTAAAGCTTTTTGTTGGTTAACGTGCTGAATGAATTGCAGAATTGAACTATCTGCTTTGGTTGGTGTCTTCAAATCAAATTGAATTGTCTGAAATACTTGTGTATCGCCTTTAGCAAAATAATTACCAACCTGCTGCGTTAACCACAGCAATAAACGATTAATAACCCATCCGAAAAATCCCCGTCGCTTGGGAGTGACTAAAATTGTTTGTCCTTCAGTTTTGCCATCTTCTAACATTCTTAATGCAAAAACAATGTAGAAATGCAGAAAATCTGGGCCTAATGTCACAGTTCCCGTACTACCATACCAATAACACATGCTATAGGTAACTTGTTTCTGATATAAAGGACGAATTAGGCGAATTAATAAAGAATCATTACCACCTCTGGTTGTGTTGCTGAAAGTAATAGCATGAGAGTTAAAATTTTGAGCATCAAAGACAATTTCTAAAGGCAGATTGTGTACAGTATTAAAGTGATGAGCATCAATCGCATTAATCAATAAAACATTAGGATGACAATTTTTGATAAATCGTGTTCCTAATATATAGTCACAATCTACATTCTCTAATTCTGGGACAAAAGGTAGCGCACTTGGCTTTTCTTCTCCTACCCATACCCAAATCATCCCGTATCTTTCTGCTGTTGACCAGGTTTTGATACATACAGGTAAGGGTTTTCCCAGAGAAGGAACATCTACACAGATTCCTCGTTCATCGTATTTCCAGTTATGGAAAAAGCAACGAATTCCCTCACCTTCTACTTTACCTTCCGCTAAATGTGCGCCCATGTGGGGACAATGTGCATCTACCGCTACCACTTGTCCACTGTTTCCGCGATAAATTGCTAGTTTTTTACCCAGTAGCGTTACAGCTTTTACCTTGCCAACTTTTAATTTTTTGGATGGCAATGCCCAATACCATCCTTGCACAAATTGTTTCGGATTATTAAAAATAGATTGTGGGCTGGTAGTATGCATAGAAGTTAAATCAGTGCAGATTCTGGGAAAAATTCTAACAATGATTCCGAATGCCACATTCGTTGTCCAGCACGGGTAAGATTGTCATAGCGGATTTCAGTTAAACAAACTAATTCATCACCTTGGCGATAGCCGGGATTTGTTTGCTCAAAATATTGAATATGAGGATTAGTTTGTCTTCCTGTGGGGATTTCAATTAACCCTTCCCGCAGAATTTGCGGATTTTGAAAGCGAATGATATTAGTCGCTTCATTGTAAGCATCAGCATAATATTCCTGTGCCAAAGTTGACATGAGATTGCTCACATCGCTAGGGGTAGGGATATCATAGCGGGGGTAAAAATCTTGCCAAAATGTAGGAAGAAAGCGATAGGTACGGAAACCAGAGCAAATCAACAGCCAGTATAATTTATTTTCTGTATAGTATTCCCGCAGAAAATTCACCGCCGCAATCCAGGTGCGGGGTAAAGTTGTACTCGACCAAGCACTAGGATCGACAATGGTATCGCCAGAATAAACTACAGTAATTTTCTCTCCAGCAAATGTTGTAGACTGTAACATGAGCGTGGAAAAGCCTTTAAGACTGTTAGTAATCTCTTCTCTTAACAACAATACCCAGTTTTTCCGAGCTAAATCAGCCTCAAATCCTTCCCAGGTAACGCCTTGAAAATGATTGTTCAGCAATGCATACATGGCTATGCGATCGCTCATTTGCAGCTTTTGAACCGGAACTAGCCAGCTTTTCATTATGTGGATTTTACCTAAACTTGATTAGGGGGATGTTCTTCATTAACACTCTATCCAGCAAATTGGTGTTGTTACTGAGTAATGTGACAGATTAAAAAATGGTTATTTATGTTACTAAAAACCCTAGCCAAAAAAGTATCTTATTGTAGCGACTGTATTACCTGTTAAGCGATTGTATCCGCAAACAATGCGATCGCATTGTGTGACAATAACTGCGATCGCACATTAAAATCCCTAACCCCTAACTGACCAACGAGATGGTTCTAGCTGATTCACATATTCCATATACTGAGCTAATGGGCGATCAATGCTCAAAAGTAACTTAGGCTGAAAGCGAATATTATCGTAAATTTTGCCGTCCTCATCTCGGAGCATATAATAAGCCAAGCGAGTACATAACAATAAAAACTGACTCAGTAAATATCCCCCAATTCCGCGACGTTTTGCAGTTACATAAATTGGTTGAATCCGCGTTTTTCCTGGTGCAATTGGCGTATATGCATATAACATATGCAACGGCGGAAACAGCCGCACTTTTTTCATCATTGTTAATAAACCGATGCACCCATCTGCATAACGCATAGAATATTCATAATTAGAACCGAGAAATCTTTGTCCTAAACGTTCTCGCCATGTCGTTTGCGGAAATTGTCCCCCCATGACAAAGTCAATTTGTGTACCTAATTGACTACGATGTAACGACAAATCCATTTTGATATCTAAATGATGAATTGTCTTTAAATGTTGCGCGTCAATTCCATTCATCATACAAATATGATGGTGACAACTTCTTTCAAAAGCTCTATCAGCTCGCGCAACAATTTCTTTACCCTTTAATTCATCAAAATCAGCCACACCTTCTGGTGCTTCAGCTTCTGGATAAATCCAAATAAAACCATACTTTTCATCTGTTGCGTAAGCTTGGACTTTCGCCTGATGAGGAATTTCTGATTGACAAGGAATATTTTGACAGATTCCTGTTTCATCAAACGCCCAATGATGAAACACACAACGAATTAAATTACCCTCAACATGTCCAATTCCTAAATCTGTTCCTAAATGAGGACAGTAAGCATCTAAAGCCCTAACTTTTCCATCTTCACCGCGAAAGATAGCAATTTTTTGCCCACAAATCTCTACAGATTTGGCTTGTTTTTGAGATAAGGCGCTACTAGAACAAGCAATATACCAACCTTTAGCAACTATATTCCAATTATTAAATATCTGCATACTTAGTTAATTGATAATTATCTAATATTTCTTGACGCTGGCGAATATCATCTTGATACTTCCCAAGTAAAACCCTAAATAGCATTTTACCTAAACAGTAAGAAGCCCGCCAAGAAAACACAGCATCTTGTAAATCAATATGGCTACGCTCAAATAAAAAATGTCCAGTTAAGCCAATTAGCTGCGTTACGGGTAAGGCTAAGAGTAACCAAAAATTTTGCAACTTCCAAGTAATAAAGAGTAAGCCGTAAAAGAAGAATATACCGATAATATGGAGAGCAATATTAATCGGATGTTGATGTTTAAGAACAAAAATATCCCAATAATCTGTAAATGGATGTTCCAAAATTTGATTATTGATTTTATTTCTTGAGTGTTGTTGAGGGCGGTCATTTATTTTATCCATAAACAGATGATTGCAAAAATACTCATCAACTATATTTTAATAATGCTTCTTTCAGTAAAGCACGCATTGTGTCGAGCGCAATTGAGTTATAAGCTTGAGGTGTTAATTCATCGTATTCTTAGTACATCCATCTGTAATGCTGTAATATAGATAAAATCTCAAACCTAACTCTGGAGTTATGAGTTCCCATCCACTATTAAAAGTTGACATTTCTGAACTCAGCGTTGCAGAACGTATCCAACTTGCTGAAGATTTATGGGACAGCATTTTAGAACAGCAAGAGGAACTTCCTTTGAGTGAAGCACAACAACAAGAATTCGATCGGCGTTTAGAAAATTACTAAAAAAACCCTACAAGTGGTTCTAGTTGGGAAGATGTTAAAAAACGGTTAGGCTTCTCTCGATGAACTATAACCTGATTATTCAACCACAAGCAGAATACGATATTCAGGATGTTTTTGAGTGGTATGAATCCCAAAATCCTGGTTTGGGTTCCGAGTTTGTTCGTGCAGTTGATGCTTGTCTATCAGGGATTGCACGGAAACCTCTAGCTTACCAAATAATTTACAAACAGGTAAGAAGAGCATTAATCCGTCGATTCCCATACATAATCCGCTACATTTTTGAGTAAGATACGGTTTTTATACTTGCTTGCTTTCATGCGAAACGCAATCCTAAACAGTGGTTGGATAGAATTTAATGTTACTCTTCAAGTCGTAAAAAATAGGATTTAGTAAGTAATCAATAATTTCAGTACAAAAATTATGAGATTCAATTCATAACTCTTAACTGAGCAATTTGGGGGTTAACATATACTAGAAAAGATTTGATTTTCACCAAATGAATGGGGTTAAAAGATGATTGGTGATAATTCCCATCTTTCTCTGCTGAGTCAAACTACTGTCGCTTCATTAGATACAAAAAATAGCCAGCAAAAACGGATTCAATGCTCAATTTGCGATTATTGTGTAGATGAAAAAGATAATTCAGCATTTGCTACCTTTTTCTGTAATGTCAGAGCATTCCGAGAAGAAAAATTTCAAGTATGGCGATGTCCAAAATGCCAGACTATTCATTGTTTAGATGTAGTCGATCTCAGTCATTATTATGCCAAGTATCCTTTTACGCAAGCTGTAATTACACCGCCTTTAAAAATTCTCTATAAAAACCTGCACCAACAGCTAACAAAACATGGTTTTGCTAAGCACCATTCATTCCTCGATTATGGTTGTGGTACTGGTTTATTTGTTAATTATTTGCAACAAAGAAATTTTGTCCATGCTTATGGTTACGATCCCTATGCGTCAAAAGAAAACTTTGGCGATGCTACTGTTTTAGAAAAAGCACCGTTTGATTACATATTGCTTCAAGATGTAATTGAACATGTAGAAAATCCTAGCGTTTTATTAGCTGAATTACATTCCTTACTTGCGCCTGGTGGTTATATTCTTATTGGCACACCTAATGCAGCTAATTTAGACCTTTCTCAACCGCACATTTCTGATTTTTATAATGCAGTTCATGTTCCCTATCATCTACATATTTATACTCGTGGTGTAGTTGAATCTCTGGGGATAAATCAAGGTTGGGAAGCTGTGGATTTTTTTGATAGGGCTTTTCATGATACACCTTGGTTTGGTTTAAATACTCGCGCTTGGAATCAGTATCAACGTTTGTTAGATGGTACGATCAATGTGGTTTTTCAACCATTGCAATTAAAAACAGCTTTGTTATCTCACAAGTTTCTGTTTTATGCAATTTTTGGTTATTGGTTAAGTTTGCATACGGAAATGTCAATTATGTTCCGTAAAACTTAATTTGGTATGGGCATGGTATTGTTCATTGGTGTAAATTTAAACTAAAAACCCTTCTCTATCTCGTTTCCAGTAGGGTGGGCAATGCCCACCAAAACCCGGATATGGTGGGCATTGCCCACCTTACGTGTATTTCACCAAATCAAATATGAGTCCTATTTTATAATTAAAGGGATTCAGTATTTTTACATAAAAGTTAACGCAGTCTCAAAATTAGCGATGCCTATCGGCAAGCTGCGTAACTTAAGATGATTACCAAGAAACGAGGGAATCTTGAGTGTGTCGCCTTACATTGTTAATGCATCGCCTTGCATTGTTAATGCATCGCCTTGCATTGTTAATGCATCGCCTTGCATTGTTAATGCATCGCCTTGCATTGTTAATGCATCGC
>NZ_JACJRE010000104.1 GCF_014697075.1 Tolypothrix sp. FACHB-123 | reverse complement strand
TTTGCACCCCATGTGACTGAAGAACTCTGGCAGCAATTGGGTGAATCAGGCTCGATTCATCAGCAGACTTTTCCCCAGTTCGAGCCAGAATTTTTGATTACTGAGCAGGTGACAGTTGCAGTCCAAATCAATGGACGTACTCGTACTACAATTACCGTTTCACCACAAGCTTCACAGATGGAAGCAATAGCGATCGCCAGACAAACAAAAGCAGTTCAATGGTATCTCAAAAATCAGGAGTTTGGGCGTGTGGTTTACGTTCCCGGTCGAGTAATTAACTTCGTTACCTGAACACAACTTAACTGTAGAAAGCGATCGCGCATTTCGTTTCCCGGAATCAATTTAGTCTGGCAATCACAACCGAACTACAGATTCCATAAAAATTCGGTGCTGTCCGCGACACATAAATTATGGGTAAAGGCACAGCAATGCTTGTGCCCTTACCCATCTGTCACATTCTTTTGTACTTCCTTAGCTATATGGTGGTTTTATGCCTACAGCGATCGCAGGAAAAATCATGTAACAGAGCTGTTCAAAATGCTATCCCTTGTAGCATTGTCACCCTATGGATTTCAGGAGTTCTTCGAGACGGTTGAGAGTTTCGCTCAGTCCCTCTTCCATACCAGATTGGAGATGCCCATCTCTTTGTTCTCTTGACTGGTGTTGGATGTGTATATGGAGAGTTGTTTTGCCACCAACTTCATTCAGAGTCAGGATATTGAGATGGTCACTATTGGGAACAGGTTTATAGATTTCGGTAGTTACCAATCGTTCTGGTGGCACAATCTCACGATATTCTCCGTAAAATGCGTGTTCAGTGCTGTTCTTGGAGTCTTGCAAGACATAGCGCCAAGCACCACCCACGCGCAGGTCGATTTCGCACACTGTCATTGTTGTACTGGTACAACCCCCAAACCAGCGCTTAACATGTTCGGGCTGAGTCCATGCTTCAAAAACGAGTCTGCGTGGAGCATTAAAGATGCGAGTAATCAGGATTTCCGTATCTGATGGCAATGTAACAGTAAAACCATTCTGCTGCTTTTTAACTTGCTTGGCCAAGAATTCGTCGAGACAATCGAAACTAGAATTCCATCCAGCAACCACACCCATCTCTTCGTGCTTGCGGCGATCGCTTTCGGTTGCATGACGAATTTGAAGAGTTAGTTTAGTCTTGCCGTCCAAATCTTCAAACATCACTGTCATGACGATTCCCTGTGGCAAATCTGCGTTGATTACTTTTTCAAAGCCTTCATCAAATTCATCGCTGCTGACAATCCGTTCAGGAGGCACGATTTCAAAGAAAATACCTTTGACAGGGTACTCTGTACCATCGGGGCCAACCATGACATACCGCGATTGACCGCCTGGACGCAAATCTAATTCAGTTACACGAGTTGTAAAGCCTTTTGGCCCCCACCATTGGACAATGTGTTTTGGGTCTGTCCATGCCTGAAATACAAGTTCTCGCGGTGCATTGAAGATACGGGTAATGATAATCTCGCGTTCGGACTGAGTGGATGTGGAGTCATTTTGTTTCAACATCTTGTTTCTCCTGAAGAAGGGAACGCAGTTTATGATTCGCGATCGCGTTTGTTGTCCTCTGCTTGCAATTGTTGTAAAAACTCGTCCAGACGATCCAAATTCTGTTCCCAGAATTGGCGATATTGCTCAATCCAATCTGCTGCATCCTTGAGCGCTTGTGCCTCTAGTCGGCAGGGTCGCCACTGAGCCTCTCGACCCCGTGCGATTAATCCCGCACGCTCCAGCACTTTGAGATGTTTAGAAATGGCAGGTAGGCTCATTTCAAAGGGTTGGGCTAGCTCAGTTACCGATGCTTCGCCCAAAGCAAGATGAGCCAGGATTGCTCGCCGAGTCGGATCGGCAAGGGCAGCAAAGGTGACGCTCAATTGATCGGTGGACATTTAGATTGGAAGTATTTAACCGCGCAGTTAATTAACTACTAGGTTAAATGTACTAGTCCACAATGTCAACCCCTCCGAGGAATTTAAAATTCAAAATACTCTGCGGATTTGCTGTAGTGCTTTGCAATACTCGTATCCTTAAAGCGGAATGGCACTAAGATATCAGCAAATCCAATATTCATAAGGCTTTTGGGTGTAGGGTGTAGTGGCGTTCGCAAAGCGCGTTGCGTAGCAAAGAAGTTTATTCATGTTCGCACTTGTTTTTAATTTTCTTGATTTTTTCCCTATACCCGACACCCTACCCTCTAAACCTTGCCCTGACTAGGTTTCACGTTTTCTTAGTGCCATTTTCCTTAAAACGAACTATGACTTATACAAAGATGGAATATTTTTTGACTTAGAAGTCTCCTATCCTGCTACCAGTTGGGCAATTTGCGATCGCGCATAAACATAGCGATCAATCGATTATGGAAATTGCTGTGATGTGTGGATTCAGCAGTCAAGTCGCTTCGCTCCAATTCAAAATTAAAGACATTTAGCGGGGGCTTGAAACCCAAAATTAATTCAAAATTATTTTTATTATTCATTTTGAATTTTGCATTTTGAATTCAAAAAAGGTCATAGTCATTTGAGCAAACAGTTTCGACAACTTACAGGGATGACACCGAAAGCTTACAGAATTAACCAATTTTGACAGATGTTTCCAGATGTCTCAATCCTTGTTGCAGTGGGGAGCAACTCACCTCATTCAAAAATTGCGCTTTTAGTTCCGATTGGCTTCCGGAACTCAATCAGAAGTGAAACCAAACTTGAAGACCCAGAAGCTAAACCAGTCAAGGAAATTGAACTACTGAATCTATTGCATGAGTTTAGCTAATCTCAAGTTTTTAGGCAAATCAAAAAGAAGCCCCACATCTGACCCGAAGGGGAGTGTGTGGAGTACGTCACGCAAATCAAAAATAATTATCTTCTTCGTAGAGGTATGAATTGGCTAGTGTTAAATATCACCAAACAATATTTAAATTCAAAATAAAACCTGGTAACACATCTTCTCCTGATAAAGTTGCAGGTGCCACAAGTACTTCTTTTGATTGTCCAATACGGTAGATTTCCACAAGTTTATTTTTTCGCTCAATGAGCCAGCTTAATTTGACTCCGGCATCCATATATTCGAGCATTTTCTCTTGTGTGGATTTTAAATTATCTGATGGGGACATCAACTCTAATACAAAATCTGGAGCAATGGGAGGAAATTTTTCACACTGTTCGGGTGTAAGTGAGTTCCATCGAGATAGTTGTATCCAAGAAACATCAGGGGAGCGGTCAGAGCCATTGGGTAGTTGAAAACAAGTGGAAGAATCAAATACTTTACCCAGCTTTTTTTGGCGGTTCCAAATAACAAATTCTGCATTGATTTCTGAATTGCAGTTTCCGGTTTCTCCGCCAGTAGGTGGCATGACAATCAATTCTCCTTTGGCATTGCGTTCAAATTTAATATCTGGATTGTCAAGACATAGTTGGTAAAATTGCTCATTGGTCATTTTGACCACATTGTTAAAGTTAATAGTAATTGTAGTCATAACAATTTAAAAACATAGAAATATTTTCTATGTAGATGACTTGTATTTTATTTTAACCCGAAATATAAATCGCAATACTTTTATTAATTTTAGCTCGCTAATAATGATTTACAATACCTCTGACGGGACAATTAATCAAAAAAACACTTGTGATTTTAATAAGAGTGCTGTTCGGTCTTTGTTCCTGGCTGTTCCAGTGGAACAGACTAGGGAACGCTAGGAACATTGTAGATACTGATGTTCCCGTGTTCCGTCGGAACACGGGAACAGGTGAAAACAGGGGTTTAAGGGTTGATTTCAATCTGTTCCATACGATAATTTAATCAGTAATAGTATATCCTGACTCTTCATTACCATTTATTTTCTGTAGAGAAATTAATTCAGCAATAGCTGTCAATAGCAGATGCTTATTAGGTGGATTATTTTCCCATCTTCGAGACTTTCTAATAGCTTCCAGACTAATGGGATAGCTTTTAGCCGATTGAATTATCTCTAACACGAAACTGGCTAATTCTGAGAGAGTAAAGTTGTTGTTTCTAGCTGGAATTTCACCTCGTCTAAAACTTGACTCCAGTCTCTTGATAGTGTCGATATCAGAACTGATGAATTCTCCTGGTGAGGGTGGTTGGAAACCCTCAATATAAGTTCTGGAATCACGGTCATAGCCAGAATGATTTTCTAGCTTGGGCATTGCAAACCAATTATTTAATCCACCATGATAAACTGCTCGGTTTACAGGTGAAGCATCAATGAACTCCTGAAGTTTGGCATCACTGATTTTCTGAGAACTGGGGATAAAACCAGTGGAAATCATCGCACTGTAAGCGGCAATATTCACAGCAGAAACAATCGCTAAGGGAGTAAATTGCGATCGCAATCCGCCACTAATGCCTAAATCCTCAGTATGGGGATTCTGGGCTAAAATCCAAACTCTAATCCCCGCAGAGTCACCGCAGGAAGTATAACTGGTCAATTTGCCTTTGAGCCAATCGAGTTGTTTAGCAATCTTGAACTGACTGCCAATCTGCGTCCCTTCATCAAAAGCCAGTAACTTGTCACCCCTGAGGGAATCAAATTCCCGAATACAATTTTGAAACCAACTGACAATTTCAACAGGAGTCATCGATGGAGTAGAAGCCCGTTTGAGGACATCTACACAACCAGAGAAATAACCAGTCTCCTTTGGGTCGTTTTTGGGGTCGATGTAAAAAATTGTCGTCTGCGGGTGCAATTGTTTAATTCGCCGCAAAGCATTACTGACAAGCAAACCTTTGCCAGCCCCAGGAATACCTATGATTAAATGGTTAGAAATCCGTTGTGACATCTTTTCAATTACATCAAGTGTTTGCGGAGCTTGGGGACTGTATTCATCAATGTATGTGTTAGTTTCTGAAGTTGGTGAGCAAGGAATACCAAGCGGTAAATCAGTTGTCGGTGCAGCTAAAGGTAAGTGAGCAATAGGCGGAGGCGGTAAGTTAATTTGAGGTGCTTCTAATTGTGGTGGGCGTATTTGTTGAATAGCTTGAACATGGTGATAGTTAACTCTAGGATCAACTGACACTTTGGCAAGATGCTGATTGAGTTGGTCAAACGTGGGGAAAACACCGCGAAAATTAACAAAGCAATCAAGCAGATATCGGTAAGCGTAAAAGCGTTTCCCCGGTTCCACAATATTAATAAACTCAGTTAAAGTATGGGTGTGCTGCCTGAGCATGGCAAATTCATAACGCTCGCAGGGTTCCAAGTGATGCATCAAGTCAACAAATTCGTTTTGATTTGAGAACCATTCTTCTCTGGCTTGACTATCACCCATTGCTGATAAAAACTCAAAGAAGTTACCTCTAATAAAAGGTATGGGGGCAAACTGATGGGAAGCATTCATATCAGCTGCAACCGCCCAAACATACCCAGCACTGGCAATTAACGCACCGATGGGTGCCAGAGGACTGGTAGCATAACAAACTGCTCCAATTGCCCCACCAGCAAGAGTGATGAGTTTCGAGAGGTTCATCCCGGCTCGCTCATCTTTGGCTCTGACTAATAGCTGATCGGTACGTTCAACTAACCAAGCCGCAACATTTCCCGCTTCCAGGTGTTCAATAGAAGGATAATCTTCTCTGAGTCGAGCAGTTTCTAGCGTAGTTAAAGATGGTACTTGGTTTTCTTGATGAGTCTGGTTTTGATGAGATGCAGGGTCTGGCTGATAATTGATAAAATCCATAGCTTCTTCACTCAGTTGTTAACTCTTGGTTAATTTCCAGATGGTGTAGCCAATTTCGCCAGCCATCATTGAGCTTAAGTTGTAGACAAGGCAGGCAAGGATAGTGCTGGGATTGGTGAAAGCAAAAGGGTTGCGTCCAACAAAAGTGGTTGTCAAATCAAAAATCCAAAAGAACAAAGCAACTGCACCGCCTGTGTGTCGTTCTTTCATCCCAGCAACCTTGTAATCCCGCCACAATGCCTGTGTTAGGTCAATGGTGCCACTAGGTTTACCACCTAATGTAAACTGCTTGGAATATTCAAACTCGGTTTTCGCTTCTTCTGGACGTTTACCTCTTAACGTTCGAGCTTGCATTACTTGGACTAATGCAGATATGCCAAAAGATAACCAGAATAATGGGTTGAAAGGTAGTGTTAGCCAACCAATCCACCCAATCCAATTTTGCTCAAACCACGGCAGCAGAGGGATGCCACCAAACATTGTCTGCCAAATGCCATCAGTACTGAGTAAAGAGCCGATGAAAAAGCCCAGTGCGCCAATGATTTTTGTACCGCCAGAACCAGGGGTAACAAACTGTGCCAGGATATGGGATACGAAAGACACGGGGATGGAGATAATATCAACAATCCATCCAGCTAAGATTTCTATGTAATCAGAAACTCCCTTCCTTTTCTGAGTCTGCTTTTCGGTTGCTTGCTCAGAAGATGAATTTTTCTGAGTATCCATGTTCTTAATTTCTCCATTAACCCGAAATTATTAGGCGAGGGCAAGCTGGGGGAGCTGGGGTAGCTGAGGGTGCTGGGGGAGAAAAGAGTTATTGTTCAATGACTCTCTTGCCTCCCCAGCTTCCCCAGCCTCCCCAGCCCGTCACCACGCGAAGTTTGTGTGACACACGACTAGCCCGGTGCATCAGTACAAGCATTTTTGTAGTAGTATTTCCATTGCCATTGCCGAGCAGAAATCCGCCCAATGCAAGCACCAGCAGAGTCATAAACATAAATCACTTCCGACTCTAACCAACCTGTAGTTTCTGGGCGCGGATCTCGTTTTGGATTATCAATGTACTGCCGGATTTTCAGTTTTTGAGTGTTGGGCATGACTTGGGTTTGAGCTAACTTTAAAGCTGTTAGCTGGCGTTGCTCGATGCGTGAGCGCTCTACATCTTCGCTCTGTTCAATCCTTGCGGTAGCGTTAAATGATTGAAATTGGGATGGGAGTTTGAGGAATAGGGGTGATGCAATTAAGGTGATTCCTATAAAACCCAGTATTGCTTGTCCAAGGTATTTATTAGCACTGATACTCATGATTTTTCCCCGATCAATTTTACCGATATGCCAGCAGTTAAACCCAAAGTCATGGCAGACGAACAATTCGCAATTCGCAGTTCGCAATTCGCAATTATGAACAAAAGTTTCAATTGATTCATTGTTTTTACAAGCTTTTAATTTCAACTATGAACAAAAAAACAGACAGTATTAATTGCGAATTGCGAATTCATAATTGCGAATTGGTTTGACTGGGCTAATTGCTAATTTCTGCAATGCTTCCACGAGTTTTTGGCTCATTTTGAAACACGCCCCAAAATTGCAAAACCTGCGCCAACAACTATTCCTAACGCTGGGAGCAATCCAGCAGAAAGTACCCCAGTAGCGATCGCACATCCAAAGAGATAGCTACTACCACCCAGAGCACCTAAAACTGAACTAGCAAATAAACTTGTACTGAGAATATCCATAACCGTCAAATTCCTTTGGGATTTTAAGATTTCTTGCAGTAGTTGTATTTGAGCAACAGTAGCGACAGTCTCCTGATGTAGTTGTAGAGCAAGTGCTACTGTTGAATAAGCTTCTAGAAGCGAATCTGTGTCCCCATTGAGCTGACTCGTTCTCTCAAAAGGTTCAGTCGCTGTTTGAGTTGTTCTTTTTTTTGGATGGACTCCCCCAATCTTGTTGAGGCTTCTTCGGCTAGGTTAATTAAGCTCTGATCAATCTCCGCTATTTGATTGTCCACCTCAACCAGAGATTGCTCGGCAAAAGCATCTAGCACAGTTCCTTTAGCTGCAATCAAGGATTCCATGAATAACAATGCGCCTGTTACCCCAGTAGAAGCACCCAAGATTTTCGATTGTTCGTTTTGAACCGCGATCGCTCCTGATATCGTCTGTTTATCTGCTGCCGTTAGCTTGTATGACGCTTGTTGAATTGCCTCGTCAGCCTTTGTAATTGTGGCTTCTCCCATGCCATTGAATGGTTGCGAGTCCGGCTTTTGGTCTTGTTTGACTTTTGAATGAGCCGCCAGAAATTCTTCGGGGAGTTGGGAATTGATTGTCCAAGTTTGGCCTGGGAAATTTTTGCGGAACTCGTCAACTAACTTACCCGGCTTTATACCAATAGATTCTGCATATTCTTTGATAGTCATTATCTAAACTCCTGTAAATTTTTCTGGGTGTTGTTTTAACTCGACTGCGGTTTTGATTAAACCCTTCAGTAAAACGCAAGTCCTAATTTGTTGCAGAACTGGTAGATGCCAATTAGTCAATTTGACATGGCGATTTAATCCACCATTTTCTTCATCTCTGAATTCAGCAAAACTTGGGAGATATAAAGAAGCTAAATCTAGATATGTTCTTAACTGCCTTTCGCTAATTTGTGGTTTCAATCTCAGAGCTGCTTGTTGTCTTGTGAGAACTTCTTCAACAGAGCAAGAACCTTTCAGTTGCAATACTTTCTCTCCTTTAACTTTCGATTGACTTTCGATGAACTTCCGATTCATTTCCGGAAGTGCTGATATCAATCATAAAAAAACCGCAATATTGCGGGTAGTGTTTGTGTAACATCTTTGTGTTTCTCCAACACTAAGCTAAAGCTAATATTTTATGGATAGCTCCGAAGTGGTTCAGTACATATGGCTTAGGTTCCACAAATCTGGAACTATTTTCATCAGCTAACCAGTTTTTTAATGTTTCAACTGAATAACCCGATAATTTGCTCATTTGGTAAATCGAAAACTTATGAATCTTTTTAAAATCTTTAGGATGTATGGGATTAATACTAATAGTTACCATAGACAATTGCTCCTACTATTTGTGAATCAATTTTGGATTTTGGATGCCCGGATGTTAGATTGATTCCCGAATAAATTTGCTTGCTAGCCTTTGGCAATGCTGCGCTAATAGACCAATGCGCGATTTTAAACTTTGAATATTCTCCTGACACAGAGGCTAAGCCAACAATCCAAAATCTAAAATTCGGTGAAGCTTTGTGGGATGATTTTCTTATTTTACCGTACCATACCGTATAAAATTTGCAACTATGACGTAATTTGCCGTACTATCAGAAAACTATTTCTCTGCTATGTATGCCAAAGCCAGGATATAAAACTATCACAGTTCCCGACTGGATAATTGACGAAATTAAAAGACAACCTGATTACCAGGGGAATCAAGCTGCTACACTGGGAAGATTGATTAAAGATGCGGTTGCGGCTCGCAGTGGAGATTTAGAAAGCCCAGAATTAATTACTGGACGCATCCTTAATCATCTGCCTCATTGGGATAGAAACAAATCCTGGGAGTTAGCGCTAACTATTTTAAGCTGGCTACAAGAAAGCGAGCGCTCTGACTATGAGCTTTGATAACATACAGGGGTGTTCCAGAGAATGATTCTGTTGTTACGCAATCGCGCTACAAGTGAACAACTTGAACAAATGCTCATAGAACACAAGTTCTATATTAAAACAGCAGTAGATATTGAGCGTAGAGTATTAGTTGGCGGCGGTGAGCTACACGTTGATTGTGAACAAGTGCTGTTGGATGATGGTAGTAGACAGCAGGATATTTGGGCTGCTAGTTTCATGCCAGTGACTGGGAGGATTATATGCGAATCTATGGTTAATCTGCGTCCTCGCCAAAATCGCTCAATGGAAATTTTAGACTCTAATATTAGAGAAAGAGTTGCTCAAATCATTATTGAGTTCTTGGGAAACTTATGATTGAAATGACACCACAACAGCAAATTTTTATCCAAGATGATGTTTCCACTCGCTTGCATCACTTGGCAAATCACTTATCGCAAATTCATTCTTTATGGGCTGGGGAGTCATCGAAGGATTTGATGCTAAATTTGGTAAAAGAAAGTCGTTACTTTATCGAGTGGACTGTGCCTGACATGGTGAAAGCCGATGACATTGACAGGGCTTGTGAGTTAGTTGATTTAGCGCGTTTAATGAGTAATTGGTTATTCCATTGGGACGAGATGTGGTCTGATGCTGAACAAAAGCGGGTCGCACAGAAAAAGACCCAAAACTGGTTGCATCGGGTTTTGGAAATAGCTGATACAAAGCCAGAATCACTGAGTGCCTAGTTTTTCGGTTTGTCTAGCTTGACCTCAACAAATGGCTCAAGACAACCCATTGCCTTACCCAGATAATGCAGTAAATCACCCAAATTTGTCTTGATTTGGGTTTAAAACTTCCAAAGTTTGTGCAAGCGCCTGTATTGCATCTGCCAAACTCAAATCCCGTTTGCGCTCACATAAGAATTGATAAACTCGTGGGTTATGCTCTTGAAAATCTACTAGTGAAGAAGAATTCAGAAGTCAGAATTCAGGAGTCAGAATCAATCAGTGGCGGGTCTGAATCCCCCACAGATTGAAAACCACTAAATATTCTCTTTCAGAGACGCTACGCGAACGATTTAGTGGGGATCTTAAACCTCTTTATCCATCCGCTAGTCGCACACAATTCATTCTGAATTCTGGCTCCTGACTCCTGAATTCTGTTTTGGTGAATTAAAGACTCTCTCTAATTCCTCATATACAGATTCTCTGGCTCTACTGTCTAAGTACAGTGCTTTATCTAGAGTTTGTTCATTCATGATTTATATCTGATATAAAGAAGCGCTCTGTGATTAACAAAGCGCTCGATGATTGATAGATTGTGGTAAGTTGCTTTCAGCAAAGAGCGCATTGTAGCAAAACTCTCTGTATGTATGGCTACCAAATTTTTGTGTCAATTTTGCTGTCGATTTAGTTCTTGAATCAGAATTTGGCAGCGTTTACTAGCTTCGTAAGCTTGCCGCATCAAATCTTTACTTTGGTGCTGATCTGAGTGCTTAAGTTCTACAGCTTTCCGGCTACAGTCAGCCGCAAGATGTCCAAGCTCTTTAATCCGAGTCTTTAGCTGTTCTATAGTCTTCATTAGCCACCCATTTCTGAAATTATCACATCTAACTGTTCTGCTTCTTCATAAAGTCTATCTGCTCTACTTTGAAGTAAACTAGCGTCTGAAAAGTCATCATTATCTAATGCGACTTGGGCTGCTGTATACAACTGTCCAATTAAATCTTGTAGTTGTTCAAAAGCAGAGCTTAGAGCTTCAATTGTGGTCTGTTTCATTAACTATAACTATTGCCATGCCTGCTTTACAAGCCTCTAGTGTGTGGGAATTTATTTTTTCTAGTTTTTTCAGATTTTCGCTGAAATTATACAACAACTGATTCTTGAACTTGCTGCATCCATCCCTTAATCGCTTGTATTTCATCCACACCATCAACTACAGCATTCACAACGTACTTTTGATAGGAATTGGCAGCATGATTGGGATGGTCAAACTTATTGTCTGCCCAAGCAATGCACATGGTTTTTACAAGCTCATCAACTTTACTGTGATGAAGCTCGCTGGGACTACTAACATCTTGAAAATGTAACCATTCCTTGATTAAATCAAGTGGATAATTAAGTAAAATCCGAATTTGTTTGACTCGCAAATCTTGGGAATGTATTGCAGATGCTACAGCAGTTTGCTTTGGATTTGATTGCGGTTGTGCAGATTGAGCATAATCGACTGAATCTGGAGTTGGAGTTAACTTTGATTGAACATCACGAATAATTGTTGTCCAATCAGCGTTTGGATTCCATTCTCGACGAATACGGGTTTTAGTTAAAGCGTTATAAAGATTGCAGAAAACTGCATTTTCATCACCAGGGGTAGCAACAATGATTAAAGGCTGAGTAAAATCTTGAACAAGGGATGCAGCTAATAAGAATGATTTGGCAAAGTTGGTTTCAATGCCACTGCGGACGATATAAATTTCATCAGCTTGGACAACAATATCTAATTTTAAATTGTCCTTGCCTTTGAAATCCTTATCTGTTAGTCTTAGCTCTGATACATAACCTGTTAATGCTCTTTGGCTGACAGGAATCTTTTTGTCTTGTTCAATCTCGCAGTTATACCAAGCATAAATCCGACCATCAACCTCTAATTTCTTCACATATAGATAAATTGGCTGTGGCGGATTACCTAATCCGAGCTTTATCTCAGGCATAATTAGAAATTATCCAGTTCAGTTTCAGTTTGAGCTTTAGTTGATTGTCGCTGCATCCTGACTTTATTCATCTGGTGAAGTGATTCTTGAATTACAGGTCTTGCAGCTTCTTTAACAGAGGCTTTGGCTTGCTGATATAAAAATTGTGTTACGCCGTCTGCATCTTCTTCTGGGTCGATTTGTGCCCATAATGAGCAACCCAATTCCAACGATTCATAGTCACCTAAGTTAAATTTTCTGTGATAGGTGACAGCAATAGTCTTGATATCCATTAGTTTTTCAACCTCTTAAAGTTTCTCTCACGTTTATTGCAGAGATTTTTAGTGTGAGTACGTGTCTTATTCGTCTTGCTTTAAATTAATTCTTCGCTGAGAATTTTTGAATTATAACTTTCGTAATAAATAGGAACCCTACAAACTTTTTATTTGTAGGAAATTTTTTCTTCTTGAAATGCTTATTTCAAAACGGTCACTTCAGCATTTTGTAAAAAGTATTCCCCCAAGCTGAAAACTGTTGTAATATATGTAAGATGTGTAACTGAAGTCAAATTTATGACTTTTCAAGAACTAAGCACTGGCGATTATTTCCGCATTCCTGGCATGAGTACTGGTTACGTTTACAGAAAAGCCAGCGATTCGCATTGCAGCTTGCACGGAATGTTGCAGCCGATTCGAGCGTACACGAGAGTGAAGCGACTGACATCTGCTGAAGTTCACGAGTTTTTTGCTATTCAACAGGCATACCGTGAAAAGCTGAAGAAACCAGCTTAGAGATTTAGAACACAGCACAAAGAAGAAACCGTACAGTAACCCTGGATTCAGTGCTTGATGTGCTTACACCAGGGATTGAGGCAAAGGGTGGCTAGCTTGAGTTTTGATTACTGCTCTACTAAAGCAGCCTGAAACACTTGGAAAGCAGTTAAACTTAGTTCAGGAAAAGTTGGTGATTGAAGTTTGTCGCTACCCCGAAATTGAGTAACTTGGTATTCACCATCAACTAAAACATAAATTGATATTGTCGGCTGTTTGGGATTGCCAATAAAGCGCCTACCACCAAAAGCAGCATAGTCAACAATCCAATATTCAGGTATGCCTATTTCTTCGTACTCACCAAATTTCAGAAAATAATCATCCCGCCAATTAGTGCTGACAACTTCTACTGCTAATGGAATTGATGCTGCTTGAGTAACTGTTGACGATTTTTTCCAAAGTGGTTCATTAACCAAGTTAGGTAGATTCAATACCAGTACATCGGGAATATAACCAGATTTTTTATCAACTGATTTGACTAATGCTTGAGTTGGAATCGAATAAGCAAGATTAAAACGACGAATTTCATAATTGAGTTCTCTAATTAAAAATGCTCTGACTAACTCATGTTCTCCTGTCGGCTGCATTTCAACAATTACTCCTTTATGCAATTCATATCTACCGTTTTCTGGCTTCCATTCAATGAACTCTTCAAAGCTAATTGGTTCTGCTAAAGGTTGGAACATGAGACTGTTTTCTTTAATTGCTGAAACTATATTAATTGACAGTTTCCACTACACAGTAGCATGAGAATATCCTCTAAACCTACGTTGAAAGTTTGTCAAAGGTATCGGTGGGAACTGATAGTCCCCACCTTTAATTTTACGCCGCTGCTAATTCTGTGCTACCTGAAACTACTTGATACTCCATCAGCCTTCGCCACTCGTCAGCCGTCAGTTGATCAAATGGTTTATCCAACAATTCCTCGCAAGAACTGGTTTCGAGACTAGGCAATACTTCGACCATCGACAATGACCACACGGCATCGAATGCAGAATCACTCTTCACTTGCTGCTGATGTTCTGATGACGCTCTTTTCACCCACCAGCGACCGTCAGTACATCCTGCCGAGCCTAGCTTTTTGTCGTTGTTGTAAATGCCATCATCAAGTAGTTCAAAGCCAAACTTCTCACATTCCAAGGCAATTTGTACCATCACTTCGTTACCAGTGGTAGTAGCTGGTATTTTTTGCTTTTGTACTGGCAGTGTGCCTTGTCTGTAGTGCCAAGCAATGTGGTTGTGGCACTTGGCCCAGCTGTTTGCACGATGTTCTTCAACTGAGTTCACGATCACTACCCAGCGTTGGGTCACGAAGTCGTCATGATCGTAGGTGATGCTAGCTATCAGTTTATCGCCAACGTAAATTTCATAGTCGTAGCAGGTGATTTCGACAATGGTGAATTCTTCGGGTGCTAAAGCTTCACCCTGTTGTGTGATGTTCTGCTCTAGTTCTGCTTGAGCTAGAGTTTGCTCATCAACAGCAAAAGAAGCGAAAATTGCTTGCTGTGTATGCGTTGTATGGGTCATAATGAAAATCTCCAGTAAATTTGGATAAAAGGCGATCGCAATGTTTCTCAGGCAGGCGATCGCCTTTGTTTTTGAAGCACAAAAGAGCGCTGTACAAATGACAAAACGCTCTCACAACAGAATCAGCGAAGCTGTACAAATCTTGGAATTATGGACGTATATTCGATAAATAACCAATTTTTTAGACTTAGTTAGGTCATCGGAATCATCTCCGGCGGCTTGAGCATTACAAGTTTGGCTTCCGGCTGCTAGTCCCGGTGGCATTGGGTTTTGTGGGTATCTAAACAGAATTCAGGAGTCAGGAGCCAGAATTCTCTTGCTTGTATTCTGTCCGACTGGTTCGGCAGTCAGTTGGCGGGGTTCCTCCGCTTAAAGGAACTGCCGTTAGCGCAGCGTAAAGCCTTCTCTTCTCCCTCATAAAGACGCACTTGCGTTCAATCAGTCGCAGGTTTGAATCCCCAACTGATTGATTCTGACTCCTGACTTCTGACTCCTGTATTCTGACTCCTGACTTCTTCTTGCTCTCCTTAACAATATAGTGCAACTTTTAGTTGCACTTGTCAACCCCTAATTGCACAATTTTGGTTTCTGTTAAACACAGTAATTCAGCCAAGGTACAGCCAAATACTTTACATAAGCCAGTAACAAGTTCTGGGGAAGCACTTTTGACCTCTGTGAATGTTTCCATCCGGTTCAAATATTGCCGAGACATATCTACATCATATTCAGCAAGCTTTTTAGATAAAGTTACTAATGGCATATCACCACGCAGTGAGCGCATTTTCTGCCCGCGCTCCTTTGTCCATCTAATAGATCCCACTTCAGTTAGTGGTAACATTACAACCTCTTCCATCTGTTCTTGGCTAGCCATATTATGCAATCTTTAGTTGACAAAAACAAGAGTCAAGTGCAACTATTAGTATCAAGGAAAAAGTGGGAATTATCACCAGATGACAAGTTCATTAAGTTTAGACCTGTGAGATTCTAGTGGAAGGAGTATATGGTGTAGAGAATTTTTGAAGCTACAGACTGTACCCTTGAACTGTTATTGTCTACTTCCTAATCCTTATATTCAACATTGTTTTATGATCGTACAGTCACCACAGATTCTTTAACAAGTCAGCCAAATTACCAAGCAATTGCTAGGAGGATTGTAATGCCTAACTGGAGTGCAATTGAAACTAGTTTTTTACATCTAACCCAGCCACAGCAATTAGGGGAATTGGCAGCCTGTTTAGCAAGGCTCAAATCTTGGGTAAAAAATAGTGCAAAGGGCGAAATAGTTCCAGTATTGTTAGAAGAGAGCTTGTTGTATTTGTCTTTGATACAGCAAAACAGTGAAGTTAATTATGTTGAATTAAATCAACTAATAGAGGTATTACAAGATTGGAAACTCAATTGGGTCAGCAGTTGGAGCGAATCGACCCAAAGCGCAAATATGGCAGATTGTGCATCTACTTGGTCAGTGCGAGTATTAGATAAGTAGGTGGGCAGGAAAATTTATAAGTATGTAACGGAAATTTAACCAGAGTCATTAGAGTTAAATTTAATACGTTTTGTACTATAGTTGCCTTTTTCTC